>NZ_JBEYZK010000004.1:0-42695 GCF_040646035.1 Streptomyces sp. NPDC046465
CTAATCCACCCCGAAGGGCTTCATCGTTCGACTTGCATGTGTTAAGCACGCCGCCAGCGTTCGTCCTGAGCCAGGATCAAACTCTCCGTGAATGTGTACCGGTAATCCGGTGCGACACCACGAGAGCGGAACGGTCGGGAGGAATAATCCCGGCCGTTCACAGCGTCCTCGCTGTGTTGCCTACACGAACAAATGCCGTACAGGACTTTTTCAAAGGAACCTCCAACTCGCCGAAGCAAGTCGGGGTATCAACATATCTGGCGTTGACTTTTGGCACGCTGTTGAGTTCTCAAGGAACGGACGCTTCCTTTGTACTCACCCTCTCGGGCTTTCCTCCGGGCGCTTCCCTTCGGTGTTTCTTTTTGTTCTTCGTTACTTCGTTCTTGCGTTTCCGACTCTATCAGACTCTTTCGTGTCCGACTTCCTCGGTGCCTTTCCGGTTCCCGCTCCGGCCTTTCGGCTTTCGCGTTTCCCTTTCGGCGGTTCCGACTCTATCAGATCCTTTCGGGCCTGAATCCCAGTCGAAGTGGGGTTGTCTTCGCGGCTGTTGGGCCGTTCCGACGTCTCAAACTCTAGCGGGTTTTCCCGGCGACTCATAATCGAGCCTTGGAATTGAATTCGGGCATGCCGAATGGGTTCCGTTGGGAGGTTGTGCAGAGTTTGATTTGCCGCACGATCGCGGCGGGAGGTGCTGTCGCAGAACCGTTACGGCTCCGTGGCAACCCGAAGAACTATACGGGTCGGGCAGGTGACCGTCAACCTCCACCGTGCACGTGTCGGCCAGGCCTCAGTCCAGGTCGGTGAGGCGGCCGCCGGCGTCCGGCTGGGCGTGCTCCACGCGACGTAGAAGACGGGTCAGCACCTCGCCCAGGACGCCCCGCTCGTCCTGCGAAAGGTCCTGGAGGAGGTCCTCCTCGAAGACCGTGGCCAGGCGCATCGCCTCCAGCCACTTCTCGCGGCCCTCCGCGGTGAGCTCGACGATCACGCGGACGCGGTTGGACTCGTCGCGGTCCCGGGTGACCAGCCCCTCCGCCACCATGCGGTCGATCCGGTGCGTCATGGCGGCCGGGGTGAGGCCGAGGCCCTTGGCCAGTTCGCCGGGGCCCATTTGGTACGGGGCTCCGGAGAGGACGAGGGCCTTGAGGACCTCCCACTCGGCGTTGCTGATGCCGAGGGTCGCGGTCTGGCGCCCGTAGGCGACGTTCATGCGGCGGTTCAGGCGGCCGAGGGCCGAGACGATCTCCTCGACCTGGGGGTCGAGGTCCTGGAACTCCCGCTGGTACGCGGCGATCTGTTGTTCAAGTGTCGGCTCGCTCGGGCCGGGGGTGTCACCCATGGCCGCAGTATGGCACGGCCCTACTTGGCGTTGAAGTCCTTCAGTGTGTATTGTTTAGATCCTAACTTTAGCTTCGAAGTCTTCACTTCTAAGTCTTCACTCCGACTCCTAAGGCAGGTGAAAGTGACCAGGGCGATGGGCGCAGCGATGCGTCGTATTCAGGCAGGCAGCGCGCTGAGCGCGTTCGGCATCGGGTTCACGGTTCCGTTCCTCTACGTCTATGTGGCGCAGGTGCGGGATCTGGGGGCCAGTACGGCAGGGATCGTCCTTGCCGCCTTTGCCATGGCCGCTCTGATCGTCCTGCCCGTCACCGGCCGCGTCATCGATCGTCGCGGCCCTCTCCCGGTGCTCGTGGGAGCGGCGGTCGTCGCCTCCGTGGGTGCGGTCGCGCTCGGCCTCGCGAACAGCGAGCCGACGGCCATCCTGGCCGCGTCGCTGCTCGGCGCGGGCACGGCGGTCATGCAGCCTGCCCTTGCGACGATGATCGTCTGGTCGTCGACGCCCGCCACTCGTACGCGGTCCTTCGCGACGCAGTTCTTCCTGCAGAACCTGGGCCTCGGCATCGGTGGTCTCATCGGCGGCCAGATCGTCGACGAGAGCCGTCCCGGCAGCTTCACGCTGCTGTTCTCCATCGAGTCCGTGATGTTCCTGGTTCTCGCGGCCATCGCGCTGACCGTGCGGCTTCCGCACGCGCCGTCCATCCAGGACTCGATGCCGAAGGACGCCTCGGCCCCGCGGGGCGGCATGCGCGCGCTCCTGAAGCACAAGGCCATGGTGCAGCTGTGCGTGCTCGGCTTCGTGATCTTCTTCGCCTGCTACGGACAGTTCGAGTCGGGGCTCTCCGCGTACGGCGTGGAGGCCGCGGGCATCTCGGCGTCGACGCTCGGCATCGCGCTCGCCGCCAACACGGCGGTGATCGTGATCGCGCAGTTCGCCGTCCTGAAGTTCGTCGAGCGCCGCAAGCGGTCCCGGGTGATCGCCTCCGTAGGCCTGATCTGGGCCTTCGCGTGGCTGCTCGCGGGGTACGCGGGTGTCGGGCACGGCAGCCAGGAGATGGCGACCGCCGCGTTCATCTCGACGTACGCGCTCTTCGGGCTCGGTGAGGCGATGCTGTCGCCGACCGTCGCGCCGCTGGTCGCGGATCTGGCGCCGGGCGGCATGGTCGGTCAGTACAACTCGGCCTTCGCCCTGGTGAAGCAGCTGGCCCTCGCGGTCGGTCCGGCCGTGGGCGGGCCGATGGGTGCCGCGCTGCACATGCCGTACATCGTGACGTTCGTGCTGTTCTCGCTGGGCATGACGGTGCTCGCGGTGCGTCTGGGGCGTCAGCTCACCCCGGTGCAGAACCAGCCGTCGCTGGCCAAGAGCCCGGTGGTGGCGCAGGGCGGCCCGACGGCCGCGGAGCCCGCGACGGCCGACGCCTGAAGTTCGGGGCGTCGCGCGGGCTCCGTGCGGGGAGCGACTGCGCGGAGAGCGGCTACTTCGGGAGCGCGAACTCGCACCAGACGGCCTTGCCGCCGCCCGGTGTGCGGCGCGAGCCCCAGTTCGACGCGATCGTGGCGACGATGGCGATGCCGCGTCCCGCCTCGTCGGCAGGTTCGGCGCGGCGGCGGCGCGGCAGGTGGTCGTCGCCGTCGGTGACCTCGATGATCAGCCGGCGGTCGGTGCGGCGCAGCCGCAGCCGCATCGGCGGGGTGCCGTGCTGGAGGGAGTTGGCGACCAGTTCGCTGGCCGCGAGGACGCCCAGGTCGTGCAGTTCCGGGGAGAAGCGCCAGCTGGCGAGGACGCCGGTGGCGAAGGCACGCGCGCGTGGTGCCGCTTCCACGCCGCCGAGCAGTTCCAGGGCGGCGTTCCTGAAGAGCTCGGCGTTCGTGCCGGTGCGGGCGGGGTGCTGGACGACCATGACGGCGACGTCGTCGTCGTGGTCGGCCGCGACGCCCAGGGCGCGGATCAGCCGGTCGCACACCACTTGGGGTGTGCCGGTGGCGCCGGCCAGGGCGCGCTCCAGGGAGGACACTCCTTCGTCGATGTCCTCGCTGCGCCGCTCGACCAGGCCGTCCGTGTAGAGGACGGCGGTGGAGCCGGGGCCGAGCGGGACGGAGCCGGAGGTGTGCAGCCAGCCGCCGGTGCCGAGCGGGGGGCCTGTGGGTTCTTCGGCGCGGTGGATCGTGCCGTTCTCGTCGCGTACGAGGATCGGCAGGTGTCCGGCCGAGGCGTAGACGAGGCTTCCTTCGTTCGGGTCGTGCACCGCGTAGACACAGGTGGCGATCTGGCTGGCGTCGATCTCGGCGGCCAGGCCGTCCAGGAGCTGCAGGACCTCGTGCGGGGGCAGGTCCAGGCGGGCGTACGCGCGGACGGCCGTGCGGAGCTGGCCCATGACGGCCGCCGCGCGCACGCCGCGGCCCATCACGTCGCCGATGACGAGGGCGGTGCGGCCGCCGCCGAGGGTGATCACGTCGTACCAGTCGCCGCCGACCGCGGCTTCGGTGCCGCCCGGCTGGTAGGTGGCGGCGATGCGCAGGTCGTCGGGCTGTTCCAGTTCCTGGGGCAGGAGGGACTTCTGGAGGGTGACGGCCGTCTCGCGCTGGGCCCGCTCGCTGGTGCGCAGCCGCTCGGCGGCCTCCGCGTGGTCGGTGACGTCGGCGGCGAACACGAGGACGCCGCCGCCCTCTTCGGGACCCGCGGCGGAGCCGCCGAGCGGCAGCGTCACGGGGGTACAGGTGAAGGTGTACGAGCGGCCGGAGGGTGCCTTGCGGGACTTGACGGTGCGCGGCTTCGCGCTGCGCAGGACCTGGTCCAGGAGTGGCAGCAGGCTCAGCTCGTCCAGTTCGGGCAGGGCCACGCGGGCGGGTTCGCCGACGGGGCGGGGACCAAAGGCGGCTACGTACGCGTCGTTGACGTACGCGATGCGGTGGTCGGCGCCGTGCACGAGGGCAACGAGGGCGGGGATGCGGTCGAGCACCTCGCGGGCCGGCAGTTCGTCGAGGCCCGCGAGGCCGACGGCGCCGTCCGGCGGGCCTGTCTCGGCTCCGTCGGAGGGCCGCTCCGCGCGGGCGGCGGGGACGGAGCCGTCGCCGCGTGGCGTGGCGGCGACCGCCTGTTCGGTCCGCGCTGCTGCGCGGCGCTGCGTTCCGGGGAGCCGGGCGCTCCAGCGCGTGAAGTTCACTGCGGTAGGCCTCGTGGTGTCGCTTCTGGATCGGGAACGCTTCTGGATCGGGAACACAGCCTGTCGAGAGCGGGACGTCCCTGGTGTCGGCCTGACGGCCGGCCCATGGTCACACGAACAGTCTGACCGAACGGACTGACATCCGTCAGACGCCGGTCTTGCGCGGGGAGTTCCTGACTCCGGTCAGGGGGACTCCTTCGGGCGCTCGCCACCGGCCGCGAGTTCGAACTCCGCACGAGGGTGTTCGAGCGATCCGAGGGAGACGATCTCGCGTTTGAACAGGCCGGACAGGGTCCATTCGGCGAGCACACGGGACTTGCGGTTGATGGTCGGCACTCTGCTCAAGTGGTAGACGCGGTGCATGAACCAGGCAGGGTAGCCCTTCAGCTTGCGTCCGTAGACGTGCGCGACACCTTTGTGCAGTCCCAGGGAGGCCACGGAGCCCACGTACTTGTGCGTGTACTCCTGGAGGGGCTTCTCGCGCAGGGACGCGATGATGTTGTCGCCGAGGACCTTGGCCTGGCGTACCGCGTGCTGGGCGTTGGGCGCGCATTCCTTGCCCGGCTGGTCGGCCGTTACGTCGGGGACGGCGGCGGCGTCTCCCGCCGCCCACGCGTGCGTGGTGCCGTCGATGGTCAGCTGTGGGGTGCACGCGAGGCGGCCGCGTTCGTTCAGCGGCAGGTCGGACGCGGCGAGGACGGGATGGGGCTTGACGCCCGCGGTCCACACGACGGTGCGGGTGGGGAAGCGGGAGCCGTCGCTGAGGACGGCGACCCGGTCCTCGCAGGAGTCAAGGCGGGTCTCCAGGCGTACGTCGATATTGCGCCTTCGCAGCTCGCGCACCGTGTACTTGCCCATTTCCTCGCCGACCTCGGGCAGGATCCGGCCCGCCGCCTCGACGAGGATCCACTTCAGGTCCTCGGGCTTGATGTTGTGGTAGTAGCGGGTGGCGTAGCGCGCCATGTCCTCCAGTTCGCCGAGCGCCTCGACTCCGGCGTATCCGCCTCCTACGAAGACGTAGGTCAGGGCGGCGTCGCGGATCGCGGGGTCGCGGGTGGAGGAGGCGATGTCCATCTGTTCGATGACGTGGTTGCGCAGGCCGATGGCCTCTTCGACGGTCTTGAAGCCGATGGCGTACTCGGCGAGGCCCGGCACGGGCAGCGTGCGCGCGATGGAGCCGGGGGCCAGGACGAGTTCGTCGTAGGTGATCTGCGCGTTGCCCGCGCCCTCCTCCTCGGTGGCGAGGGTGGTGAAGGAGGCGGTGCGCTTGGCGTGCTCGATGGACGCGACCTCGCCGATGACGATGTGGCACTTGTCGAGGACACGGCGCAGCGGGACGACGACGTGGCGCGGCGAGATGGAGCCGGCCGCCGCTTCGGGCAGGAACGGCTGATAGGTCATGTACGGGTCGGGGGTGATCACGACAATCTCGACCTCGCCGCGCTTGAGCTCGTGTTTCAGCTTTCGCTGGAGTCTCAGCGCGGTGTACATGCCGACGTAGCCGCCGCCGACGACGAGAATGCGTACACAGTCCTGGGACGCGGGGGTGGTCCCCCGGGAGATCGCAGCCTTCACCATCCCATGACGCACCCGGCTTTGGAGTTTGTCCACAGGCCCGGCAATTTGTGTGACCGGGCACAGTGTGTGCGAACGGCTCGCGGGGGCCTCGCGGGGCGTGAAAGGTGTGCAGGTCAGCGGGGCCGAGGGGGGTACGGGGGCGGGGTGCAAGTAGGCCGGAAAGGGCGCGTACTCCGATCGGGGGGCGCGCTGTGCGGAACCCACCTCTTCTGAATTGACCCCCGCTCAACTATGTTCGTGTGACGTCGGGGTGTCGGGGGATGCGCTCGTCGAGCCGAAATTCCGGTTCGCGGAAGGGCTCGCTCCTCACACGTCGGTAGTCAATGACGGGGAGTGTCTCCGGGGGGAGACGTCATTACCGGGGGAACGTGTATGCACATTCAGGAGACTCACTGGACTTCCGCCGGCATGACGGCGTCAGCCGTCGGCCCGGGTGGGAACGGACGCGACATGGGGGAAGGAGCGCGCACGACACCGCTGCGTGTCGACGCACAGCGCAATCTCGAACATGTACTGAGGGCGGCCCGCGAGGTCTTCGGCGAGCTGGGTTACGGCGCGCCGATGGAGGACGTGGCGCGCCGCGCGCGGGTCGGGGTCGGCACCGTCTACCGACGTTTCCCGAGCAAGGACGTGCTGGTCAGGCGGATAGCCGAGGAGGAGACCTCCCGGCTGACCGACCAGGCGCGTGCGGCGCTCGGGCAGGAGGACGAGCCGTGGTCGGCGCTCTCGCGCTTCCTGCGGACGTCCGTGGCGTCGGGTGCGGGCCGGCTGTTGCCGCCGCAGGTGCTGCGGGTGGGCGTCGAGGACGGCGCCGCCGTGGACGAGGCACGGGTGCCGCAGCAGCGGCAGTCGGTCCCGGACTCTCCCGAGCTGCGCCTCGTGGAACAGCGCCAGGCGCCGGTCGAGGAGTCGACCTCGCTGGAGGACGACGCGGGGGCGGCGACGCTGCTCGATGTCGTCGGCCGTCTTGTGGAGCGGGCCCGTGCGGCGGGCGCGCTGCGGGCGGACGTGACGGTGGCGGACGTGCTGCTCGTGATCGCGACGGCGGCACCCTCGCTGCCGGACGCGGCGCAGCAGGCGGCGGCCTCTTCGCGGCTGCTCGACATCCTGCTCGAAGGGCTGCGGTCGCGGCCCGCGTAGCCGACCGGGGCGCTCTCGCGGCCCGCTTCGCGGCTCGCCTTCTCGGTGCTCCCATGCGGTGGGAGGTTCAACCCCGTGTACGAGTGCGGTCGTTGAGCCTTCCCCGAATGGGTGAACGATAGTGCTCTGTTTCGGGAAATCGCCCCGGACGGGTGGTTGACCGTCGTCTCCATCGGCTGTGGCGCGACCGTGTGGCACGCTTTCCCGGTGGTCGGGTCTGAGTGTGCAACCGGGGGCGTTCCGCGATGAGTGTTGACGGTCGGGACGAGTCGTCCGGCGCTTTCGGCGAGGAGGCCCCCTCGGGCAGCGCCGACGCGGGACCCGGCGAGCTGCCCTCCCGGCAGGTGCCGCCGCAGGGCCGCCCCGGTGGCGGTGCGGAAGCTTCGGCCGGTGCGGGAGCCTCGGCCGGTGCGGGTGTGGCCTCCGCGGACTCGCCACCGGACTCCGCGGCCGAGCCCAGTGTGCCCTCGCAGCGTGCGGCCGGTGCAGGAGTCCCGCTGCCGACGGGCGGCGAAGGCCCGGTGTCCGACGCCGACTTGATCGCCCGGATGCGGGGCGGCGACGACTCCGCGTACGAAGCGCTGTACCGCCGCCATGCCGATGCCGTCCGCCGCTATGCCCGTACGTGCTGCCGCGACGCCCACACGGCCGACGACCTCACGGCCGAGGTGTTCGCCCGCATGCTGCAGGCGGTGCGCGGCGGCAGCGGGCCCGAGCACGCCGTGCGCGCCTATCTGCTGACCACCGTGCGCCGGGTCGCCGCGGGGTGGACGAAGTCCGCGAAGCGCGAGCACCTGGTCGACGACTTCGCGGTGTTCGCGGCGCAGGCCGTCCGCGGTGCCGAGGTCGCTGACGACGACACTCTGGACCTGGGCGCGGACGTCCGCGCGATGCACGAGGCCGAGCAGTCGATGGCCATGCAGGCCTTCCGGAGCCTGCCGGAGCGCTGGCAGGCCGTGCTGTGGCACACGGAGGTCGAGGAGGAGTCCCCGAGCGACGTCGCCACGCTCTTCGGCCTCGACGCCAACGGCACGCGCGTCCTCGCGAGCCGCGCCCGCGAGGGTCTGAAACAGGCCTATCTGCAGGCGCACGTGAGCGCGACGCTCACCGAGAGCGAGGAGTGCGCGCGCTACGCCGACCGGCTCGGCGCCTATGCGCGCGGCGGCCTGCGCACCCGCGCCGAGCGCGGCCTGCGCAAGCACCTGGCGGAGTGCGCCAAGTGCCGGCTGGCCGCGGGCCAGATCAAGGACGTCGCGAGCGGCATCCCCGCGGTCGTGCCGGTCGCCGTCATCGGCTGGTTCGGTGCCGCCGGATATGCGAAGGCCGCCGCGCTCATCGGCGGCGGTACGGCGGGCGCGGGCGCGGCGGGAGCCGCCGGTGCGGCCGCCGCGGGCGGCTCCTCCGGCGGGTCGGCCGCGGGAGGCGGAGCCGTCGCTTCCGAAGGGCTCGGCGCTCCGGCGAAGGCCGGGATCGCGGCGAGCGTCGTGGTGGCCGCCGGGGTCGCCGCGGCGCTCGCCCTCACCGGAGGCGGCGGCAAGCCCAAGGCGGACCCGCCGCCGAAGGCCAAGGAGCCCGCGGTCTCCGAGTCGATCGTGCCGCAGAAGCCGCCGCCCCCGAAGCCGAAGCCCAGGCCGACCCCGCCGCCCGCGCCGAAGCCGACCCCCAAGCCGACCCCCACCCCCACGCCGAAGCCGAAGCCTCCGGCGAAGGAGAAGCCCCCCAGGCCGAAGCCGCCCCCGCCGGCCCCCGAGCCCACGCCGAAGCCGCCGAAGCCGACCCCGCCCCCGAAGCCGCCGCCCCCACCGCCTCCGGCCCCCCGGGTCTACCAGTGGAACGAGCTCGCCTACGGCCTCACGGGCGACGGCACCAAGCCCGAGATGCGGCTCACCGAGTCCAGCTGGGTGTGGCAGCGCTGGGGCCTGTCGGTCGCCGACAAGCGGTACTCCCACGGCGTGACCGTGCACGGCAAGTCCTCCGTCACGATCGACCTGAACCGCAGCTGTTCGACGTACGACGCGGTCGTCGGTGTCGACGACATGACGATGGGGCTCGGCAAGGTGCGCTTCTCCGTGTACGGGGACGGGGCGCGGCTGTGGCAGTCCCCGCTGGTCAAGGGCGGTGATCCTGCGGTGCCCGTGCGGGTGAACCTGACCGGCCGCAAGACGGTCAGGCTCGTCGTCGAACCGCACTCGCCGTTCGACACGGTGGCCCTCGCGGACTGGGCGCAGTCCCGCATGACCTGCAACTAGTCCTGCGACTGCTCCGTCTCGGTGAGCACCTGCTCGGTCGTCAGCCTGCTGCCCGCGGCGCGCTCCCGCTCGTACCCGTCCGGGCCGAGCGCGGCGACGGCCGCGCTCTCCGTGCGCTCGGCCTGTACCGACTCCGGCATCGGGCGCGGGTATCCGTTGCGCAGGGAAGTGGCGGCGGCGAGCACCCGGGCCGCACGCGCGTGGTCGCCGAGGTCGCTCAGGAGCACGGCGGTGCTGTCCGCCAGGGAGGCCAGGATGACCTCGGAGCACTGGGTCGTCAGAGCCGCGCGCAGTGCGGCGACCACGATCGGCAGCCCCTCGGCCGGGCCCGACTCAGCCGCGACGATGCGTGCCTCCAGGCCTCCGACGGCCGCTTCGAACTGCGGGGGCGGCGTGCCGTACGCGGACTCGCTCCGCGCCGCCTCCCACAGCCTGCGGGCTCCGGCGATGTCCCCGTCGTCGAGGAGCATCAGTGCCCGGAGGAGCCGGACGAAGGCGCGCGAGTCCGTCACCCCTGACCGGTCGGCCTCCTGGCTCGCCTCGTCGAGGACCTTGGACGCGACGTCCCGGTCGCCCTCGCGGTAGGCGATCTCGGCGAGCCGGGCGAGCAGGAACGGCGCCTCGGCGTACGCGCTCACCTCGTGGGCGAGGCGGAGCGCCTCCTCGTACTCGGCGCGGGCCTCCTCGTGGTGGCTGCGGGCCATGGCCGCCTCGCCCGCCGCGCTGCACACCTGGGCGCGCATCCAGCGGTCGCCGACCCGGCGGCTCAGCGCCCGCAGCTCCGCCAGGTCCTCGTCGACGCCCGAGAGGTTGCCGGGCATGTCGACGGCCATGTGGGCGCGGAACATGAGGATGACGCCCAGGTCCCATTCGCCGCCGTACCTGCGGCAGTTCTCGACCGTACGGTTCAGCGGAATCACGGCGTCCTCGTGGGTGCCGCCGGTGAAGAAGATGGTGAACGGCCAGATCAGCCCGGGGAAGCGGGCGGACTCGGGGCCCGGCCGCATGAACGCGGCGCGCAACGCCTCGACGTACTCCACGTCGGCCAGGCTGCCGGGGCGCTCCTCCCCGTCCCCGGGCCTGGACTCCGCGACCAGGAAGAGATGCAGTATCCGCAGGTTCATCCACGGCCAGTACAGCGGGTCGTCCTCGGCGGGCAGGCCTTCCGGGGCGAGCCCCACGACACGGCCCATCCAGTCGGCGCCCTCGCTGCGGTAGTTGCGCAGCCACCAGAACCAGCCCGTGTGCAGCACCATCGTGATCGCCGCGGCCACGTCACCGGCCTCGATGAAGCGGTGCAGGGCCGCCCGGATGTTGTCGAGCTCGACCTCCAGGCAGGTGATCCACGGCAGTTGCTCCGCCGAGCGGATGAGGGGGTCGGCGCGGGCGACGAGGGCGGCGAAGTACGCCGAGTGGCGTGCGCCGGCCGCGGCGAGCAGCTCCGGGGTCTCGGCGGCGCGCTCGCTCGCGTACTCGTGGATGGTCTCCAGGAGGCGGTAGCGCATGCCTCTGTCCCCGGGGCCCGCGGGGACGGTCACGACCAGGGACTTGTCGACGAGGGCGCCGATCAGGTCCGTGGCGGGCTCGGTGCAGACGGCCTCCGCGGCCGGGAGGTCCCAGCCGCCTGCGAAGACGGACACCTCGCGAAGGACGGACCGCTCGGCCTCGTCAAGGAGTTCCCAGGACCAGTCGACGACGGCCCGCAGGGTCTGCTGGCGGGGCAGCACCGTGCGGCTTCCGCTGGTCAGGAGGCGGAAGCGGTCGTCGAGGCGGTCGGCGATCTGGCGCGGGGTGAGCAACCGCAGGCGGGCGGCGGCCAGTTCGATGGCGAGCGGCAGGCCGTCCAGACGGCGGCAGATCTCCGCGACGGCCGCCGCGTCCTCCTCGGGGTCGAACCCGGCCCGTACCGCCGCGGCCCGCTCGGCGAACAGGCGGTGCGCGGGGTCGGGCGGGAGCGGCTCCACGGGGCGCACCGACTCGCCCGGCACGCCGAGGGGTTCGCGGCTGGTGGCGAGGATGGTGAGGCCCGGGCAGTGCGTGAGGAGGGTCTCGGCGAGTTCGGCGGCGGCGCCGATGACGTGTTCGCAGTTGTCAAGGAGCAGGAGCAGGCTGCGCTGGGCGCAGTACTCGACGAGCTGGGCGACCGGGTCGTCCTGCGGCGCGGTCAGTTCGCTGGTCATCAGGACGGTCTCGCGCAGGTCGAGCGCGCTGACGACAGCGCCGGGCACCGCCCTGGGGTGGTCGAGCGGGGCGAGCTCGGCCAGCCATGCCTGCGGATGCCCGGCGGCGGCTTCCTCGGCGAGGCGGGTCTTGCCGGAGCCGCCCGGTCCGGTGAGGGTGACGAGGCGGGCCCTGTGCAAGTCGGAACGGATGGCGGCGAGTTCTGGTTCCCGGCCGACGAAAGACGTCAAGCGGGTACGGATGTTCCCCTTCCGCTCGACGGGGGCCGATCGCTCGACGGGGGCTGACCGCTCGACGGGGGCGGGCCGTTCGACGGGGGCGGGCCGTTCGGCGGGCACCGCCCTCGACGGGGTCGCCGTCCTCGACGGGGTCGCCGCCCGGGGCGGGGCCGTCTCGTCCGGCCCGCCGAGCAACTGTGCGTGCAGTGCTCGCAGTTCAGGCCCTGGCCCGGTGCCCAGGCCCTCGGCGAGGGCGCGGCGCGCCTCCTCGTAGGCGGCGAGTGCGGCGGCTCCGCGGCCGGCGTCGCGCAGGGCGCGGATGAGGAGGGCGCGCAACGTCTCGTCGTACGGCTGAAGGGCGGTCAGTTCGCGCAGTTCCGGTACGACGTCGGGCGCGCGGCCAAGGAGCAGGTCCGCCTCGATCCGCGCGCGGACGGCCTCGGCGCGCAGGGCCTCGGGGCGTGCCGCGGCGCTGCGGTCGGGCAGGTCGGCGAGGGCGGGGCCGCGCCACAGGGCGAGCGCTTCGCGCAGGGCGCGGGCGGCGGCCGCCGCGTCGCCGCGGTCCAGCGCGGTCCTGGCCTCGCGCGCGAGGCGCTCGAAGCGGTACAGGTCGACGTCCTCGGGGGCGACGGCCAGGCGGTAGCCGCCGGGGGCCGATACGACGGCGTCCTTGCCCAGGGCGCGGCGCAGGCGGCCGACGAGGGCCTGCAGGGCGGCGGGGGCGTCGGTCGGCGGGTCGGCCGCCCAGACCTCGTCGATGAGGGTGCCGACGGTGGCCGTGCGGTTGGCTCGGAGCACGAGGGCTGCGAGCAGGGCGCGCAGCCGCTGGCCCCCTACGGGCAGGGGGGCGCCATGACTGTCGTACGCCTCGGTGGCGCCCAGGATTTTGTACCGCACCCGGTCATTCTCCCCGGTGGAGTGCTCTGGGGCGCACGGTTTCTTCGGGGTGCGCGTTGCCGCGGCGTCGTCGGCTCCCGGAGTGCAGCGTTCCGGCTGCGCTGTACGTCCACTGGGGCCGTGTCTACGGAGACTGCGTCTACGGAGGCCGCATCCACAGGGGGCTGCGCGAGTACGCCCTCGCCAGGAGCTCGCGACCCGGCGCGACTCCCGGGGACCCGCCTCAGACCGCCGACGCCCCGCTCGACGGCCGCCGCCCCATCCCTAGAGCCCCCCTCTGCGGAACCACACTCCCCGTAGGAACGGCTCGTTGTCGTGCTGGAGTCCCCGTCCAGCACGTTCCTCTTCGCGACAGGAGCCGGCGCAGCCACAGTTCGGTGGAGACCAGGTCGGCCAGGCCATCGAGCGGAAGGGGTTCTCCCTCGGCGGCCGAGCGCAGGGCCTTGCGGACGACTCGGGCCTCCACCAGGCCCGCCTGGGCGAGGAGAGGCGTGTCGAAGAGGGCGATCAGGTCGTCCACGGCCACGCGGATACCGGTGCGGGCGGCGGCCGCGTTCGAGGCGTGGGACGGTGCGCCCCAGCCGGGCGGCAGCTCGGCGACCCCGGCGCCTTCGAGGACGGTGCGCAGGATCGCGGCCCGCGCCCCGGGCTGCACGCGCAGGGCTTCGGGAAGGGCCCGGCAGGCGCGGACGACCTGGTTGTCCAGGAAGGGCGCGTGCAGGCGCTGGAAGCGCACCTCGGCCGCCTGTTCCAGGACGCGCAGGTCCGCCGCGTGCCGGGCGAGGGCGGCCCGCGCGCGGAACTCGCCGGGGCGTTGGCCAGGACCGCCCGGACGCATCGTCGTGTCCTGGAGACGAACCGATACTTCAGCGAGGGCCTCGCCGGTCAGCCAGCGCGCGGCGGGTCCGGGCCTGGCCCACGCCAGGGCGGCGAGCGACGCCCCGACCGCGCCGCCCGGTTCCTCGAAGCTGCGGTGCAGCAGCCGCTCGGCGAGCGATTCGACGCCCGCGCGGTGCGGCATGCGGGCCAGTTTGCGTGCGGCGCCGTACACGCGCGCGGGGACGAGGACCGAGCCGTCGGCCTTCGCCAGGGCGGCGACGGGGCGCACCAGGTGACGCCGCTTGCGGTCCATCAGGAGGTCGGCGAGGCGGGCCGGGTGAGCGTCGAGGACCTGCCGGGCGCCGTAGCCCGTGAAGTGGTCGGCGCTGCCCGAGGAGAGCCGGGCGCGGTGGCGCTGGGCCGTGACCAGGACAGCGCTCGGCTCGTCCGTGAGCGGGCCGTCCAGGTCGGCGTAGGGCAGTCCGTCCTCACCTGCGGCGACGACCACGTGGTGCAGGCGCGGGTTGGCGGCGATGGCACCGGCCCGTTCCAGTTCGGCCTCGCGGCCGTCGACGGCCAGGTCGTTGAAGGTGACGGCGAGGAGCCGCTCGCCCGCGCCCGTGCCGTGCCCGAGAACGGTGCCCGGCATCCCGGGCAGACCGGCCGCGAGGAGGGCGAGGGTTCCCGAAGCGGGTCCTCCGGAGAGGTCGGCTCCGATGCCGGGCACCGGCATGCCGCGGGCCGCGCGCCGTTCGGCGGGGCCCATTCCGGGCACCGGGCCGGGGTCGACGTCCGTGCCGGGCACGTGGCGCGGGGCGGTGAGGCGGGCGCGTACCGCATCGACGAGGGCGTCACGGACGCCGTCCACCGCGGTGTCGGCGTCCCCGGGGGGCGCCGCGACGGCCAGCGAGGCCACCGGTTCGTACCCGGCGATCTCCCGCGCGCCCGCGCGCAGGATCAGCGCATGCCCCGGGGGCACGCGTCGCACGCCCTGGTACGGGGTCGAGTCGTGCAGCGCCTCCGGGACGTCGGGGGCCGCGAGCAGCGCCGCGAGGTGGCCGATGTCCAGGTGGGCCTCGATGAGGTCGGCCAGGGGCAGCGCGGCCGTCGCGTAGGCCGTGCCGCCGGACCAGGGGGTGTAGAAGACGGGGCGGGCGCCCGCGAGGTCACCGGCGATCATGACGCGGCGGCCGACCTGGACGACCGCCGTGTAACTGCCGGACCAGGCGGTCAGATGGCGCAGGGCGCCGCCGCGGGCGGCGAGGAGGCCGACCCGCAGCTCTTCGTCGGAGGCGCCGCAGGTGCCGAGCACCGCGATGCGCGCCTGCTCACCGGCTGTCACCGTCCGCACCTCGTCGGCGCGCCAGTCGCCCACCGCCCAGAGCGGATCGGGGTCGCCCCACAGGAGTTGGGAGCCCACCGGGTGCACGGTCTCGCCGTTCTCACCGGTGGCTCCGGCCGAGCCCACGACGGAGGATCTCGCGGTGGTACTGCTCCACCCCACCAACCACCGCATCGCTGCCTCCACAGGCTGTGGACGAACCGTCGGCGAAGCGCCGTCGGGCGCGGCCGACCGGTGCACCGAAGAACTGGGGTCCCATGCTGCCACGAAGGAGGCGTGCGGGAAGGACTACGGGAGCGCTTGCACGCCAGTGAATACGCCTCTGGGGGAGGGTGGTTGAAGGAAAGAACCAACGCGCTCCCCCACGGGAACGCTCCGAGGGCGCCTTCGGGACGACCCGAGAGGGTCCACGAGACGGGCCCGGAGGCGGCCCCCGGGTGACCTGTGGGCGAAATGTCGCACCCCGCGCACGGGTTGTTTTCGGCCAAATCGGCCTGGGATGAGCCCAGAACGGAACCGTTCGAAGGCAACACACAGCCCGGGAGGCGGTGTTCGCCTCCCGGACCGGTCCGCCGCCCGCGGGGATGAAGGCGGCGGTGTCCCCCAGCCCACTGACTCCAGCGCAGCGGGCCGACCCACGCACCGTCAATGGAAGCGCTCCCGCCATGGCCGGAGAAGAGCGCACGCACGGGCGCACGGCCACACAACGGGAGCACGCCGAGGCATCGACGCACTTCCGTACGGGCAACAATCTCGCCATCCGGAACTGCGCCTCTTAACGCTTGGGATGCGGCGAACTACGCTGTGTGTGCTGATGTTTTCGCGGAGGCATATACCTGGAGGATCGGCCAAACGCTCTTGCGGCCGCTATTCCGGCCACTGCGCGTGGCGGCCCGGGGCGCGATGCCCGGATCGCGGTGCGCGGAGGCTCGGTCGGGGTGCCCGTGGCTCACGTCACGGTGCGCTCGGTCAGGGGTGCCACTGCCCCCGGGGGGACCCAGCACGAATGCCGTGCGGTCCAGCCACCGCCCGGCAGCCGTCTGTGTCGAGGGGTGGCGCATGTCCAGGGAGCAACGCGGGCCGAACGAAAAACTCGGCACCGTTCTCGCCCTCGCGGGAATCAGCAATGCGGGACTCGCCCGCCGGGTCAACGACCTCGGCGCACAGCGCGGGTTGACGCTCCGTTACGACAAGACATCGGTGGCCCGCTGGGTCTCCAAGGGCATGGTGCCCCAGGGCGCCGCGCCCCATCTGATCGCGGCGGCCATCGGGCAGAAGCTCGGCCGCCCGGTGCCGCTCCACGAGATCGGCCTCGCCGACGCCGACCCCGCGCCCGAGGTGGGCCTCGCCTTCCCGCGCGACGTGGGGGCCGCGGTGAAGTCCGCGACCGAGCTCTACCGCCTCGACCTGGCGGGCCGCCGTGCGGGCGGCGGCATCTGGCAGTCCCTGGCGGGCTCCTTCGCGGTGAGCGCGTACGCGACGCCCGCATCGCGCTGGCTGATAACCCCGGCCGACAGCTCCGTCGCACGCGACGTCTCGCGCGAGGCGCCCCGTGACGTCGCGCACCCCGACGACGGCGCGCCGATGAAGGTCGGCCACAGTGACGTGCTGAAGTTGCGGGAGGCCGCCGAGGACGCGCGCCGCTGGGACTCCAAGTACGGGGGCGGCGACTGGCGCTCCTCGATGGTCCCGGAGTGCCTGCGGGTCGAGGCGGCGCCGCTGCTGCTCGGCTCGTACTCCGACGAGGTCGGCCGCGCCCTCTTCGGGGCGTCCGCCGAGCTGACGCGCCTCGCCGGATGGATGGCCTTCGACACGGGCCAGCAGGAGGCGGCACAGCGCTACTACATCCAGGCGCTGCGGCTCGCCCGCGCGGCGGCGGACGTGCCCCTGGGGGGATACGTCCTGGCTTCCATGTCCCTCCAGGCGACGTACCGCGGCTTCGGGGACGAGGGGGTCGACCTCGCGCAGGCCGCCCTCGAGCGCAACAGGGGCCTGGCCACCGCCCGCACCATGAGCTTCTTCCGGCTCGTCGAGGCACGGGCACACGCGCGTGCCAACGACGCGCAGGCGGCCGGGGCGGCGCTGCGGGCCGCCGAGGGCTGGCTGGAGCGGGCCAGGGACGGCGACAACGACCCGACGTGGCTCGGCTTCTACGGATACGACCGTTTCGCGGCGGACGCCGCCGAGTGCTACCGCGACCTGAAGGCGCCGCGGCAGGTGCGGCGCTTCACCGAGCAGGCGCTGTCCCGCCCCACCGAGGAGTTCGTGCGCTCGCACGGACTGCGCCTCGTGGTGTCGGCGGTCGCCGAGCTGGAGTCCGGGAACCTCGACGCGGCGTGCGAGCAGGGGACGCGGGCGCTTGAGGTCGCCGGGCGGATCTCGTCCGCGCGGACGACGGAGTACGTGAAGGATTTACTGCACCGCCTGGAGCCGTACGGCGACGAGCCGCGGGTGGTGGAGCTCCGTGAGCGGGCGCGGCCGCTCCTCGTGGCTCCGGCGTAGGCGGCGGTTCCTCGGTCCATGTCACCCGGGTGTCTCCCGATGCCCGGGTGAACGCGTGGGTGGCGCCGGGTGAACCGGTACGGATCGGTGGGGAAGGATCCGGCGCCCGAGGTTTGGCGGCGTTGTCAGTGGCGCAGGGCAGTATCTGTGGTGGGAGGTGAGGCGCGGTGAAGAAGGTCGCGTACGACTGCGACGTGCTGGTGATCGGCGGCGGCATCGTCGGTCTTGCGACGGCGTATGCCCTGACGCGCGGCGCTCCCGGCACCCGGGTCACGGTGCTCGAGAAGGAGCCCGGACCCGCCCGCCACCAGACGGGCCGCAACAGTGGAGTGATCCACAGCGGGATCTACTACCGACCGGGCTCGCTCAAGGCGAAGTACGCGGTCCGTGGCGCCGCGGAGATGATCAAGTTCTGCGCGGAGTACGACATCGCGCACGAGGTCACCGGCAAGCTGATCGTCGCCACCGAGCGCGAGGAGCTCCCCCGCCTGCACGCGCTGGTCCAGCGCGGCAGGGAGAACGGCATCCCGGTCCGTGAGCTCGGCCCCGCCCAGATCGCGGAGTACGAGCCGGAGGTCCGCGGCCTGGCCGCGATCCACGTGGGGACGACCGGCATCTGCGACTACACCGCGGTGGCGGCGCGCCTGGCCGAAGCGTCCGGGGCCGACATCCGGTACGGGGCGCGGGGTGCGGTCGTCCGCATCGACCGCCGCCCCGACCTCGGCGTCGCGGTCGCCACCGCCGACGGCACGGTCGTCCGCGGCAAGGTCCTGGTGAACTGCGCCGGGCTGCACTGCGACGCGGTCGCGCGGCTCACCGGGGACGACCCGGGCATGCGGATCGTGCCGTTCCGGGGGGAGTACTTCGACCTGGTCCGGCCCGAGCTCGTGCGCGGCCTCGTCTATCCCGTACCGGACCCGGCCTTCCCGTTCCTCGGCGTCCACCTCACGCGGGGGGTCGGCGGCGGTGTCCACGTGGGGCCGAACGCGGTGCCGGCGCTGGCCCGCGAGGGGTATGACTGGTCGGTCGTCCGGCCCCGCGAGCTCGCCGGGACCATCGGCTGGCCCGGCTCCTGGCACATGGCCCGCCACCACTGGCGGTACGGGGCGGGGGAGCTGCGCCGCTCCGCGTCCAAGTCCGCGTTCACCTCGGCGGTGCGGAGGCTGCTCCCTGCGGTCCGGGCGGACGATCTGGTTCCGTCCCCCGCGGGGGTGCGGGCGCAGGCGGTGCTGCGGGACGGGACGCTGGTCGACGACTTCCTGATACGGGAGGGGGCGCGCGCGGTCCACGTCCTGAACGCGCCGTCTCCCGCGGCTACGGCTTCCCTCCCCATCGGCAGGGAGGTCGCTCGTAGGGCGTTGGGGGCGTTGCGGGGGGTGGGGGGCGAGTAGGGGGTACGGGTACGGGGGTGGCTGGCCTCGATGGGTCGCTGCGGGTCGGACCTGGCTGGTCGCGCAGTTCCCCGCGCCCCTTCGCGGCGATCCGGTGGCCTCACCGTCATCGCGAGGCCCGACTCGGCTCGGTGCGCAGTTCCCCGCGCCCCTAAGAGGCGACCGTTGGCTTCTTCTGGTCGTAAAATTGGGGCACTGTGTCTGACTCTTCCCACATCCCCGATGCCCCGTCGCCCCGCGAGGTCGCCGCGCCCCGGTTTCCCGGGGGGCCCTCGCCCGACCCTGCTGGGTCACATCATGAGCGGCGGATCCGTAGCTTCCAGCCCCGGCGCAGTCGGGTGACCACCAGCCAGGGGGACGCTCTGCGGCGGCTCTGGCCCACCTGGGGCATGGACATCGACGGTCTGCGCCGGATCGATCTCGCCGAGCTGTTCGGGGACGACAAGCCCGTCGTCCTGGAGATCGGCTTCGGCATGGGCGAGGCCACCGCCCAGATGGCCGCCGCCGACCCGGACACCGGCATCCTCGCCGTCGACGTGCACACCCCGGGCCAGGGCAACCTCCTCGGCCTCGCCGAGCGCAACGGCCTGAGCAACGTCCGCGTGGCCAACGGCGACGCGATCATCCTGCTCCGCGAGATGCTCGCGCCCGAGTCCCTCGACGGGCTCCGCGTCTACTTCCCCGACCCCTGGCCGAAGGCCCGCCACCACAAGCGCCGCCTGATCCAGCCGGAGTTCCTGACGCTGGCAGCGCCCTCCCTCAAGCCCGGCGCGCTGCTGCACTGCGCGACCGACTGGGAGCCGTACGCCGAGCAGATGCTCGAGGTGCTCACCGCGCACCCCGACTTCGAGAACACCCAGGCCGACGGCGGGTACGCCCCGCGCCCCGACTTCCGCCCCCTCACCCGCTTCGAGGGCCAGGGCCTCGGCAAGGGCCACGTCGTGCAGGATCTGCTGTTCCGCCGAGTTGCCCCCGCACAGGGCTGAGGCACCGTCGCGGCCCACGGCGTCCCTCGTTAGGGTCAACGACGTGGCCATCAGTCCTCCCTATCCGATACCCCCCGAGGCGCCCGCCCCGGGGGCGCTGCGCCGCGTCCGCTGGTGGCAGCGGCGCGCGATACGCGTGGGCGGGCTCGTCACGCTGCTCGCCCTCTCGGGGCTCGTGATCCTCGCCCTGGTCAGGGAGCAGACCGGCACCGAGGGCTTCCTGGTCGGACTCGGCCTCGCGGTCGTGCCCGTGCCGCTGCTCGTCGCCGCGTTCCGCTGGCTGGACCGGGTGGAGCCCGGCCCCTGGCGGAACCTCCTCTTCTCCTTCTCCTGGGGCGCCTGCGCGGCCGCCCTCATAGCGATCGTCGCGAACAGCTTCGCGATCCGCTGGATAGCCACCGCCACCGCCGACCCCACCAGCGCGGACACCCTCGGCGCGACCGTGATCGCCCCGATCGTCGAGGAGAGCGCGAAGGCAGCGGCCGTCCTGCTCGTCTTCCTCTTCCGCAGACGCGACTTCACGGGGATCGTCGACGGCGTCGTCATAGCGGGGGTGACCGCGACCGGGTTCGCGTTCACCGAGAACATCCTCTATCTGGGCAACGCCTTCGTCACCGACCAGCTCAGCCGCGAGAGCGGCCTCGCCTCCGTGACGGCGGCGACCTTCTTCGTGCGCGTCGTCATGTCGCCGTTCGCGCATCCGCTCTTCACGGTCCTGACCGGCATCGGCTTCGGCTTCGCCGCGTTCGCCGCCGACCGCCAGCGGCTGCGGCGCCTGCTGCTTCCGCTCACCGGACTGCTGCTCGCGATGGGCATGCACGCGCTGTGGAACGGCTCGGCGGTCTTCGGGCAGTTCGGCTTCTTCACCGTGTACGCGGTGTTCATGCTCCCGGTGTTCGGCCTGCTGACCTGGCTGGCCGTCTGGACCCGGCAGCGCGAGCTGCGCACGATCCGCGCGGAGCTGCCCGCGTACGCGGCGGCAGGATGGCTGACGCCGCCCGAGCCGTACGCGCTGGGCTCGATGCGCGCCCGCGCGCTGGCCCGCGACTACGCCTCGTACACCTGGGGCAAGGCGGCGGCCCGCACGGTCGCGGAGTACCAGAGGTACGCGACGTCGCTCGCGTTCCTGCGCCACCGAGGCCGCCGCGGCCGGGCCGGGGCCGACTTCGTCGTACGGGAGCGGGAGCTCCTCGAAAAGCTGTGGGAGCGCCGCGAGCCGGCCCGCCCCGCCCTCGCGTACGCGGCGCGGGCGACGGCGCCGGTCATGCTCCCCGCGCAGTACGCGGGGTACGGGCACCCGCCGTACGGGTACCCGCAGCTCCATCCCGCCTACGGCTATCCGACGGCGTACGAGAACAACCCTTACCGCTCCTAGGCGGAGGCCGCCGTCAGGCGTGCGAGCTCCGAGTCCGTCAGCTCCAGGTCCGCCACCGCGAGGAGCGCGGGCAGCTGCTCGACCGTGCGCGCGGAGGCGATCGGCGCCGCGACGGTGGGCTGGGCGGCCAGCCAGGCGAGCGCCACGGTCGCGACCTCGGCGCCGCGCTCGGCGGCGATCCCGTCGAGCGCGGCGAGGACGCGGTCGCCGCGCTCGCTGCCCACGTACTCCTCGACCCGTCCGCTGCGCGCGCTCCGCACCTGCGCACCGGGGCGGTACTTGCCGGTCAGGAAGCCGGACGCGAGCGCGTAGTAGGGGACGGCCGCGAGGCCGGAGCGCGAGGCGACCTCCTGGAGCGGGCCCTCGTAGGTGTCGCGGGAGACGAGGTTGTAGTGCGGCTGGAGCGCGACGTAGCGCGCGAGGCCCTCGCGGTCGGAGAGGTCGAGGGATTCCTGGAGCCGTTCGGGCGTGATGTTGGAGGCGGCGATGGCCCGCACCTTGCCGTCCCGCACCAGCTCGTCGAGCGCGCCGATGATCTCCTCGACGGGGACCGAGGGGTCGTCGTAGTGCGTGTAGTAGAGGTCGATGTAGTCGGTGCCGAGGCGGCGCAGGGAGGCCTCGGCACCGGCCTTGATCGTGGCCGGGGAGAGGCCCTTGAAGTCGGGGTGCGCACCGACCTTCGTGGCGAGGACGACGTCGGAGCGGTTGCCGCGCTCGGTCAGCCACTCGCCGACGAGGGTCTCGGACTCGCCGCCCTTGTTGCCCTCCACCCAGGCCGAGTAGGCGTCGGCGGTGTCGATGAAGTTGCCGCCCGCGGCGGTGTAGGCGTCGAGGACGGCGAAGGACGCCGTGCGGTCGGCGGTCCAGCCGAAGACGTTGCCGCCCAGGGCGAGCGGGAAGACCTCGAGGTCGGATGAGCCGAGCTGGCGAAGAGAAGTCATACGTTCCGCAACGTCCGGGACGGAAACGGAATTCCATCTCTGACACGACGAAACCGGCGGCCCTGGCGTCGGGGGGGTTGGCGCCAGGGCCGCCGGAGTTGAGGGCGCCCTCAGGGGTCGGTCAGGGTGCGGTCAGGGGTTGAGGCCCTTGCCCTGCAGCCAGCCCAGCGGGTCGATGCCGGTGCCGTCGGGCGTGTGGACCTCCATGTGGAGGTGCGGCCCGGTGACGTTGCCGGTCGCGCCGACGCGGCCGATGACCTCGCCGGTGGTGACCTTCTGCCCCGCGCTGACATTGAGCGAGGACTGGTGGCAGTACCAGACCTCCGTGCCGTCCTCGAGTTCGAGCACGGTGCGGTAGCCGTACGCGCCCGCCCACCCGGCCTCCTTGACGGTGCCGGTGTGCACCGCCTTGAGGGGGGTACCCGTGGGAGCGGCGAAGTCGAGGCCGGTGTGGTGACCGGAGGACCACATGGCGCCGGAGTCACCGAAGTGCGAGGTGAGGGTGTACGAGGAGGTGGGGATGGCGTAGCTCTTGGCGAGCTTGGCCAGGCGCGCGGCCTCTGCCTTGGCCTTGCGGGCCTCCTCCTCCTTCTTCTTCTTGGCGGCGGCCTTGGCCTTCGCGTCCTTCGTGGCCGCCTCCTGCTGGGCGGCGGCCTCCCCGGCGGCCTTCTTGACGGCGGCGTCCTCGGCCGCGGTCCGTACGGCGGTGTCCGCCTGGTTCTGCTGGTTCTCGGCCTGGCGCATGATGCGGGCGCGCAGCGCCTCACCCGCGTCGGTGGTGCCCTGCTCGGCGTCGGCGGTGCTGACGCCCGCCGCGGTGAGCGGGGCCGCCGCGGCAGCGGTCGCCGTGGAGTCCGACGCGTCGTCGGAGATCAGCGAGCCCACGCCGGGCAGCGACTTGGCCGCGGGCAGCGAGTCCGCGACGGTGTCCATGCCCGGCAGGTCGGGCATCGATATGGAGACCGGCGGCTTGCCGTCCTGCGCGGTGGCGATGCCGCCCGCGCCGACGGCGGCGATGACGCCCACGCCGAGGACGGTGGAGCTGCGGGCGAGCCCGCCGCCGCCCTTCTTGTGCACACGGTGCCTGCCGCGGACGGGACGGACGGAATCCTCGGTGGGGTTCCACTCCTCGAAGGAGTCGTCGTCGTACGTACCGAAGTCATCGTCATTCGGTATGTACACGGCTTGGGGGGCAGGCCGGTTGGACGCCACTGGGGCGCACTCCTTTCCTTCCTTCTCGCCTACCGGGTTAGCTGACGGGTTCGGAGCAGGAAGGTCTCCTACGGACACCTGGCACGGGTGCACGGATGCACGGTGCGCAGATGCCTGATTCACCCCAAGTTGGTGGTTCCCCGGCTCCCTTGCGGGATTAGGCGCGTGCGCGCGGAGCCGCCTCTAGTGACGGCTGGGACGACCGCGCTGCGTTATCGAACGTTAATAGACAGCGGGTCCGTATTCCAAGCCGTTCCGGTTGATCGTTAGCTTCACATTCTCTTGACAGTACGTCAGTTGGTGTGCGGAGGGATGCCCTTCAGTCACGGGACGTGATGTCCGGGTCCCCGGCGACGGGCCGCCGCACCGCGAGCAGCGCCATGTCGTCCGTCATCCGCCCCCCGGTGTGCCGCCGCACCTCCTCCGCGAGCGCGGCGAGCAGCGCGCGCGGACCGCCGCGGCCCGGGAAGATCCGCCCGCCGAGCCGGGTCGCGGGATCGTAGAACTCCCCCGCCGCGTCGCGCGCCTCCGACAGGCCGTCCGTGTAGAGGAGCAGCATCGCGCCGGGCGGGAACTCCGACTCGTCCGCCCGGTCCGGCCAGACCCCCAGCTCGCCCATGCCGAGCGGCAGCGCGGGCTCGGTCGCCGACAGGACGCACAGCCGGCCGTCCCCGCGCAGCAGCAGCGGCGACGGGTGCCCCCGGTTGATCAGCCGTACGGCGCCGCCGGCGTGGTGGATCTCGGCGAGTACGGCGGTCGTGAACCCCTCGAACTGGTCGAGTCCGTCGCGCCGGGTGCCCTCGCGGGCGAGGGCCCGCTCCAGGCGCTGCGCCACCGCCTCCAGCGTCGTCTCCTGCTCGGCGGCCTCCCGGAAGGCGCCGATGACGACGGCGACCGCCGCGACCGCGCCCATGCCCTTGCCCCGGACGTCACCGACGATGATCCGCACGCCGTACGGGGTGTCCTGCACCGCGTACAGGTCGCCCCCGATGAACGCGTCGGCCTGCGCGGCCTCGTACCGCGCCGCGATGTCGAGCCCGCCGATCCGCGGATCGGGTTCGGGCAGCACGGCGCGCTGGGTGGTCTCGGCGATGGAGCGGGCGTTGGCGAGCCGGTCGTTGCCGCGGCGCACGACGCGGTTGATGACGATGGCGAGGGCCGCGACGGTGACCACGGTGAGCACCTCGGTGACGGCCTCGACATGGCTGCTGACCGGGTTGCCGAAGTGCAGGAAGAGGACGGCTGCCGTGGCGGCCACGCCGGTCAGGACGGTGCTGAGCTGCGAGTAGAAGGGGGCGGCGATCAGCGGGGCGGCCGTGTAGAGGGGGGCCGCGGTGAATTCCGGCGGGGTCGACACGTCGTACACGACGCCGATGATCAGGAGCAGGAGGGGCAGGGAGCGGACGAAGGCCCGCTCGTGCGCGGTGGCACCCCTGTCCCCGGCTTCCGCTCGCTGCCCCACCGCTTGTCTCCCGCCGACTCCGCACCCGTCACCGAGTCCATCACCGCGCCCATCACCGCGCTCCACTCAGGGTTCCCCCGAGGGGGAGCGGGGGCGACCTGGCGCGGTCCGACCGGGTTACGGGAGAGGAGTACGGGCAGCGGTACGGAAACAAGTGCGGAAAACACCTAGGGCCCGGAACCATTACTGGTTCCGGGCCCTAGGCCTTGAGTAGCGGGGACAGGATTTGAACCTGCGACCTCTGGGTTATGAGCCCAGCGAGCTACCGAGCTGCTCCACCCCGCGCCGTTGAATGCAACTCTACGCCATTCGGAGGGGTGCGTCGAACCACCTCAGGCGTTGCCCGCGTGCGTGAGCGTCTCCCAGGCCACGAAGAGGCCGTCCGTCCCCTCCGGCCGCCCGCGTTCCGTGTACCTCTCGGTCTCCGGCAACTCCAGGTGCAGCCGCCCCCGCAGGTGGTTGAGGCCGACCTCCGTGTCGGGCCCCATGTCGCGCTGCACCCGGCCGCCGCACAGCCAGCCCGGCACCGGCGCGCCCAGCTGGTACTTGGAGTGGAACTCGAAGGCGGCCCGCAGCCGGTCCTCGGCCTCCCCGTACAGGTCGACACCCTGATGCCAGGCGGTCTCCGCCATGTGGGAGGCCGCCGCGAGGGAATAGCTGGCGTGCTTGAAGTTGCGACACGTCTCCTGGGACAGCCCGTCGGCGAAGGTGCCCTGCCCGAACCAGTACCTCTTCAGCTCGGCCGCGGTGTCGATGCCGCTGCCCTCCGGCGAGACCGGCAGCTTCCCGTCCGACTCCAGATAGAAGTAGGCGGGCACGCGCGTGCGGAAGTGGTGCACGGACTTCTCGAACGTCGCGTGGTCGTCGAGGAAGACGGCCATCGCCATGGTGGCGTCGGCCATCACCAGGTCCCAGTTGCCGTTGAAGTCGGCGGAGCCGTTCTCGACCTGTGGCAGGTAGGCGTTGCGGAGCATCCGCTCGAAGCGCAGCAGGTTGCCGTCGTTCCAGCCGTCGTACGTATAGCGCACGGCCTCGGCGGCGCGTGCCCAGGAGGAGGCGGCCCAGGCGGTCTGTAGCCCGGCGTTGGCCTCGGTGTGCTTGGTGATCACCTTCGCCCAGGCGTCCATGATCTGCACGGCCTTCTCGGCGTGCGCGCGCTCCCCGGTGATGTTCCAGAGCAGCGCCTGCGTGTACGCGGCCAGGGCGTCCTGGCGTTCCTCGACGCAGCCCTTGCCGGGGCGGGTGTCGGGCGGGCACTCCACGACGGGGTAGGGGGTGGCCCGGTAGTCGTCCGCCGCGTACTTGCTGGCCCGCATCTGCTCGTACGCCTTCAGCCAGGGCTGCTCCCGCGCCCGTACGTGGGCCTTGACCCGCTCGAGCTGCTCCTTGCTGACCAGGACGCCGGGGTGCTTGAAGGCCAGGTCGAGGGGGCGAGCCGCGGCCGTACGGGTGTCGGGGCCACCGGAACCGCCGCCGCCTCCGCAGGCTGCGGCGAGGGCGACGAGGAGGGGCGCGAGGAGGAGCACGATGACGCGCCGCCCGCGCCGCTCGTGCCGCTCATGCCGCCCGCACCGTCCGCGCCGCCCTCTGCCACGTACGGCTGCTGCCATGCTGCACCTCCGGTTCGGGCCCACTGCCCCGGCAGTTCAGCGTGGCCCGGGGCGCGGGCGGGCGCACCGCGGGGCTGCTCCGTTCGGGCGGTACCCGGCACTGGGGGCGTGCGGCCCGGCGCGCTGGGTGGTCTCGGCGATGGGGGCGTGCGGCCCGGCACCGGGGACGTGCGGCCCGGCACCGGGGACGTGCGGTCCGGCACTGGGGGCGTGCGGCCCGGCACCGGGGACGTGCGGCCCGGCGCTGGTGGCGTGCGCCCCCCGTACGCCCCTCAGATCACCGGCGGGCGGCCGAGGCGCGTCAGCCGCCACACCGTGCGCCAGCGCATGGGCCTGCGCTCGCCGCACGGCGTCCGCAGCCCCTCGACGAAGCCGCCCGCCCAGGCGCGCAGGCCCGGCAGAGAGCGGGTGCGGGCGAGGGTGAGGAGGGTCCAGATGCCCAGGTGGACGGGGATCAGTGGGAGCGGGAGGCCGCGGCGGACGAGCCAGACGCGGTTGCGGGCGGTGTTGCGGTAGTAGACGGCGTGCCGGGCCGGGGAGGTCTTGGGATGCTGGAGCAGCAGGGCCGGCTCGTAGAGGATCTTCCAGCCGTCGTCGACGGCCCGCCAGGCCAGGTCGGTCTCCTCGTGCCCGAAGAAGAACTGGGCGGGCCAGGTCCCGGTCCGGGCCAGCATGGGCATGGAGAGGGCGTGCCCGCCGCCGAGGAAGGCGGTGACCAGGCCGCGGCGCATCGGGTCGGTGGCGCGCAGCCGGGGGATGTGGCGGCGCTGCGTCTCGCCCGTCTCGTCGGCGATGCGGAAGCCGACGATGCCCAGGTGCGGGTCGGCGGCGTATAGGTCGCGGATCCGGCGGAAGACGTCGTCCGCGACGAGCAGCCCGTCGTCGTCGAGTTCGATGACGACGTCCACGTCGCCGAAGTCCGCGAGGTGCTCGATGGCGACGTTGCGGCCGCCCGGGCAGCCGAGGTTCTCGTCGAGATCGACGGCGGTCACCTTGCCGGGCAGGGGCGGGAGTTCGGGGAGGGGCGAGCCGTTGCCGACGATGACGACGCGGTCCGCAGGCACGTCCTGCATGGCCACGGACGCGAGCAGCGCGTCGAGTTCTCGGGGGCGGTTGCCCATCGTGATGACGGCGACGCCCAGGCGCGGCAACGGTGGCTGAGGCACTGCGGTCCCTCCAGAGGTGCGAGGTGCGGGGGAAGTCGGCCAGTCAACACCACGGCGCCCCGCGGGGCCGAAGCCGGGCGGGGCGCGGTGGTGTCGTACGAGGGGGCCGGGGGGCCGGGGGCCGGGGGGCCGGGGGGGAGTCGGGTGGTCAGGCGGCCGTGGTCAACTCGCCGCTGTGGGTGGCCTCGTCGTGAGCGTCGGCGAGGGCCTGCTCCTCCGTGAGGCCTTGCTCCCCCGTGGGGGACTTGCTGTCCCGGATGAGGACGAGGGCGAGGATCGCGGCGGCCAGGACACCCGCGGCACCGGTCCAGAAGCTGGCGGACATCGCCTCGGTGAAGGCCTCGCGGGCGGCGGTGGCGAGGGCGTCGTCGCCGGTGGCGGCGGCCAGGGCGAGCGCGTCGGGCACCGAGTGCCCGGCCTGCGCCGGGGCGGAGGCGGGCATGGCGTCGGTGTAGGTGCTGGAGAGGACCGTGCCGAGGACGGCGACGCCGAGGGCCGCACCGGCCTGCTGGACGGTGTCGTTGAGGGCGGAGCCGACCCCGGCGTGCTCGGCGGGCACGGCGCTCATCAGCGCGGCGGTCGCGGCGGGCATCGCGAGGCCGCCGCCGATGCCGATCAGGACCATGGCCGCGGCGAGCATGCCGAACCCGGCGTCCGAGGGCAGGGAGGCGAGGGCGCCGAAGCCCGCGGCGATGACGGCCAGGCCCGCGGCGGTCATGGGGCGGTTGCCGATCTTGCTGCCGAGGGTGGCGCCGACGCCGTTGAAGAGGAGGGTGGCGACGGCCATCGGGGCGAAGGCGATGCCGGTCTTCGCGGGCGAGTAGCCGAGGACGAACTGGAGGTACTGGGTGAGCACCAGCATCAGGCCGCCGTTGGCGAAGGTCAGCAGGACGAGGGAGAAGCTGGCGCCGCTGAAGACGCGGTTGCGGAAGAGCGAGAGCGGCACCATCGGCGCCTCGGTCCGGATCTCCCAGATCACGAAGGCCACCAGGGCGACGACCGCGACGCCGAGCGAGAGCTGCGTACGGGTGTCGGCCAGGCCGACCTCGGCGGCCTCGATGATCGTCCAGACGAGCGCGGTCATGCCGACCATCGACAGGACCATGCCGAGCGGGTCGGCCTTGCGGGCGGGGCCCTTGGACTCGGGCATCAGGACGAGGGCGGCGACGATGGCGAGCCCGGCGATCGGGACGTTCATCAGGAAGACCGCGCCCCACCAGAAGTGGGCGATCAGGACGCCGCCGAGCACGGGACCGCCGACCAGGCCGACCACGGCCACCGCGCTCCAGGCACCGATGGCCTTGCGGCGCTCCTCGTCGTCGAAGACGGTGATGAGGATCGACAGCGTGCTGGGCATGATCAGGGCGCCGCCGACGCCCATCAACACCCGTCCGGCGATGAGCTGTTCGGGGTTCTGGGCGACGGTGGCCAGGAGGGACGCCGCGCCGAAGAGGATGAGCCCCACGATCATCACGCGCCGCCGCCCGAACCGGTCGGAGAGGCTGCCCGCGGTGAGCAGCAGTCCGGCGAAGACCAGGATGTACGACTCGATGATCCACTGGATGTCCTGGGCGTCCGCGCCCAGGTCCTCGGCGATGGGCGGGACCGAGACGGTCAGGACCATGTTGTCGACGACCAGGACGAGCGTGCTCAGGCAGAGCACGATCAGGATGAGCCAGCGGCGCGGATCGCGGCGTACTTCCATCGTGAAACCCCCAGGACGTAGACGTAGGCGGCACATCCGTTGAGTACGGCGTGCTCTCGTTGCGAACACTGTACGCACTGCGCACGGCGTGCGCAACAAGCGAACGCCGTGCGTCCTTCTTAACTCCACTTGACTCGGGGTGGTTTGGCGCTGGAGCAGCCCGAACACGCGTCGTCACCGGCGGTATCGTCGCCCCCAGACGCGCCCCATCCAGTGACCGGTTGCACCCAGCGCTTACCGCCCCCTCTGACCAGGAGTGACCAAGCATGCCAACCATCACCGAGCTCAGCGAGCTCAGCGGCGAGTACGTCCTCGACACCGAGCGCACCCGGATCGGGTTCATCGGCAAGCACTCCGTGGGGCCTCAAGTACGGGGCGAATTCGAGGAGTTCGAGGGCAGCGCGCACCTCGACGGCGACACCCCGTCGAAGTCCGGCATCCAGCTCACGCTCCGGTCGCAGAGCCTCCAGACCCGCAACCGGATGCGCGACGACCCGCTGCGCGCCAAGTTCCTGGACGCGGCCAACCACCCCGTCATCACCTTCACCTCGACCGAGGTGGAGCACGTGGACGGCAGCCGCTTCAGGGTCACCGGTGATCTGACCCTCAGGGGTACGACCAGGCCGCTCACCCTCGACGTCGAGACGACCGGCGGCGAGAACGACGCGCAGGGCCGCCTCCGGGTCGGCTTCCGGGGCAGCGTCACGATCAACCGCAAGGACTGGGGCGCGACCGCGAACGCCGTGGACACGTTGATCGTCAGCTCGAAGGTGACGGTGGAGTTCGAAGTCGCGGCGGTCCGTCAGCCCTGAGAGGTGGCCCCTCAGCCCTGAGAGGTGGTCCGTCAGCCCTGAGCGGCTGCCGTCGAACCCCCGTCCTCGTACATCCTCGTACAAAACCGTATGTGTGAGGTGTGCGAGGAGGGGGACCTGGGAGACAGGTCCGGGCCCGGCAGCGTTCCTCTGGAGGGCCGGTCCGGCCAGGTTCCTCCGGTTCGGCAGAGAGCCGGGGGAGCCGCGCGTTCGGGCCCGGTCACATGATGGTCATACGACGCCGCCCTGCTCACAGACCTGCCGCGCGACGTCCCGCAACTTCATGTTGTGCTCCTGCGAGAAGCGGCGCAGCACGTCGAACGCCTCGTCCTCGGTGATGCGGTGGCGGCCCATGAGGATGCCCATGGCCTCGCCGATGGAGTGCCGGGTGGCGACGGCCTGCGAGAGCTGGGCGTGCCCGCGAGCGCTGGAGAAGGCCACGGCGGCGTGCGAGGCCAGCAGCCATCCCGCGACCTCGCTGGCTTCCGTGAAGGCCCCCGAACGCCGGGAGTAGAGATTGAGGGCACCCAGCTCCTCGTCCTCGGTGAAGAGCAGGAAGCCCATCATGCTGCCCACGCCGAGCGCGTGGGCGCGAGGAGCGTAGGCGGGCCAGTGGGGCTGCTCCGCCGCGAGGTCGGCGATCCGGAACACACGCTCGCCCCGTACCCTGCGGGCGGCGTCGAAACAGGGCCCCTCCCCCAGCGCCTCCTGCAACTGGTCACTGTCGACGACGAGTTGCTCGGTGGACGCCAGCGTGGCCACCTTCTTGCCGCGCAGCACGAGGATCCCCGCCGCGTCGCAGCCGTCCACCAGCTCGACGGCGGACAGGGAGATCTGCCGCAGCGTGGCCTCGACGGACTCCTGCGCCAACAGGTCCCGCGCCATGGAGGCCATCTGCAACGCGAACCCACGCCAGTCCATGAACGCCCCGCCCTTCCCGTACTCGGCCCCTCCGGCCAGCCTGCCATGGGCGTGGGCGGGAGGGGTCGGGCTTCACGTATGGGGCCACTTTTCGGGGGCGGGCGACGAGTCCGGGCGACCCGGCGGCGTACCGTGGCGGCGTGGCAGACGACGATCTGGCGCGGACCCTCCGGCGCTTGCGCCGCCTGACCTCCCTGACTCAGGAGGAGCTGGCGGAGCGCTCCGACGTGAGTGTCGACGTGATCCGCCAGCTCGAACAGCGGCGCAAGCATTCGGCGCGACTGCCCACGCTGCACGCCCTGGCCAACGGACTCGGCGTGGAGCTGACGACGCTGCTCGGCGACCCTCCCGCCGTCAGCTCGACCGGCGAGAACGACGGCCCCCGCTTCGTGGCGGTACGGCGCGCCGTCATGCCTGCGCTCTGGGGGCCCGCGCCGAAGCCACCGGGCCCCGATTTCTCCCTGGACCGCCTGCGCGAACAGATCGCGGACGGCTGGACGCAGTACCACGCCGCCGAGTTCGACTCCGTAATGAAGACGCTGCCCGACATGATCGCGGACGCACGTTCAGCCACGGTGGCGGGCGACGACGCCGACCGGGGCGCCGGTTCCGCAGCGCTCGGCAAGGCCCTCCAGCTCGCCGGTCACGTAGCCGTACGAATGGGGAAGACTGACCTCGCACTGATCAGCCTGGAGCGAGCCATAGACGCTGCCGGCCAGTCCCCCGACCCCTTGCTCCGCCCCATGATCGTCAACTCCGTCGCATGGACGTACCAGCGGCAGGGGCGCCTCGCCGACGCCATGAGCATTGCCCTGCACGCCGCCGCCGACATCGAGGACAAAGGCGGCACCGGGACCGCTGACGGCCTGAAGGTCTGGGGCGCGTTGACCATGTCCGCCGCCACGTCGGCCGCACGCGGCAACGACTACGCGCGGGCAGCCGAGTTGATGGAGCACGCCGAGGCCGAAGCCGCCCGTGTGGCCAAGCTGCCGCAGGGCAGCGACAGCCGTATGGTCAGCGTCTTCAGCCCGTCTTCCGTACGGATCGAACGCGTTCGGCTAGCCGTTCAGTACGGGTACCCCGAGCAGGCCCTGACGCTCGCGAAGGGCATGCGGCTGAGCAAGGACGTCCCACCGTCCTGGCGAACGTGGCTGCTGCTGGACGTGGCCCGCGCACACACCGACCTCGGCGACGCGACGGGGGCGGTGAAGGCCCTGGAGTCCCTCCGCCGTGTCGCCCCGACATGGATGCAGCACCACACTTTGGCGGTGGCCATCGTCCGCGATCTGTGGTCGCTCCCCAACCACCCGGCCGGGCTGGGCTCGTTGGCCGGGTTCCTGGGCGTCAGCGAATAGCGGTTCAGCGAATTGCGGTTCAGCGAATAGCGTCGAAAACTGGCCTGCACCGGGCGGCGCGGACCTGCACCGGCGGCGAGCCGGGCCCCGCACTGGCCGTCGCCTCCCTGGTCCACGCCCACGCCGCTCACCCACTCCCACTAGGGTCGCCGGATGATCCGCACCGTCGCATTCGACGTAGGTGAGACCCTCGTCCGCGACGACCGCTCCTGGGCATCGTGGGCCGACTGGCTGAGCGTGCCCCGGCACACTGTGTCCGCGCTCGTCGGCGCCGTTGTCGCGCGAGGGAAGGACAACGCCGAGGCGCTGCGCCTGATCCGGCCGGGCATCGACGTCGGCGCCGAGTACCGCGCCCGCGAGGAAGCAGGCCGGGGCGAAGACCTCAATGAGAGCGACGTGTACGCCGACGTCCGCCCCGCGCTCGGCACGCTCCGCGCCCGAGGCGTCCGTGTCGTCATCGCGGGCAACCAAACGGTGCGCGCAGGCGAGTTGCTGCACGCCCTCCGCCTACCCGCGGACCTGATCGCGACCTCCGGGGAGTGGGGCGTCGTCAAGCCGTCCCGCGCGTTCTTCGAGCGGCTCGTCACTGAGGCCGGTGGACCCGCCGAGGACATCCTCTACGTGGGTGACCACCCGCAGAACGACGTGTTCCCCGCACGAGCGGCCGGGCTGCGCACTGCACATCTGCGCCGGGGCCCGTGGGGGTACCTGTGGGCAGAGGACCCCGAAGTGATCACAGCTGCGGACTACCGGATCAATTCGCTCATGGACCTGGTGAGCATCGCTACGAGTTGATCACCAACAAACCGGACCGCCTACCTCATGAGCCCTTTCGTCACGCCTTCTCCGCCCGCCGCCTCGCAGCATCGAGAGCAACGTCCCAGGGGTACCCCTTCGGCTTTCCGGAGCCCGGCGGGTTGGGCTCGAACGCTCCCTCGCCGTACAGAACCGTGACGCCCTGCTCGCGCAACTCCGTGACGCTGCGGTCGAGTTGCCGGTGTCGGGCGTAGGCCGCGTTCACGCACGGCATCGTCACGGTGGGGGTGCCCTTGCCGATGCCCTCGGCGACGACCCCGACCACGAACGACGACGTGATGCCCTGCGCCCAGGCATTGATCGAGTTGAACGTCGCCGGGGCGAAGAGGATCACGTCTGCCTGGGGCCAGACGTCCGGTTCGCCGGGGAGCTTGTACTCGCTGCGTACAGGGTGCCCGGTCAGCGCGGCCAGCCCGTCGAGACTGTCGCCGACCCACCGGGCTGCGGTCGGCGTCAGGCCGAGGCAGACGTCCCACCCATCCGCCTGCGCTCCTTCGATCACCTTCGCCACGTCGAACACGGGGGGCGCCGCCGAGCCGAACAGGTACAGGGTCCGTGAGGTCATGCCCCATCCCAACCCGGGCGGTCGGCAGCATGCAACTGTCCCTGACCCGGGTGCATCAGGGGCAGATGCCGGTCCAGCGCTCCGCAGCGCGGGTACCGTTCCAGGTGGCAGGTCAGGAACGGAGTTCCGTTATGCCCCGAGACGACCACCCCGGCGCCCGCATCGCGAAGTACCGGAAGCTGGCCGGATACACGCAGAGCGGCTTGGCCCTGAAGATCGGTTACTCGTACAGCCTCATCCATCAGGTAGAAGGTGGTCACAAAGCGGCGAGCCCCGACTTCACGGCGGCCTGTGCTCGGGCACTGCGCGTGGACGTGACCACCCTGACAGGGCAGCCGTACATGACCGAGTTGCAACAGGACCGCCTCGCCGAGCTGATCCGGCCCATTCGCGAAGCGCTCGACCTGTACGACCTCGGCGCCGACTCCGATATCGCCGTGCGCGAAACCTCCCGGCTTCCGGCCGCCGCAGACGCCCTGTGCCAGCAAGTACGGGCGACCCAGCTCAACAAGGCCGCACGGGCATTGCCCCACCTGATCGCCGAACTGACGACGGCCGCCCACCGAACCCCCTCCACCGAACTCTGGGCCGCCCTCGGATCCACGTACCGCACTGCCCACGACATCACGGTCAAACTCGGCTTCTACGACCTGTCCACGATCGCCCTCGATCGCATGGACTGGGCTGCGCAGCGAGCATCCGACCCGGTGCTCTCGGCCGTACGCCAGTACATGCGCGGGCTCGTCTACCACCGCGAGGGCGAGCACACCATCGGGCTCCGTCTCGTTGACGCCGGCCACCAACTCCTCGGCCAGGCCGATGAAACGTCGACGTCCTTGGCCGTCGCAGGCCAATTGCACCTGGGCGCCACGGTCATCGCCGCCCGCGCTCGTGACGAGGACGCGGTGACGACCCACTTGCGCGAAGCCCGGCAGATCGCCGACCGGGTCGGTGACGTCGAGCACGTCCACTGGCTGTCATTCGGGTCCACGAACTGGGCCGCACACGAACTGTCGGCGCTCACGGAGATGGGGCACCACGGCAAGGCCGTGGAAAGGGCCAGGGAAATCCACATCCCAGAGTCATGGCCCACTTCCCGCAGTGCGCACGTGTGGATCGACCGTGGACGCTCGGAGATGGAGACCGGCCGCGCCGAAGCGGCGCTGGCCTCGATCACGAAGGCACGCGAGTTGGCGCCCCAACAGACGCGGTATCACCCGGGCGCACGCGCGACGATCGAGGGGATCGTGCATCACCAGCGCAAGACGCCGGACGCCTTGGGGTACATGTCCGCGTGGCTCGGCCTGTGACGCTCGCTGTCACTTAAGAGTGACAGTTACTGCCTTCACAGGTCAGCACCCTTGTCTCAGAGCTGATCACTGACGGCAGGGGCAGACGTGGATACCCGGATGACGAACATGGCCCTCTCGGAATGGCTGGCGCGCTCGCAGCGAGAACCCGAGCAAGCCCGTCGGGAATGGACGGACACCGGTGTCGCCCTGCTCCCGCTGGGCCGACGGTTCGACGCGGTCCGTCTGCCCGAGCGTCTCGTGCACGCGGCAGTACGCACTGCCGTCCCGCACGAGGTCACCGCGCAGCTCACCCGGCTCCTTGACGGGCCCGTGATCTACGACGGGCGGACGATGGGCGGCACGTACTACGCCCTGACGAGACGGCGCCGCAAGGGCACGTGGCGCCACCAGGACATCGCGGCCTGGCTGGGCACCGGCACCTACCTAGGCGTGCCGAAGCTCGCCCGCACGGAGCCGCCCGGTACGCACTGGGTGGTGGTACCCCGCTTCGAGGGAGACCTGTGCGAACCCCTCGCCGTGACCGCCCTCATCGTCACCGGCCGGTCCGCCGACCAGGAGGCCGGGCAATGAACACCCCCACTACTCCCACCGCCCCGACCACGGCGGAACGCCGCGAACAGCTCACCTACCAGAGCTACCTCGCCCACCTCGACGCCTGCGACCCCTGCCAGACGGAGGTGACCCCCTGCACGGAAGGCGTCCGGATACGGCGCGCCCTCCGAGCCGCCCGAACAGCCGCCGTCACCATCAACGGCCACACCTTCGACACGGGCGCCGACGAAGACTGCCCGTGTCGCCGCGAGCCCCGACTCGCCGTGGAAGCGACTCCCTGAGAGCGGCACGGGCGCGGGCCCGCAGGCCCCGAAAACGACTACGACCCCCGGTCAGATCGCTCTGACCAGGGGTCGATTCGTGGGCCGCGTGGGACTCGAACCCACAACCTACAGATTAAAAGTCTGCTGCTCTGCCAATTGAGCTAGCGGCCCGCCCGCCCAGCATAGCCGTACGGTCGGACTGCCCTCACAGGCTTATCCGAGTCGGGCGCGCCCGGCTCCGACCGGGCGACCCGGGCCTGCCGCCGGGGGACCGGGACGCGGTCCGGACGCGATCCGGACGAGCGGTCGTCGCGGCCGAGGCACACACCGCGCCCCGCACACCACCCTCCGCGAAGGAATCCGAGGAACTCAGAAATTGACACCAGGACTTCGGCATGCCCCCGGCCGCTCGGCAATAGCGGAAAGTAATTCATGGGTCGGGAATTGACAGAGCCCGCCACGGCATGCCCTCGGTGACCTGCTAAAACCTTCGCATTGCCGGTCACCCGGGAATTGACAGGAGTGTTGTGCCATGCCCCCGATACCCCGTCAAAAAAGTTTCCTTTTTTTAATTGACACGGGTGCGGTGATTGCCTACGGTCCATTCGACAGATTTCATCGGACCCACCCAAGGGAATTCATGAGCACATCTCCAACGCTGCCGAAGTCCAGGCAGCAGTCGATCCTCGCCGTCCTCATGGTGTGCTCGCTGCTGATCTGGCTGGACAACACCGTCCTGAGTACCGCCCTCGAGACCCTCGCCGACCCGGTCCGCGGCCTCGACGCAGGCCCCGCCGAGCTGCAGTGGGCCACCGGCTCGTACACCCTGGCCTTCGCCACGTTGATGTTCACCGCGGGCGCCCTCGGCGACCGCTTCGGTCACCGGACGGTGCTCGTCGCGGGATTGGTCGTATTCGCCGGGTCCTCGATATGGGCGGCGTACGCGGGAGACGCCGGGCAGCTGATTGCCGCGCGTGCCGCGATGGGTGTCGGCAGCGCGCTGATCATGCCCGGAAACCTCGCGATCCTCATGTGGACCTTCACCGGTCCCGCGCGGTCGACCGCGATCGCCATTTCCTCGACGTCCGCCGGTGTCGGAATGGCCGCGGGCCCGGTCCTCGCCGGGTTCCTGCTCGACCATTTCTGGTGGGGCTCGGTCTTCCTGGTCAATGTCCCGGTCGTGATCGTGGCGCTCATCGGAATCACCGTACTGGTCCCGAATTTCCGCAGCCCCGTCCCGCGTCCGCTGGACGGCGCCGGAATGCTCCTTTCGATCACCGGACTCGCCGCCCTCGCCTATGGCCTGATCCGCGCAGGCCAGGTGGCCGCCTGGGGCCGTACGGACGTCTGGGCGCCGATCGCCGTCGGCATCGTCCTGCTGATCGCCTTCGTCCTGGTCGAACTGCGGATCAAGGTGCCGAGCTTCGACCCCCGACTGCTCGCGCAGCGCACCTTCGGCGGCGGCAACGTCGCCCTCGGCCTGCTCCTCTTCGCCGTGACCGCCGTGACCTTCTACAACGCGTTCTACCTCCAGGGCGCGCGCGGCTACTCACCGATGGAGGCGGGCCTCGCGTCCCTCCCGACCGCGGTCGGCGCGACCCTCGGAGCACCCGTCGGCGCACGTCTGGTGCGGCGCTGGCCGCTCCGGCTCGTCAGCGCACCGGCGCTCGTCGTGGCGGCACTGACCATGGGTGCGTACGGGTTCTTCGGTCTTGACACCCCGCTCGTCTGGATCGAGATCCTCGTATTGGTCCAGGGCCTCACGGTCGGCATGGTGCTCGGCCCGGTGACCGCGGCACTGATCAGCTCCCTGCCGCTGGAGCGGGCGGGCGCCGGATCGGCCGTCACCAACACCGTGCGGCAGACCGGCAGCGTGATCGGCATCGCGGTCGGCGGCACGATCATGTCGATCGTCTACCGGCGCGCGATCGAGCCCTCGCTCGACGGCGTCCCCGGGTCGGTACGGGACCGGGCGCAGGTCTCCGCCGAACAGGCCAGGCACGTCGCCACCGAGACCCACCGGCCCGCTCTGGCGCACGCCGCCGATGACGCGTTCATCCACGCCATGCACGTCGGCGCGGTCTGGATCATGCTGATCGCCCTCGGCGCAGCAGCGGTGCTCGTGTTCTCCCTGCGTACTGGCCCCAGCGAGAAGCGGGCGCAGAAGCACGAGAAGCCGGACCCCGTAAACCAACCCTCGTACGACGCCGACAACGTGAGCAGCCGCTGACTCATGGGAAAGGGAAACGGACAGAGCCTCACCGGCGGCGTGCTCGCCAGCCGGACACTCGACAGCCGGACACTCGGCAGCCGGACACTCGACAGCCAGGTACAGGCCACCTACCTCCCCGACCGGCACATGTTCGCCCTGTGGACCTGGTCGGGCCGCACCGTGGGCGCGGCCCCGCCGGTCGGGGAGAGCGGGACCGTTCCCCTGGTCGTCCCCACCCCGGACCTCGACGGGTTCGAGGTGGCCGACGTCGACTGCGCGCTGGTCGAGCCGGACCGGCTCGCCGACGCACCCCTCGAATCGCCCGGCCACTCCGTGGACGTCTGGCGGGCACGGATCGCGGGCGGCGGCGACGCGCGGCCCCTGCCGATCGCCGCGCACGCCGTGCCCGACGCCACCGGTGTCGCCATGACGACGGCGGAGCACGCCGCCGCCGTCTTCCGGCACACCGACGCCGTCGCGGGCGAGCTGCGCACGGCGCTCACCGCCACGCTGCGGCCGTATCAGATACGGGGCGTGAGCTGGCTGCGCGAGACCGTCGAGGCGCACGGCGGCGCGGTGCTCGCCGACGAGATGGGGCTCGGCAAGACGCTGCAAACCATCGGCTGTCTCGCCGGACGCGCCGGGCAGGGGCCGCAGTTGGTGGTCTGCCCGACGTCCCTGGTCGGCAACTGGGCCCATGAGATCGCGCGGTTCGCACCGGATCTGCGGACGGTGACCTGGCGTGGCGGTCCGCTGCCGAAGGTCGACGGCGGCACGGGGGTCGGCGGTACGGGGGACGGTGGCACAGGGGACGGCGGCACAGGGGACGGCGGCACGGTGGTCCTGACCGGCTACCCGACGCTGCGCACGCACGGCCCCGCCCTGGCCGGGCAGCGCTGGATCACCGCCGTCTTCGACGAGGCGCAGGTCCTGAAGAACCCTCGTACGCAGGTGTCGAAGGCCGCCCGGGGCATCGCGGCCGACGCCCGCGTCGCCCTGACCGGCACGCCCGTCGAGAACCACCTCGAGGAGCTCTGGGCGCTGCTCAACCTGGTCGCGCCGCAACTCTTCGCGCACAAGACACAGTTCCGGCGCCGCTTCGCCCGGCCGATCGCGGAGGGCTCCCGGGCCGCCGCGAGCCGGTTGCGCGGCGCCATCGAGCCGATCGTGCTGATGCGGAAGAAGGCACAGGTCGCGGGGTCGCTCCCGCCCAAGATCCACGCCGACCTGATCTGCGACCTCACCGAAGAACAGCAACAGGTGTACGACCGGCTGCTCGACCAGGTGATCGACGACGGCTTCGGCATCGGCGCGCAGCGCCGCACCAGGATCCTCGCCGCCCTCACCTCGCTCAAGCAGGTCTGCAACCACCCGGGCCTGATCACCGGTGACCTCGGGGAGCTGTCGGGCAGGTCGGGGAAGCTCGACCTCTGCACCGACATCGTGGCCACCAACCTGGATACCGGATCCAGGCTGGAGACCGGCTCCCCGACGCTGGTCTTCACCCAGTACCGGCAGACCGGCGAGCTCCTTGTGCGCCACTTCCACGAGCAGTTCGGCGTGGCGGTGCCGTTCTTCCACGGCGGCCTCGACCAGGCGCAACGGGCCGACATCGTCGAGCGGTTCCAGGCCGACGGCGGCCCGAAGGTCCTGGTGCTCAGCCTGAAGGCCGGCGGCACCGGGCTCACCCTCACCCGCGCCGCCGACGTCATCCACTTCGACCGTTGGTGGAACCCGGCCGTGGAGGCGCAGGCCTCCGACCGCGTCCACCGCATCGGGCAGACCCGTACCGTCACCGTCACCACGCTGACCACGGGCACCACCGTCGAGGAGCACATCGCGGCGATGCACGCGCGCAAGTCCGCGCTCTCCGACATCACGGACATGTCCGGCGTCGGTGAACTGGCCCGCCTGGACGACGACCGCCTCATCGCGATCCTGCGCCGGAAGCGAGACAGCTGACAGATGCCCGACAACGATTTCGGATACACCGTATGGGGCAGGGACTGGGTCCGGCTCGCCGAGCCGTTGCGCCAGACCCGTCCCGATCCGCGGCTGCCGCGTGCGCGCAGGATGGCGCGCGACGAGAAGGTGCGGGTCACGCTCGACGGCCGGACCGTGCGCGCCGACGTCCGGCACGGTCGCAAGCCCTCGACGGCGACCATCGAGGTGGCGCCGATGTCCCGGGAGGCGGCCGCCGGGATCTCCCGCCACCTGAGCGGCGGCGGTCAGCCCGCCCTCACCGACGAGCTGTACCGCGAGATCACCGCCGCGGGCCACCCACCGGCCCCGACGCTCATCACCGCCGACTGCTCCTGCTCCGGCGCGGGCGCGGGCCTGATCCTGGCGGAGGCCCCCCGCTGCATCCACGTCCTCGCCGTCTTCTACGAGATGGCGCGCCGCGTCGACGACGATCCCCGGGTCGCCCTCGACATCCAGGGCTTCTTCCGCGCAGCGCCGGACGGCGGAGGCGGCGATACCGGTACGAAGGGCTCAAAATGCACCGCCGTATCCACCACCGAGTCCACCACCGCATCCCCCGCCGCATCCAACGCCGTGAGGCCACAGCGATGGATCGCCTTCAACACTCTCGACCCGGCCGACTACTTCACGGTCGCCGAGTAGTCGGATTCGCCCGCGCAGCGTCCCGCGCCCGCGTGCGGGCGTGGTCCGGATTGAGGAACCAGTGCCGGGCCGACGCCAGCCACCAGACCGCCGCGAAGCCGAGGACGACGAGGACCGCGATCGGGGCGTAGTTGAAGGTCTCCCAGGTGACCGGCGAGACCTGCGGCAGCATGAAGAGGACGGTGATCACGCCGACCCATGCCACCGCGACGATGCCGATGGGACGCGACCAGCGGCCCAGGTGCCAGGGCCCGCGCTCGAACGCGTCGCCCTTGCGCAGCCGCAGGAGGGTCGGAATGACGTACGCGATGTAGAGCCCGATGACGGCGATGGACGTCACCGCCGCGTACGCCGTGACATTGATCAGGTACGGCAGGCCGAGGACGAGGGCGCCGAGCGCGGCCAGCCACACCGCCGCGACCGGGGTCCGCGTGCGCGGGTCGACCGAGTGCCAGACGCGCGAGAAGGGCAGCGCTCCGTCCCGCGAAAAGGCGTAGATCATACGGGAGTTGGCGGTCACGGAGGCCATTCCGCAGAAGAGCTGCGCGCCGATGACGACGAGCAGAAGCAGCTTGCCCGAGGTCGCCCCGAGCGCGTCGAGCAGAATCTGCGCGGGCGGCGCCCCCGTCGCCGACTCACGGGCCCCGTCGTACGACTGGATGGCGAAGGTGAAGCCGAGGAGCAGGACGAAGCCCGCGATCCAGGACGTCCAGATGGACCGCACGATGCCCTTGGGCCCGGCGGTGGACGCTTCGTGGGTCTCCTCCGTCATATGGGCGGAGGCGTCGTACCCGGTGAAGGTGTACTGGGCCATGAGCAGCCCGATGAGCGCCACGTACAGCCCGCTTCCCCAGCCGGTGTTGTTGACGAACTCGGTGAAGACGAAGGTCGCCGACTGGTGTGAGTCGGGTGAGAAGGCGAGCGCACCGACGATCACGGCCACTCCGGCCACGTGCCACCACACGCTCACGCTGTTGAGCAGCCCGACGATCCGCACACCGAAGGTGTTGAGCAGCCCGTGCAGCACGAGGATCGCGGCGAACAACAGAACCGTCCGCTCCTCGGTGACCCGGAAGTCGAACTGCAGATTCAGATAGGCCCCCAGGAACGAGGCCGCACCGAAGTCGATCCCCGCGGTGACGGCGACCTGCCCGAGCACGTTGAACCACCCCGTGAACCAGGCCCACGCGGCCGCGGTCCGGGACGGCGCGAGCCGGTGCGCCCAGAAGTACAGCCCGGCGGAGGTCGGATAGGCGGAACAGATCTCCGCCATGGCGAGCCCCACGAACAACGTCATGAGGCCGACCCCGACCCACCCCCAGGTGATCAGGGCGGGCCCACCGGTGTTCATCCCGAACAGATACATGGTGAGACACCCGGAAAGCACCGAGATGATCGTGAACGAGACCGCGTAGTTCGAGAACGCGGACATCCGCCGCGCGAGAACCTGGGTGTAGCCGAGCTGGGCGAGGCGTTCCTCGTCGGATCCTGGTGGTGGTTTCATGCCCGAGCGTTGCCCAGGACAGGGACATGACATGCGTCACATTCGGCTGAAGCCCGGCCACCCCGGCACGCCGAAGGGCCCACCCCGTACGGGATGGGCCCTCAGGTTCAACTGTTCAGCAGGCGTCAGCCGTTGCGCTTCCAGCGCGGCTTGTCGTCGCGGCGGCCGAAGGAGCCGGTGCCCGTGCCGGTGCCGGACGTGCCCGAGTTGCGGTTGTACGACGGGCGGTCGTGGCCGCCGGAGCGGAAGCCGCCCGAGCCGCTCGACGGGCGGTCGTCGCGGCGGTCACGGTTGAAGGGACGGTCGCTGCCGCGGTGGCCGCCGGAGGGGCGGTCGTCGCGGCGGAAGCCGGTGCCCGAGCCGCCACCACGGTTGTCGTCACGACGGTCGCGGTTGAAGCCGCCGCCGCCACCGCGGTTGTCGTCGCGGCGGAAGCCGCCACCGTTGCCGCCACGGTCGTCACGACGCTCGAAAGAACGGCCAC
>NZ_JBEYZK010000004.1:42793-71997 GCF_040646035.1 Streptomyces sp. NPDC046465
ACCACGGTCGCCACCACGGTCGTCGCGACGGAAGCCGCCACCACGGTTGTCGCCACCACGGCTGTCGTCACGACGGTCACGGTTGAAGCCGCCACCGCCACCGCGGTTGTCGTCGCGACGGAAGCCGCCACCGTTACCGCCACGGTCGTCACGACGCTCGAAAGAACGGCCACCACGGTCGCCACCACGGTCGTCGCGACGGAAGCCGCCACCACGGTTGTCGCCACCACGGCTGTCGTCACGACGGTCACGGTTGAAGCCGCCACCACTGCGGCTGTCGCTGCGGCGGTCCCGCTCGTAGTTGCCGCGGTCGTCGCGCTGCGGGCGACGGTTGTCGTACGAGGAGGAGCGCTCCTCGCGGGCCGGGCGCTCGGCGACCGGCTGCTCCGGGACCGACACGGCGGCCTCGACGACCGCCTCGGCGGCAGCGGCGGCCTCGGCGACCGCGGCCTCCGGGTCGTCGCCGCGCTCGCGGGCGGCACGCGCGGTGAGGCGCTCGGCCTCCTCGCGCAGCTCGGTCGCGCGGCGGGTGGCGCGCTCCAGCTCCTTGGTGAGGTCCTTGACCTCACGCTCGGCCTGGGTCGCGGCGTTGCCCGCGGAGTCGGCCTGCACCTCGGTCATGGAGCGGGCGCCGGTGATCTCGGCGACCTCCGGGTCGAAGGTGCCGCCGCCGTTGATGATGTGGCGCGAGGCGTCGACGCCCGCGTCCTCCATGAGGCGGAAGATCTGGCGGCGCTGGTGCGGAAGGGAGAGCGAGACGACCGTGCCGCTGCGGCCCGCGCGAGCCGTACGGCCCGAACGGTGCAGGTAGTCCTTGTGGTCGCCGGCCGGGTCCACGTTCAGGACCAGGTCGATGCCGTCGACGTGGATGCCGCGGGCGGCGACGTCGGTGGCGACGAGGGCGTTGACGTAGCCCTTCTTGAAGTCCTCGAGTACGCGGGTGCGGGCACCCTGCGTCATGCCGCCGTGCAGCGCGTCGGCCTTCACGCCGGAGTCGCAGAGCTGCTCGGCGATGCGGTCGGCGCCCAGCTGGGTGCGGACGAAGATGATCGTGCGGCCCTTGCGCGCGGCGATGGCGGCCGTGACGGGCGCCTTGTCGCGGGGCTTCACGATGAGGATGTGGTGCGTCATGGTCGTGACGTTGCCCTGGGCGCTGTCGACCTCGTGCGTCACCGGGTTGGTCAGGTAGCGCTTGACCAGCGTGGAGATCTCGTTCTCCATCGTGGCCGAGAACAGCATGCGCTGGCCGCCGCCGGGGATCTGGTCGAGCAGCTCGGTGACCTCGGGCAGGAAGCCCAGGTCGGACATCTGGTCGGCCTCGTCGAGAACGGCGATCTGGGTGTTCTCCAGCGAGCAGGCGCCGCGGTTGATCAGGTCGCGCAGACGGCCCGGGGTGGCGACGAGGACGTCGACGCCGCGCTCCAGGGCGTAGATCTGGTTGCCCATCGACGTACCGCCGCAGACGACCTTCATCTTCAGGCCGAGCACGTCGCCGTACGGCTGGAGGGCGTCCGCGACCTGCATCGCGAGCTCACGCGTCGGCGTGAGGATGACGCCGCGGGGCTTCTTCTTCTCGGTGCGGCCGTCGGACGCCAGCGTCGCCAGCATCGGCAGGCCGAAGGAGAGGGTCTTGCCGGAGCCGGTACGGCCACGGCCGAGGATGTCCTTGCCGGCCAGGGCGTCCGGGATGGTCGCGGCCTGGATCGGGAAGGGCGTGGTGACGCCGTTCTGCGCGAGCTTGCGGACGATGCCCTCGGGCAGACCGAGGTCGCCGAAGGTGGCCTCGGGCTCGGCGTCGACGTCGGCCTCGGAGGCGTCGGAGGCGTCGGCCTCGGGAGCGTCGGCGTCAGAGGCGTCGGCCTCGGGAGCGTCCGCCTCGGAGGCGTCGGCGTCGGGGGTGACCTCGGTGACGTCCTGGGCCACGGAGACCTCGACCTCGGCCGGCGCGACGACGGCCTCTACGGCCTCCGTCTCGACGGGCTCGATGATCTCGACGATCTCGTTCTCGGGCAGGACGGCGTGGTCAGAATGAGAAATGGACATGCGAAATGCGAAACCTTCCGGAGTCTCGGCACGCGCCCGTCAACTCCGTGATTTCGCAATGGACCGCCTCTGTGCGGTCAGCCACGGCAAGGGGAGAGTACGCGCCACGCGGCGCTCTTCTGTGTCGGCGCCGGGCAAATGGGATCAAACGATCTACCACCATACGCACCCCCCACCCCAGATGGCAAACCGCCCCCTTTTGGGAACCGCTCGGGAGACCGCGACCCGCCCCCCGAGACCGCCTCTGACCTGCGCGACTACCGAGGACCCGCTTCCGGCGAAGGCTCCCGCGCCGGGACCTCGGCGCTCCGCCGCTGCAGCTGCGCGTTCTGGCCCGACCCCTCGTGCGCCGACGAGGACGGCTCCGGAGTCGTCGGGTCCGGCGTCGGGGTCGGCGTGGGCTTCGGCGGGTCGGGCGGCTGAGTCGTCCGGGTCGGGGTGGGCTTCGGCCGCGTCGGCGTGGGCTTGCCCGGCCCGCCCTGCTGCGGCGCCTTCGCGGGGGAGGACGCGGAGGACGACTCCGAGGGCTTCACGTCGTCCCCCGGCCCGGACCCGCCGGAGTGCGCCGAGGCACCCTTCCCGCGGCTCTTCCCCTTGCCGCCCTTGCCGCCCTTGCCCTTGCCCTTCCCGCGGCCCTGCGCGTGCTCGCCCCCGTCCTCGGCGTCCTCACCCCGCCGCTCGGGGCCGCCGTCGGACGCGGCCGCACCGCTGCGGTGCCCCGCCGACCGGTCGGGCCCCGGGGCCTTCCCGTCGTCACTGATGCTCATGCAGCCCGCTGTCGCCGCTACGGCCACCGCGACCGCGGCCCAACGGACGGGAACGTACAACTGGCGCACGGCCGAGCACCTCCTGAGGCGCTGAGGATCCAGACGCCCTGCCCAACTCCCGCGGCCCGCAAGAGGACACGGAGGATCCGCCCCCGCCCGGCCCCGCCCCGCACACCGGGGCGGGCGCCCTCGCTCACCCGTACCCGAGCGCGTGCAGCCGGGCGTCGTCGATCCCGAAATGGTGCGCCACCTCGTGCACCACCGTGATCTCCGTCTCGGCGACGGCCTCCTCGCGCGAGCCGCACATCCGCAGCGTCGGCCCGCGGTAGATGGTGATGCGGTCCGGCAGGACACCCGCGTACCACTCGCCCCGGTCGGTCAGCGGCGTCCCCTCGTACAACCCGAGCAGCTCGGGATCGTCGGAGGGCGGCTCGTCCTCGACGAAGACGGCCACGTTGTCCATCAGCCGCGTCAACTCCGGCGGAATCCGGTCGAGCGCCTCGCCGACCAGTTCCTCGAACTCCTCGCGCGTCATCTCCAGCACTCCCCCATTGTCGGCCACGCCGCCGCCCGCGTCCCGGCATAGCCATCGCCCCAACTGGGCATACGGGACCAATGGCCCGCGACTTCACCGTCGTACTCCAGGGCGTACGACGGGCGGGCACCGCCCTCGTAGGCCACTACCGCGCTCGCCGCACCCACCCCACCAGCGAGCTCATCAGCCCCCCGCACCCCTACGCCCGCGCCCTCGGCCTGATCACCGTCGTCGTCCTCGGCGCCTGGCTCGGCCTCCTCGTCGTCGGCAGCGTCCGCGCGCCGGTCGGCCCGATGGACACCCGCATGGCGCTGCGCCCGTCCGTGTCCGGCGGCACGAAGATCGACGTCTCCCCGCTCGGCGCCCTTGAGCTGCACTCGCACACCGCGCCCCTCCGCCTGGACGTCGACGTGGACCGTCTCGACCCGGTGCGCGCGCAGGCCCTGGTCGACCACCCCGAGCGGCTCGCCGGGCTCCAGGAGGAGGTCGCCCGCGATGTCGGGCACGGCACGCTCGACCTCGCCGTACGCTCCTGCGTCGCCGTCGTCTCGGGCGCCACCGCGCTCGGCCTCGCCGTCTACCGCCGCCCGCGCCGCGCACTCGCCGCGGGTGGCCTCGCCCTCACCCTCCTGGCGGCCTGCGGCACGGCGGCGTACGCCACCTGGAACCCGAAGTCCGTCCTGGAACCGAAGTTCTCCGGCCTGCTCAGCAGCGCACCCTCGGTCGTCGGCAACGCGCGCAGCATCGTCAGCGAGTTCGACGTCTACCAACAGGAGCTGGCCCGCCTGGTCACCAATGTGACCAAGCTCTACGACGCGACGTCCACGCTCCCCGCGTACCAGCCGGACCCCACCACGATGCGGGTCCTGCACGTCTCCGACATCCACCTCAACCCGGCCAGCTGGAAGATCATCTCCTCCCTCGTGGACCAGTACGAGATCGACGTCATCGTCGACTCCGGCGACACCATGGACCACGGCTCGGCCACCGAGAACGGCTTCCTCGACCCGGTCGAGGACCTCGGTGCCCCTTACGTGTGGGTGCGCGGCAACCACGACTCGCGCACCACCCAGCGCTACCTGGAGCGCTTCAAGAACGTGCGCGTGCTCGACGACGGCAGGGCCGAGACCGTCGCGGGCCTGCGCTTCGCGGGCATCGGCGACCCGCAGTACACCCCCGACCGCTCGGTGCGGGCCGAGGGCGACGCGGTCGAGCACATGGCGGGCATCCGGCTGGCCTCCGCGCTGCGCGCCGAGCGGGCGGCCGGCACCCCCGTCGACGTGGCGATCGCCCACAACCCGACGGCGGCGCGGGAGACCGACGGCGAGGTGCCGCTCGCCCTCGCGGGCCACGTCCACCACCAGGAGATGGACGTCCTGGACGAGGGCACGCGGCTGCGCGTCGAGGGTTCGACGGGCGGCAGCGGGCTGCGCGCGGTCGAGGACAAGTACCCCGACCCGGTCGAGGCGTCGGTCCTCTATCTGGACCGTACGAGCAAGCGGCTGCAAGCCTGGGACGAGATCAAACTGGGCGGGCTCGGCCTGACGAAGGCCGAGGTCAGCCGCCATCTCCCCAAGGAGAACCGGCCCGGGGCGCCCACCTCGCCCAGCACTCCGGGCCCCGCCCAGTAAACCGTTTTGGCGATAGCTCCCCGCATCCCATATGCTTCTCACGTCCCCGACGCGCTGCAAGGCGCACACGGCGGGCCTCTTAGCCCTCATCGTCTAGTGGCCCAGGACGCCGCCCTTTCAAGGCGGTAGCACGGGTTCGAATCCCGTTGGGGGCACGCAAAGCTTTACGTACGTGGATTCGTTCGCATACGTAAATATGGTCCTGTGGAGCAGTTTGGAGTGCTCGCCACCCTGTCAAGGTGGAGGCCGCGGGTTCAAATCCCGTCAGGACCGCTTGCAGATCACTCAGGTGAACTGCGTGGCTGGGTAGCTCAGTTGGTACGAGCGATCGCCTGAAAAGCGATAGGTCGCCGGTTCGATCCCGGCCCCAGCCACCTTCTTGAGAACGTCCCGGACGGCATGCCGTCCGGGACGTTTTTCGTTGCGTTTCTCCAGCAAAGGCATGCTCCTGGCTGCCGAGCGGCATGCCCCCGGCTGCCGAGCCCTCCCGCGCCAAGACAACGATCATTCAACGGTCATGCGCGCCCCCGCTACCGTGCATCACCCGGTCGGCGAGCAGGCGACCCGGGCGGATCGGCGGGACGAGGTGTGCGTGCTCCGTGCCGTCCCTGAGGCCGGTAGGCAGCTCACGCGGGGAGGAGAACAAAGATGGACGAAGAGACTTTCTACGAGGAGAGCAAGAAGTATCTACGCGAGATCCTGGGCGAGGCAGACCTGGAACTCGCCTCGGACACCGAACTTCTGGACTCCGGCTTGCTCGACTCACTGTCGACACTGGAATTCTTCTTCTTCATAGAGGAAGTCAGAGGCGCGCCGATCGATCCGGAGGAGGCCAGTCCGGAGTCGATCTCCACGCTGCGCAACGCCTACAAGCTGGTGCAGTCGGCGTGACACTCACCGTGGAGCAGGTGCACGCGGGCTGGGCCTGGCAGCGGGAGATCTGCAGGCAGGCCGGGTCGGTCGGCTACGTGGGGGTGATCACCGGGGTGATGGAGCGGCTCGGTCGCGACCCTGGGCTCACCGAGTTGCTGACCTCGGAGACGCAGGACCCCATCCAGTCCGCCCAATGCCTCAGGCTGCTCGGCGCGGTCAACCGGGTGGCCCTGGCGGAGGACGCCCCCTGGATCACGGACTACTACCCGGTTTTCGGCGGGCAGTGCGATGTCGAGCGGCTCGTTCCGGCATTTCTGGCCTTCCTCCAGGACCGGTTGCCGGCGGTGCGGCAGCAGCTGTCCGCCGGTGTGCAGACCAATGAGGTGGGACGAGCGGCTCCGCTGTCCGCCGCGATCAACTACGTGGCCGAGGCGACAGGGATGCCCGTCCGGCTGCTCGAGGTCGGTGCCAGCGCCGGTCTCAACCTCCTCATCGACCGGTACTACGTCGCCGCAGGCGAGCGGAGCTGGGGCCCCGCGGGGTCGGCCTTGCGGCTGACCGGGCAGTTCGAGGACGGCGATCCGCCGGCCGGCGCCCCCGAGGTCGTCGAACGCAGGGGCTGCGACCTCAACCCCATCGACGCGCGGGACCCGAGGTCCATGGACCTCTTGAGGTCGTTCGTGTGGCCTGAGCACGTCGAGCGCATGACCCGGCTCAACGCGGCGCTCGAGATCGCACGGTCCGTTCCCGCCGTCCCGATCGACGCGGACGAAGCCTGCTCGTGGGCCGCCCAGCAGCTCGCCACCCGCCCGGCGGGCCAGGCCACCGTGCTCTACCACTCCCTGGTCCTCGCGTACTTCGATGACGCCGAACGTGCCAAGTTCGCGGACGTCGTCCGTGCCCACGGCGCCAACACCACCGCCGACCGGCCGCTGGCCTGGATCTCCATGGAACCGAGCGAGGACGACTCGGCCGTGGTCGAGGTCAGCTGCGAGCTGTGGCCCGACGGGCGGCGCCTCCTGCTCGCCCGGTGCACGCCGCACGGCGGCAAGGTGCGGTGGGCCCCGGCGGAGATCCCGGCATGAGCGCGGACACGCTGCTCGGGGTCTACGAGCAGCAGGCGGCGCGCACGCCCGACGGCGAGGCGCTCGTCTACGCCCGCGCTCCCTACGAAGGGACCGTGCTGACCTGGCGTGAGCTGCTGGAGCGCAGCCGGGACCTCGCACCGAAGCTGCGGGAGGCCGGACTCGGACCGGGCAGCCGCTGCGCCGTGGTCATGATCGACCACCCGGACGTGCTTCCCGGTGTGCTCGCCGTCTGGCGGGTGGGCGGCGTGCCGGTCCTCCTGGACAGCCAATGGGGGCGCACCACCACTCGCTCGGTGCTGCGGCTGAGTGCCGTCGAGGCGATCTTCGATGTGGTCCGCGGTACCTGCGAAAAGGTTCCGCCCACCGGCGTGGACGCTCCCCCGTTGCCGGGGGACACCGCGCTGCTCAGCTACACCTCGGGCTCCACCAGTGACCCGAGGGGCGTGGTCCTTTCGCACAGCCAGCTGCTCCATGCCTATCGGGCCGGAGGTGCCGCGCTGACCGGGCTCCTGGGGCAAGGGCGGCGCCGCTTCGGTGTCACCATGCGTCTGTCGGGTCTCGGCATCCTCGGCATGAACTACCTGTGGCCCGCTGTCATGGGGCTGCCTGTCACGGTCCTTCCCGAGCTCTCCGTGGCCTCGGCGAAAGGCTATTGGTCGCGGCTCAGAGAACACGGCGTCGACGTCACCTATCTGGTCCCGCCGCTCGTCGATCTCCTCACCAAGATGTCGGTGGATCCCGGGGCCGAAAACGGGGACACCATCGCCTGTCTGTCGGGTGGCGCACCCCTCTTCGAGCAGTCGCAGCGGGCTATTCAGCAGAACTGCGGGGCCGTACTCCTGAATGTCTATGGCCTCACCGAAGTCTCCTTCGCCGCCTTCTTCGGAGACATCGGACCCGACGGCCTTGCGACACACTCCATCGGCAGACCCGCGACCGTGGAAGCGAGGCTGCGGTCAGCGGACGGCAGCATCGTCGTCGGTCCGGGCGAAGGCGAGCTCGAAGTGGCCGGGGCGGCGGTGAGCCACGGCTATTACGCGAATGACACCGCGAACAAGGATCTGTTCCGGGAGGGCTGGGTCAGAACCGGCGACCTAGCCGACAGAGACGCGAGCGGCCGCTACTCGATCATCGGTCGGCACAAGGACGTGGTGCTCAGGGGGGCATTCACCGTCTACCTGCATGAGATCGAAGAGGCAGCCAACGGGCACCCCGGAGTACTGGAATCGGCGGCGATCCGACTTCAGCTGCCCTCCGGCGAAGATGTGGGGCTGCTCGTGCGCGTGGCACCAGGACCGGATGCGGAAACCAGCACCGCGGACCTGCGCAAACACCTCGCTCTGGAGTTGGGGAACCAGCGGGCACCGCGCCGCATCGTCAAAACGACGGAACCACTTCCCCGACTGGCACAGCACAAGATCGACCGTCGCGCTGCTTACGCGCGATGGAATGCGGTGAACACGCCTGACGCCAAGGAGTGAACATGACTGCAACAGGATTCGACCTGGACTGGGCAAAGTTCCGACGTAATGGCTTTCTCGAACTCGGACCTCGCCTGGGTGAAAGTGACCGGCTGGCCGTTCTTGAGCACTTCGACAAGCTGGATGCCGCGGACCGGATTCCTCCGGGCTATCAGGCGCAGTACGACGAGTCGGGCGGTACGCGCAGGTTGCGCAAACTGCGTCGGCTCCTGTGGAGCGACAAGAAGCTCTACGCGCCGATTCTCCACCGGATGGGGGCGCTCGACCTGGCGGAAACGCTCATAGGCCCGAGTGCCGTGGCGATCCTCCATGCGGCCTTCCTCAAGCCGGCCCGCATCGGCACCCACGTCGCGCCTCATCAGGATCAAGCACTGTGGGATCGCCACCTCCCCGGCTCCTTCAACATGTGGACCGCCCTGACCGACGTGTCGCCTGCCAACGGCGGCCTGCACGGCTATCCGGGCTCGCATGTCCATGGCGTGATCGAACACCGCGATGACCCCGATCACCCGTGGCACGAAACCCTGAGCTACAAAGTGCCCGAACTCGCCCCGCGGCACGACTTCTTGCTCAAGCCCGGCGAGTCCGCGATGTGGGAATCCACCTTCGTACACGGGAGCGAACCGAACACGTCCGACGAGGACCGCCGCGGCATGGTCGTGGTCTTCGCGGACAGCTCCGCGGCGAATTTCAACGAGCGTGACGTCATGACACTCGAGCAGATTCGCACCCTCGCCGCAGCTGAGGCCACGACGGAGTCCGGGTGACCGAGGACAGGGTCCAGGTCGAAGAGCGGAGCGCCAAGCCCACACTCTGGGTTCCGGATTTCCGGCTCTTCTTCACGGCCAGGACCACGTCCCTGCTCGGGGACGCCGCACTCCCGGTCGCGATCACGGCAGCCATGCTGGAGGCCGGTTACGGCATCTCGGGTGTGGGATACGCGCTGGCCGCACATCTGGGGCCGTTCGCGGGATTCATGATCTTCGGCGGGGTGCTTTCGGACCGGCTCGGCGCGCGACGACTGATGATCTTCGCGGACTTCGTGCGCCTGGCCGTCCAACTCACCCTGGCGGCACTGCTGCTGACCGGACCACCGCAGCTCTGGGTGATCCTCACTTTGCTGGCCATGCTCGGCACCGGCGGTGCGCTGTTCCAGCCGGGCGTGGCCAGCGTGACCCCCAGGCTCGCGTCCGACGTGCAGCGGGCCAACGCCGTCCTGCGCATCACGGAGTCATCCGCCGTCGTGGTCGGCCCGGCTGTCGCCGGTGGGCTGCTGGCACTGATGCAGCCCGCCGCCGTGATCGCCTTCGACGCGCTGACGTTCGGCGCCAGCGGCTGCTGCCTGCTGCTGCTGCGCCTGGCGCCCCTGCCCGCGCCCGACGGGCCGAAGGGCTCGCTGCGCGGCGATCTCTACGTGGGCTGGCGCGAGTTCGTGGCACGGCGGTGGCTGTGGCAAGTCGTAGCGGTCTGGATGCTGTTCCAGCTGGGCTCCTGGGGGCCGACCCTGACCCTCACCAACGGCATCCTGGTCGATCGGCTCGGCGCTTCGACCTTCGGCCTTGTCATGTCCGCCATGGGACTCGGCAGCGTCCTTGGTGGAGTGATCGCGATCAAACTGCGGCCGGTCCGGCCGCTTCGTGCGGCCACCGTCGCGATGTTCTTCTACGCACTGATTCCCCTGAGTTCGTCATTCGACCTGTCGGCTCCGATGCTCGGCGCCTGCTATTGCGTCGGCGGGGCGAGCATGGCGTTCTGGGGAGTCATGTTCCACACCAGCGTGCAGACGTATGTACCGGTCCAATTCCTTGGGCGAGTGCACGCCTACGACGCGGCGGGCTCGCTGATGATGAAGCCGGTGGGGCAGGCGCTGGCCGGTCCCGTAGCCGGAGTCGTAGGTGCTGTTCAGCTCCTTCATATAGCGACCGGAATAGGCATGTTGGTGTGTCTCATTCTGCTGCTGCTGCCTGCGGTCCGTAATCTCCCCCGGAACGAATGTGTGGGATAAACATGCGCATTGACATCGCCACCAGGGCTTCCCACGGAGCCGTGCAGAACGAGGACTTCGCCGCAGCCGCGCTGCCGGTCATGGGGCGCGGCGGCGTAGCCGTCGTGCTCGATGGCGTCAGCGCGCCCGTCGCCCCTGGAATGGGCTGTTCACACGGCACGCCGTGGTTCACCACCTCGGTCGGGGGGAGCCTGCTTGAGTTCGCCGCCAGGATGGACCGGCCGTTCGCCCAGTGTCTGGCCGATGCGATCTCCAGGACGAGCGAGCAGCACTCCGGAGAATGCGATCTCGGGCATCCGCGCACACCGCAGGCGACGCTGGCGGCGGTCCGCTGGGACGCGGACCAGCTCGAGTACCTGGTTCTCGGCGACAGCGAGGCGATGGTCGAGACCACGGCGGCAGCCGCGGCGGAGGTGCACTTCCTCCGTGACATTCGCGTGGAGGCCGTCAGGGAGCGACCGGACATGCGGCGCTGGCGGGCTCAGCTCGATGCCCTTCCCATCGGATCCGATGAGTGGAAGCGCACCACCAAGGAATATCAGAAGTTTGGTGACGCTTTCCGAAATTCCAAAGAGGGCTTCTTCACGGTGGCCGCCGATCCGAGCGTGGCCTCAGAGGCGGTGAACGGACGCTTCTCGATGACCGAGCTCGCCGGCGCCGCGCTGTTGACGGACGGCGTGACACAACTGACCGACATATTCGGCCACAGTGACCGCCACGAAATCTACCAATCGCTCAGAACGACCAGTTGCCGAGAGGTGATCGACAAGACCAGGGCGCTGGAGCTGGCCGACGAGTCAGCCACCAGATATCCCCGCAGGAAGGCCTCGGATGATGCGACTGCCGTCCTGATCGAGTTCTCCGGATAACCGTCCCTTCGCTGAGTGGCCGTCGTACTGCAGGAAGTTGGATGAGATATGAAGGACGACAACGATCTGCTGGAACTCAATCCATCCCAGCTGCGAAACCACCGCAATTGGACTGACGCCGAGCTGCCCATACGAGTTCAGACGCTCGCCCTGTCGCCGCTTGAGGGCGTTTCCCTGGACGCCGCGACGCAGGCACTGGGCGAACTGATCAGCGCGCACGAGGGACTCCGCAGCCGCCTGTGCCACGACGACCACGGGAACCCGCGGCAGCGGGTGATATCAGCACGTGAGGCACTCGCCGAGATCCACGACAGCATCGAGACGAAGCCCTACGGGCCCGACGCGGACCTTTGGGCCACGGTCCCGGTCCAGCCACGGGAGGCGTCGGTCAAAGCGGTGTTCTACCTCGCGGGGGACCACGTATCGGCGATCAAACTGAGCCTTTCGCATGTCTTCGTCGACTCGCTCGGCAAGCAGGCGGTGACCGCGCATCTGGCCGAGTTGCTCCGGAAGAACGGCAGCACCGCGCCCAGCATCACGCCGCAGGCGAGCGCCTATGCGAAGGGCAACGAGCACCCGGATGTCCGAGCGAGCACCGCGTACTGGAAATCAGTGCTCGCCGACGCACCGCGGTCGTGCACCTACGGTGCGGGAGAGCGGCCGGAGACCGAGCAGGCCCAGGTGTGCCAGGTGCCGTTGGAGCGGGATGCGGCGGACCGCCTGGCGGCGACCTACCGCAGGTTGCGCGTGTCGCCGCAGACGGCGTGGGTGGCCGCGCTCAGCACGGTGGTCGGTCTGTTGTCGGGCCAGCACCGGCACACGTTCAAGACCACCCATGGCAATCGTGTGCTGCCGGCGGACTTCCGGGCAGTCGCGCAGATCGCACAACCCTTCTTCAGTGTCGTGGGCGGTGACCGTGAGGACACCCTCCGCATGAGAGTGGAGAAGGCGGGCAAAGCGCTCGACGCAGCCACAGGACACACCATGTACGACGCGAACGCACTCCTTGACTGGCTCAATTCCGAGGAGCGCTCCAGCGGCTCGGTTTTCCAGCCCGCCTTCGAAGTGAACTATGTGCCGACGATCCGTCGCGCACACGCGTCGTTCCTCTACGGACCGGCTCCGGAGCGGCTGCGGAACGTGACGATGCGGTACGACCCGCATGCGGGCAAGCCGGATCTCGCCCTCACCATTCGCCACCTGCCGGATCCGCTGCTCCTGCTCACCGTGCGCGGCCCGCTGTGCGCGGAAAGGGATGCGCGGAAACTCCTGGACCACGGACTCACGTTTCTGGAGGCCCTTGCCGAACATCCCGACCTGCCCATCTCAGAGTTGGGGATTCCGGAACTCGGCGCGCGGGGCGCGCTGTTGTACGGGCACCGAAGTGAGGTCGCCATCGATCCGGAGATGACCAGGCGGCTGCTGCTTTCCGCGCACGGCGTCACGAGGTGCGAACTGACGCCCCGACATGCGGAAGACGGCTCGGTCGTGCTGCACGCGCGGCTGACGATGCGCGGTGCGCCGGACGAGAAGGAACTGCGGGCGCAGTTGCGCCGAACGCAGCCGTGGTACGCGGGCGCCATTGTCCCTGACGTGCTGGTCATCGAGCCGCACGGCGAGGGAGCCGGAGAATCCAAGGAGGGCGCGTGAGACGAAGGGTTCTGATTACCGGAGGTTGCGGGTACGTCGGATCCGCACTGGTGAAAAGGCTGGTTCGGGACGGCGGATATCACGTGACCGTTCTCGACAACGGACTGATTCCGGGCTGGCGCATGGAGGGAGGATCCGTTGACTACATCAAAGGCGATGTGCGTGACATCGCTGATTGGTCATCGCTGCTGAAGAACGTGGACTGCGTGGTTCATCTGGCAGCAGTCGTGGGCGATCCGGCCAGCAGCGTCGATACCCAGTTGACCTGGGAGGTCAATTACCTCGCCACCGTGCGGCTGGTCACGGAGTGCCGCAAGGCCGGGGTGGCCCGCTTCGTCTTCTCCTCGACCTGTAGCAACTACGGTGTCGTCGACGAGGTGGCGGACGAGGACGCACCTCTGCAACCGCACTCGGAGTACGCGGAATCCAAGGTCCGCGCCGAACATCATCTCCTGGTGAGTCAGGACGTCGGATTCACGCCTGTGATCGTGCGACTCGCCACGCTGTACGGTCTCGCGCCTCGCATGAGATTCGACCTCGCGGTGAATGTGATGACGGCGAACGCGGTCCGCAACGGCAAGATCGAAGTCCATGGCGGAAAGCAGTGGCGGCCGTTCCTCCACGTCAACGACGCGGCGAGGGCGCTGCAACTGGCGGTAGAAGCAGGCGCCACGCCCTCCGTACCGCAGGTGTTCAACTGCGGCTCATCCGCGGACTGCTACCAACTCGGTGACATAGGTCGACAGATCGCGGCCGAGGTGCCGGGATCTGAACTCGTCACGCTGGATTCCGTCACCGACGCACGTGATTACCGGGTCAGCTTCGACCGTATAGAGAAGCGCATCGGGTTCCGCGCGGACCTGAGGGTCGTCGATGGCATCAGAGAGATGAGAGATTCACTCACCGCGGGCGAATACGCCGATTACACCCATGAGCGCTACAGCGACCATCTATCCGTCTCCGCATCCGTCCAGCGCGGTGATCCGGCCGGACAGTGCCGGTCCGGCCGACGGCATCCGGACCTCACGACTGACTGCATCGCGGGAAGTGGCGTATGACCGGGATACGCACCGCACCGACAGCGGTAGCGGGAGACTGGCTCGGAGCGGACCTGGCCGCTGACCCTGAACAGTGGCGCCTCCCCGTTCCGCAGCAGGTCGCGGACGAAATGCTCACGTTGGCCCGCGACTTTCTCGACAAGGCGGCGGAGAAGGACCCCCACGCACCGCCTCCCTCGGCCGGTCCCGCAACGCGTTCCCTGATCGGTCGGGTACACCGGCGTCTCGCCGGATTCCCCGGCTTCGTCCAGCTCACCGGCTTTCCGGTGGATGCCGGGTCCGAACTGGTGGAAGCCGCGTACTGGCTGTTCGGCAGGTTGATCGGCGCGCCCGTTTCACAGACACGCGCGGGGAACTTCCTCGGCCGGGTCGAGGATCAGGGGGCGAAGATCGCAGTTCCCACCCAGCGTGGCCACCACAGTTCCAGCGCCCTCGCATTTCACGCCGACCGTACGGACGTCATCGGGCTGCTGTGCGTTCGCGCCGCCGCCGAGGGCGGACACAGTCAACTGGTGTCGAGCAAAGCCCTCCACAATCTCATTCTGCGCGAACGTCCCGACCTGCTCGCGGTGTTGTACCGGGCTTTCCCGCACGACCAGCGCGGCGAGGCGCCTCCCGGTCGTCCCGGCTGGTGTGAACTCCCGGTGTTCAGCCAGTTCGCGGGGGATTTCTCAGCCCGCTATGTGCGGCGCTTCGTCGAGGGCTCCCAGCGCCATGAGCGGGCACCGCGGCTGACCGCCGAGCAGGTCGCTGCCATGGATTTCATGGACGAGCTGCTCCATCGGCAGGGCGTGGCGCTGCAAATGGAACTGCGGCCGGGTGACATGCAATGGATCAACAACTTCCACATCCTGCACGCCAGGAGTGCGTTCCGTGATGCCGCCGGCCTCGACGAAGGCAGGTTGCTTCTACGGCTTTGGCTCTCTTTCGCGGGCAGCCCTGCCCTGCCGCCCGAATACGCCGACATGTACGGCAGTACCACCGGCGGCGCGTACCGGGGCGGAGTGAGCGCGGCAGGGTGCTGGTCCGAATCGGGCAACGGAGAGGGGCGGCCATGAATGACCGGCCGGTGCACATCATCGACGCCACGCTGCGTGAAGGAATGCAGGCTGCCAACGGCGCCTTCACCACGGAGCAGAGCGTGGAAGTGGCTCGATGCCTCATAGCGTGTGGCGTCGACATGGTGGAATGCGGGCACCCCGCGATCGGCCATCATGAGCAGCTTCGGGTGGCGGCTGTAGTAGAGGCCAGTGGTGCGGTGCCCGTTCTCGCACACGCCAGGGCGAACAACAACGACGTCGACGCGGTGGCCAAGACCGGTGCCGACTGGGTGGGCATCTTCCTCGGGGTCAACGAGATATCACTCAACAGCAGGCTCCCCGGCTACAGCAGAGACGACGTGCACCGCAAAATCGACGAGTCCGTCGGATACGCGCGTCAATTGGGCCTGCGGGTGCGGTTCACCGTCGAGGACAGCAGCCGTACCGACTTCGGCCTCCTGGTGGAGACGTACACCAGAGCGATAAAGGCGGGCGCCGACCGGATCGGCATCGCCGACACCGTAGGGGTGCTTGAACCGGGCAGAGCGGGCGAACTCGTGCGGAGGCTGGTGGCGAGCGGCCTCGACGCTGAGATCGAGGTGCATCTGCACGACGACAGAGGCCTCGCCCTCGCCAACGCACTCGCGGCCATCGACGCCGGCGCCACCTGGATCTCCACCTCGGTCAACGGGCTCGGAGAGCGGGCCGGAATCGTCGATCTGGGTGCGCTGCTCGCCAACCTGGACCACCGGGGCACCCGCACGTGTGCGAACGGTCAGCGGCTGCGCGACCTCAGCCGTCGCGTCGGCGCCTACTCCCGGTCGGCGCCGGATGACCGACGGCCCGTCGTGGGCAAGAACGTGTTCCGCCACGTATCCAAGCTCCATCTCATGGCGGTGGACCGCGATCCTGCCTCCTACGAGTGGATCGCCCCTGAGCTGTTCGGAGCGGAGCGGGTCATCGGCGGTGACGGACTGCCGAAAGCTCCGGCCGAGTGGATCGTCAAGCCGCCGGTCGTGTCCGCGACCGAACTGCGCCACCACCGCGCGGGACCCGGCGACCGATTCGTCCTGGTGGACGAGAGGTTCGTCGCGGGCGCCGACCAGTACTGCATCGCCCGCCGCATCCCCGAACTCGACAGCTACGGCGCCGGGCATGTCGATGGCCATGTGCACCACTGCGACAGCCTGTTCGTCTTCCTCGGCACCCAGGAGAACTACCAGGGTCTCGAAGTGGACGTGCACCTGGGTGAGGAGTCGTTTCGCGTGCAGAGTCCGGCCTCGGTGTTCATCCCCGCGGGGGTGCGGCACAGCTACCAAGTGGTCGCCGGTTCCGGCACCTACCTCAACCATGTGCTGGCCGGTGACTACAACAGCAGTCTCCTCGATCCGCCGTCCTTCGGAAGCCGGGACTGACCGTGTGCGGCGTGGTGGGTGTCTCGCTGAGACCGCACACGGGAGAGCGGTCGGCAAGCGAAGTCGCTGCCGAGGTCCTCGAACAGCTACGGCATCGCGGACCGGACGGCCTCGGCCTCGACGGCCACGGAACCGCGGCCTTGGGGATGGCCCGGCTCCGGGTACGGAGCAGACAACGGGATTCCGTGCCCTTCGCCGGGCCAGGTGCCGTCTTCGCGTTCAACGGGGAGGTCTACCGTGCCGACGGCCAGGTGCCGGAGGGCGGTTTCGACGAAGCACGGTGGGCGAGCGAGCCGGACGCGGCAGCGGCGGTCGACGGGATGTACGCGGTGGTCGGCGGGCCCCCCGACGGGACGCTGCGAGCCGTGCGCGACCCGCTGGGCATCAAACCCCTCTACCTGCGCGAGTCACCGGACGGCGTCGCGGTCGCTTCCGAGGTGGGGCCGCTGGTGGATGTCTTCGGCCGGGCTCCGGTCAGGCTTGCGGCGTTCGCGCAGTTCCTGCTCAGTGGGCGTCGGGTGGTCGACGGCGGATCGTTCTTCGAGGGGATCAGAGCGGTCGGGCCGGGAGAGCGGCTGACGCTGCGCGACGGGCGGGTCACCCAGTCGGTCCTGACACGTCCGGCGCCCCGCGCCCCCGGCATACCCGAGGCGGCGGAGTTGCGGACCGCCCTGGAGACGGCTGTCGACCGGATGCTGCTGACCGATCGCCGGGTGGGCCTCGCCGTCAGCGGCGGTTTGGATTCCACCCTGGTGGCCCGGCTGCTCGCGCGCCGCGGCATCCGCGATCTGCCCACGGTCAGCGTCCTGCCCCAGGACACCGGCGACGGGGTCCGCGACCTCAGCGACCTGGGCCTCTCCGACGACGTCATCGGAACCTGGCAGCACCGCTCGACGTCGTTCGGCCCGGCTGACCTGCTTGCCGGGCTGCCGGACGCGGTCCGGTCGCTCGGTGAGCCGGTGGCCATGTCGAGCCTGCCGATGTACCGGGCGCTGGCGAAGCTGGCCAGAGCCGCCGGGATCACGGTGCTGCTGGTCGGCGAAGGAGCAGACGAGTTGTTCGCCGGCTACCACCGCTACCGGCCGCTCTACGCCGGTGCGTTCACCGACCCCGTCGACTTCTACCTCCCGTACGAGCGCCTTGAACTCGTCACCGCGCTGCTCGGAGAAGACGCGTGTGCCGCCGCCACCGGAGCACTGAGGAGAGCGATCGGCCGGTCGCGGGAGGCCGCCGCCCAACGCCACGGCGTCGAGCCCACCGTCGTCGACGTGGTGCGGGAGCACGAGTACGAGCACAGCCTCGAACCGCTGCTGCGCCGCACCGACCATCTGTTGATGGCTGAGGGCATCGAAGGCAGAACGCCCTTCCTGCACGGTGGAGTTCCCGAACTCGCCAGGCGGTACCCGGCGCGTTCGCTGGTGCGTGGAAGTCAGACGAAGGCAGTGCTGCGCGAGGCGTTCGCCGACCTGCTCCCGCCGTCCTACCGCGTGCAGCCGAAGCTGCCCTTCCGCGCCCCCGTCCGCCAGTGGCTGCGGGGCGGCCTGCTGCCGCGGGTGGACCGGACTCTGGCCGACGCCACCGAGTCGCTGCACCAGCGCCTGGGTGTGCGGCCTTCCGGGATGCTGCTGTTGCGTGAGCGCCTGGCCGCCGGGGACGCGGTGGCCTCCACCCTGGCGTTCGCGCTGCTGTCCACCGTGGAGTGGCTCCACTGGCTGGATGACTCCGCGGCCAGGAGCGAGGTGCCGGTCAGTGCCTAGACACCGCCGACTGATCGTCGCGCTGCACGGGTACGGCGGGACGGGGGCGGAGATCGCCGGAGTCCTGGCCGCTGCCGTGGCCGACGGCGAGCACGAAGACACCCGCACGGTGGTCGTCGGCCCGGACGGGCCGTGCACACCCAGGTTCGCCCGGGAGGGGCGGGCCTGGTTCGAGATCTCCTCGCAGCCCTCGGTGATCGCGGAACGGGCCCGCCGGGCCGCCCCGGCCGTGGCCGAGTACATCGCGGGGATGCAGCAGCGCCACCGGGTGCCGGCGCGGCATACCGGCGTCGTGGGGTTCTCCCAGGGAGCCTCGGTGGCCGCCATGGCGGTGGCCGGCTCGTCGCTTTGCGGGCGGGTCGTGCTGGTATGCGGCCGCATACCGGCTCCGGATATCGAACACGCGGTACCTGACGTCTTAGTGGTGACCGGTGGGCGCGACCGTTTCGTGCGACATGACGCGATCCGCGCGGATCTGGACCGCGGATATGGTCGGCTTGCCCGCCATATCGTGCTGCCCGAATTGGGACACGAGTTCACCGAAGAAGTCGCACGGATCGCCTTGGCCTACGTGACGAACACAGAGAGTTGAGCCATGGACTACATCAAGGAAATGCGCGATCTGGTGGGAACCAGGCCACTGCTGCTTCCCGGCGCGCTCGTCATCGTGGAAAGGGACGACGGAAAGATCCTCCTCACCCGGCGCACCGACACGGGAGAGTGGAGTCTGCCCGGCGGCCACATGGAGCCTGGTGAGACCATCCAGGACACGGCACGGCGAGAGGTCCGCGAGGAGACCAACATCGAGGTCGGCGAGCTGGCACTGGTCGGCATCTTCTCCGGGAAGGATTTCTACTACAAGTACCCCAACGGAGACGAGATCTTCAAAGTCACCGTCGTCTATTCGGCGCCGCTCCTGCCGAGCGAGACCCGCCTCGACAGCAGCGAGGTTCTGGAACTCTCCTATTTCGACGTCCACCGCCTGCCCGGCAACCTCTTCGACCAGGAACGCACCATTATCGAGGCTTACGCCACGTCGCGTGCGGCAGGGTAGCGGCCTCGACGGGCCCGGCGGCGGCCGTTGTATTGATCCTCAAGTCCTGATCCTGGTTCCGAGTTCAACCTCAGGCTACCTTTGCCCCAGCAACACCACTGGGGACGGAGGTATTGCACGTGACGGGGGATTTTCGGCTTGCCGTACTGGGGGCCGTCCGCATAGACCGACCGGACCGCAGTCTCGACCTGTCCTGCAAACTGCCTGGCTACGTGCTGCGCATCCTGGCCCTGCGACGGGGCGAGGTCGTCCCCAAGGACCAGTTGATCGACGGGATCTACGAAGGAACTCCGCCCAGGAGCGCGGGCGCGCAGCTACGCGCCCACGTCAGCGTGATCCGCAAGGCGCTCGAGCCGGACGCGGCGGCAGTCGACAGTGTCCACGGCGGCTACCGGCTCACGCTCTCCGCCACGGCAGCCATGGACCTCGCCGAGTTCGAGCAGTGCTGCCATGCAGGGCGCACCGAGATACGGGACGGCCGATGGCGGGAGGGCGAACGGGCGCTCAGCCGCGCCGTGGGGCTATGGGGAGACCTCACCGTTCCCGACCCGGTGGCCGCCGGGGTCCACGGCGTCATCAACTGGCATGAGGGGCTGCATCGCTGCGCTCTGGAGAACTGGGTCGAGTCGCAGCTGCAGTTGGGGCAGGCGGCCCTGGCCATCCCCGTCATCGAGGCCGCCGTGGAGAACGATCCCCTCGCCGAGCGGCTCCGCCGTCTGCAGCTGCTCGCGCTCTACCAGGCCGGCCGAATCGACCTGGCACTCGCGGAGTTCACTCGGCTGCGTACCCTCCTGGCCGATGAGATGGGCCTGTCTCCGAGCCCCGACCTTGAGCGGCTCCACGAACAGATCCTCAACCACGATCCCGCACTCGCCCCGGCCGCCGAGGCCCGGCCATCCCCGGCGCCCGCCCTTCGCCAGCTCCCGGCCCGCGCCGCGGGCACCGTGCGGCAGGCGGACGTCGCGGCGACGACAGCCGCACTCACCGGAAACGGGCCACGCGGTTGTCCGCCCATCGTCGTCATGACAGGACCGCCGAGCTTCGGGAAGTCCACCATCGCGGTGGAGGCAGCGCACCGGGCAGCCGTCGACTACCCCGACGGGCAGCTCTTCGCCGCCTTCCACACAGCCGGGGCCGGGGTGGCCACCGCACATGAGATCCTCGGCCGGTTCCTCGGCGACCTCGGTCTCGCCGCTGCGGAGATCCCGGGCACGCCGCAGGAGCGAGCCGTCCGCTTCCGCTCGCGCACTGCCGGAAGACGCCTGCTCATCGTCCTTGACAACGTTAGCGCCGCGAGCCAGGTCGAGTTGCTGCTTCCCTCGGAACCACAGTGCGCCGTGCTCATCACGGCCCGCACCGCCCTGTACGGGCTCCCGCAGGCGACGCGGCGGATCACCATACGGGAGCTCTCGGCCCGTGAGTCACTCTCGCTGCTCGAATCCCACGTGGGCCGCTCCCGGGTGCGGACCGAACCGGAGGAGGTGCGGCGGATCCTGCAGGTGTGTGCGGGCTCCATGCTCGCTCTGGACACGCTCGGCGCACGGATGGCCGCCCGGCCGAACCAGCGCTTCTCCCAGGTCGCGGAGCGGCTCGCCCATGACGGCATCCGCCTCGACGAGTTCGAGGTCGGCGGACGCGGCGTGCGCGACGCCCTGGCGCTCAGATATGTCCAACTCCCCGCCGAGGCGCGGGCCACCCTGCGCAAGCTCTGCTATCTGGGGGCCGCCGAGTTCCCGCTCCAGGCCGTCGCGGCGCTCGAGCAGCTCAGCCCGGCCGAGGCGGAAGCCCGCCTCGACCCCCTCGTCGAGACGCAATTCGTCACCATCGCTCGCGTCGCCGGTGACCAGGCATGGTTCCACGTGCACAAACTCACGCTCGCTTTCGGCCTGGAACGCGCCGCCGCCGAAGACCCCCCGTACATCCTGCAAGAGGCGGCCCAGCGTGCCTACGGCCTGGTCCCTTCGCAGAGCCGACACGGCCGGCTGCGCGGCGACGAGGAACTCGCCGGGTGAGCAGCCCCTCGCAGGGTGGAGAAGACCTGCCTTGTGCGAGACTGGTGCTCGCACCGTGCTTGGTCCTGTGGAGCAGTTTGGAGTGCTCGCCACCCTGTCAAGGTGGAGGCCGCGGGTTCAAATCCCGTCAGGACCGCTTGCGATTCCTCGCGGATCGCGTGGCTGGGTAGCTCAGTTGGTACGAGCGATCGCCTGAAAAGCGATAGGTCGCCGGTTCGATCCCGGCCCCAGCCACCTCTTCCGGAAGCCCCGCCCTCACCGGCGGGGCTTCTGTCGTTCTCTCTCCCCCCGCCTACGTCACCGCGTGGGCCGGAGCGGCCACCCGCCCGCCCGGGTGCCGGTGGCGCCACACCCAGAACACCGTGCTGGACAGCAGCGCCCAGGCCGCGAGGACCAGGAACGGGAACGCGTGCTGGTGGCCGCCGAAGTACACCGCCGTGTGCTGTGCGTTGACCGACGCGCCGGGCGGCAGCCACTGGCCGATGTGGCCGAGTACGGACGGCAGCAGCGGCCACGACACCGCGCCGCCGGACGACGGGTTGCCGAGGAGCACCATCAGGCCCCACGTCGGAATCATCGCCCAGCGCCCGAACAGCGTGTTGAACATCGTGAAGACCATGCCCGACGTGAACATCGTGAGCGCCAGGATCAGCCAGGACTCCACGAAGGGCAGGTCGAGCGCCCCCAGCCACCAGTCCACGACCGCCGCGATGACGAACGCGCCGAGCAGCGCGTACAGCACGGTGAACCCGATCCGTTCCGCCGGATTCAGCCCCCGCGCATGCACGCTCAGCTGGATCGCCCCGACGAAGCCGATGATCACGGCCGCCAGTGAGATGTAGAAGATCGCGAGCCCGCGGGGGTCGCCGTCCTGCAGTGGATTGATGTCCTTCACCGTCACCGGGACCCCGACCGCCTTGCCCACCTTCGGCGCGGTCTCCGCGAGCACCTGCGCGACGGAGGCGCCGGACGCCCCGGAGAGGTCGAGCGTCACCTTGTCGCCGCCCGAGCGTCCGGGCGACGGCGTCACGTCGAGGATCGCGAAGACCTTCTGCTCCTCCATGTCCCGCCGGGCCGCCGCCCCGCTGTCGTACCGGTGGACTTCCAGGGAGGCGTTCAGCGCCTTCTCCATCCCGGCGAGGAAGGCCTTGCCGCGTGCCGTGTCCGGCGCGTCGACGACCGCGGTGGGGATGCGGTGCGGGGTGGGCTTCGCCATGGAGTACGTGTACGAACCCGCGAAGAGCCCGGCCGCCGCCGCCAGGATGAACACCAGCACGATGGCGGGCAGGAACGGCGACTGCTTGAACGCGTCCCAGCGCTCGCTCCGAGTGGGCACACGCCCGTGCGCGCCGTGCGCACCATGCGCCTCGCCGTGCGCTTCGCCGTGCGCTTCGTGCGCCGCATCCGCTGCGTGCGCCCCGCCCTCTCCCTGCTGGTGCTGCTCCGCTCGCGACTCCGGTTCCGGCTCATGATCAGGCATACGAATACGCTAAACCACGTAAAAGTATCCGACCCGCTCAGATCAGTCCGCAGCCGACGAAACGGATTTCTCTCGCCGTCGCCACCCCCGCACCGCAAGCACCGCCCCCACCAGCACCACGACGCCGATCAGCAGCACCGCATCCGGCACGGCACGGCCCACGCCGCCCGCCCACTGCTCCACCGCGAACGAGTTGTCCACGTCCAGGAGGCCGGGCAGCGCCGTCGTCCCGTCGTAGACGAGGAACAGCGCCCCGAGGGCGATGAAGAAGAGGCCGGAGAGCAGCGACGTCGTGTGCAGCTCGAAGCGGCCGAGCCGGAACGTCCGGCCCCGCAGCCACCTGCGCCGCCCCAGGTCGAACCGCTCCCAGAGCAGCGCGAGCAGGAAGAGCGGCACGGCCATTCCCAGTGCGTAGACGGCGAGCAGCAGGCCTCCGTAGACGGGGCTGCCGCTGACCGCGGCCACCGTCAGGACGCTGCCGAGGATCGGCCCCGCGCAGAATCCGGCGAGTCCGTACACCGCCCCCAGCGCGTACACGGAGAAGGCGGTGGTCGGCCGGATCCGTCCCGAAAGCTCCGCCATCTTCCGCGAGGCGAACCCCATGCCGAGGATCTGCAGCACCCCGAGCCCGATGATCAGCCATCCGGCGGCGAGGACCAGCTGGTCGCGGTGGCCGAAGAAGAACCGTCCGGCGTAGGACCCGGCGGCGCCGAGCGGCACCAGCGTGGTCGCGAGCCCGGCGTAGAAGATGCCGGTCCGTGCGACGAGGCGGGAGGCCGAGTCGATGGAGTAGGCGAAGAAGGCGGGGAGGAGCAGCGCGCTGCACGGGCTGACGAGGGCGAGCAGACCGCCGAGGAACGCGGCGAAGTACCCGACGTCGGCGGTCACTCGGAGCCACCCTTCGGCCCTGCGGGCTCCCCGGACTTCTGGGGCTTCTGGGGCTTCTGGGGCTTCGCGCTCTTGGCCGCCGTCTCGATCGCCTGGTGGAAGACCTCGTCGGGCTGGGCGCCGGAGACGGGCCGCCCGTTGATCAGGAAGGACGGCGTCGACGCGGCCCCGAGGCCGTACGCCTCCTCCTGGTCCTTGCGCACGGCGGTCCCCGCGGCGTCGCTGTCCGCGTCCTTCATGAACCGGTCGACGTCCTTGACCCCGGCGTCCCGCGCGATCTCCTTCAGACGGCCGTCGCCGAAGCCCTTCTCCTTGGAACCCTCGGCGTACGCGGCCTCGTGGAACTGCCAGAAGCGGTCCTGGCGCCCCGCCGCCCACGCGCCGCGCGCGGCCCGCTCGGAGTCCTTGCCGAAGATCGGGAAGTTGCGCCATTCGATGCGCAGGGTGCCCTCGTCGACGTACTTCTTCACGAGGCCCGGCTCGGTGTCGCGGGCGAACTTCCCGCAGAAGCCGCACTTGAAGTCGGCGTACTCGACCATCACGACGGGCGCGTCCGCGCGGCCCCGGGCGAGCGGGTCCCCGGCGTCGCGCCGCGCGAGCTTCTCCAGCTCGGGGTAGACGCCGTCCTGGGCGCCCGCGGAGGGCGCGGCGCCCGCGGCCTCCTCCTTCACGGTGCCGTTGCCGGAGTCCTCCGGCTTGGTCGCGGTGTACGAGGCGACGCCGAGCAGCAGCGCGGCGACGGCGACGCCCGCGCCGATCGCGATGTTGCGGCTCTTCTTGTTGCTGTTCTTGGGCACGGAAGTGCTCTCTCTTGTCCTGTCGTACGTCTTGTACGTCTTGTACGTCGATGAAGGGGCCCCTGAAGTCAGGGGCCTCCTACACGCGCAGGATCGAGAGATCTATCGGTGAGGGGGAAGTGAGCGCGGGCGGTGACCGGCCCGGTGCCATCAGGAGCACGGCCTGGTCGGCGCCCCACGAGCCGGACGCGGCCCGGGTGTCGTGCAGCGCGGGCAGCAGTTCGTACGCCGTTCCGGGGCGCTGCGGGGTGCCCGGCGGCTGGTCGGCGTCGCGGTCGGTGCCCTTGCCGCAGCCGGGCGGGCCCTGTACGTCGGCCGCCTGGTCGGCGAACACCTCGGCGGCCGCTGTGGCCTTGGCGGCCTTGGCCACCGGCTGCTGCGCGGCGGCCGCGGGCCCGCAGAACATCCCGAGCCCGAGCACGACGAGGAAGACCACCGCGAGGGGGCTCCAGGTCGTGCGCGTGCGGGTCGGCATGCCCGGAATCGTACGTGCAAGGGCGCCCCGCCAGAGAAATCGGTTCGCCTCTGCCGAGCCGCGGGTGAGATCCTGGAGTTCGTATGTCTACGCAGCCCGCCCTCGCCCTCGACACCCTCGCCCCCCGCCTCTCCGAGCTCTCGCTGCGCGACGAGCACCGGATCGGCCGGCGGCTGGAGGGTGCACGCCGGATCCGTAAGCCCGAGGCCCGCGCCGCCGTCCTCGCCGAGATCGCGGCGGACGTGGAGAAGGCGGAGGCGCGGATGGCCGAGCGCGGCTCCCGGCTGCCCGTGATCACGTATCCGGAGCAACTGCCGGTCAGCCAGAAGAAGGACGACATCGCCGAGGCGATCCGCGACCACCAGGTCGTGATCGTCGCGGGCGAGACGGGCTCGGGCAAGACCACGCAGATCCCCAAGATCTGCATGGAGCTCGGGCGCGGCGTCCGCGGCATGATCGGGCACACCCAGCCCCGCCGCATCGCCGCCCGCACGGTCGCGGAGCGCGTCGCCGAGGAGCTGGACACCCCGCTCGGCGAGGCCGTCGGCTGGAAGGTCCGCTTCACCGACCAGGTCGGCGCCGATACGTACGTGAAGCTGATGACGGACGGCATCCTGCTGGCCGAGATCCAGACGGACCGCGAGCTGCGCGCGTACGACACGATCATCATCGACGAGGCCCACGAGCGCTCGCTCAACATCGACTTCCTCCTCGGGTACCTGGCCCAGCTCCTTCCGAAGCGCCCGGACCTGAAAGTCGTCATCACCTCGGCGACCATCGACCCGGAGCGGTTCTCGCGGCACTTCGGGGACGCCCCGATCGTCGAGGTCAGCGGCCGTACGTATCCGGTCGAGGTGCGCTACCGCCCCCTCCTCGAAGAGGAGGGGGACGATTCCGACCGCGACCAGATCACCGCGATCACCGACGCTGTCGAGGAACTGCAGGCCGAGGGCAAGGGCGACATCCTCGTCTTCCTCTCGGGAGAGCGCGAGATCCGGGACACGGCGGACGCGCTGAACAAGAAGAACTATCGGTTCACCGAGGTACTCCCCCTCTACGCACGCCTCTCGCACGCCGAGCAGCACCGCGTCTTCCAGCAGCACACGGGCAGACGCATCGTCCTCGCGACGAACGTCGCCGAGACGTCCCTGACCGTCCCCGGCATCAAGTACGTCATCGACCCGGGCACCGCCCGCATCTCCCGCTACAGCCACCGCACGAAGGTGCAGCGGCTGCCCATCGAGGCGATCAGCCAGGCCAGCGCCAACCAGCGCAAGGGCCGCTGCGGCCGTACGTCGGACGGCATCTGCATCCGCCTCTACAGCGAGGACGACTTCGACTCGCGCCCCGAGTTCACGGACGCGGAGATCCTGCGCACCAACCTCGCGTCGGTCATCCTCCAGATGACGGCGGCAGGGCTCGGCGAGATCGAGAAGTTCCCCTTCATCGACCCGCCGGACCACCGCAACATCCGCGACGGAGTCCAGCTCCTCCAGGAACTGGGCGCGCTGGACCCGACGCAGAAGGACCCGAAGAAGCGCCTCACCGAGCAGGGCCGCAAGCTCAGCCAGCTCCCCGTCGACCCCCGGCTGGCCCGCATGGTCCTTGAGGCCGACAAGAACGGCTGCGTGCGCGAGGTCATGGTGATCGCCGCGGCGCTCTCCATCCAGGACCCGCGCGAACGCCCGGCCGAGAAGCAGACGCAGGCCGACCAGCAGCACGCCCGCTTCAAGGACGAGACGAGCGACTTCCTCGCGTACCTGAACCTCTGGCGGTACGTGCGCGAGCAGCAGAAGGAGCGCGGCTCGTCGTCGTTCCGCCGCATGTGCAAGACGGAGTACCTGAACTTCCTGCGCATCCGTGAGTGGCAGGACATCTATACGCAGCTGCGCACGGTCGCCAAGCAGATGGGCATCCACCTCAACGAGGACGACGCCCCCGAGCAGCACGTCCACATCTCCCTCCTCTCCGGCCTGCTCTCCCACATCGGGATGAAGGACGTGAAGGAGTCGAAGGAGAGCAAGGAGAAGGATCCGAAGCAGCGCGGCGGCGGGCGGAACGAGTACATCGGCGCCCGCAACGCGAAGTTCGCGGTCTTCCCCGGCTCGGCGCTCTTCAAGAAGCCCCCGCGCTTCATCATGTCCGCCGAGCTCGTCGAGACCTCCCGCCTCTGGGCCCGGGTCAACGCGCGCATCGAGCCCGAGTGGGTCGAGCCGCTCGCCCAGCACCTGCTCAAGCGCACGTACAGCGAGCCGCACTGGGAGAAGGACCAGGCGGCGGTGATGGCGATAGAGAAGGTGACGCTGTACGGCGTCCCGATCGTCACCGACCGCAAGGTGAACTACGGCCGGATCGACCCCGAGATCTCCCGCGACCTGTTCATCCGCAACGCGCTCGTCGAGGGTGACTGGCGCACGCACCACAAGTTCTTCGCCGCCAACCGCAAGCTCCTCACCGAGGTCGAGGAGCTTGAGCACCGCGCCCGGCGCCGCGACATCCTCGTCGACGACGAGACGCTCTTCGACTTCTACGACCAGCGGGTGCCCGCGGACGTCGTGTCGGGCGCGCACTTCGACTCCTGGTGGAAGAGCAAGCAGCGCGAGGAGCCGGAACTGCTCGACTTCGAGCGGTCGATGCTGATCAACGAGAAGGCGCAGGGCGTCTCCAAGGACGACTATCCCGACTCGTGGCGCCAGGGGCAGCTCAAGTTCAGGGTGACGTACCAGTTCGAGCCGGGCGCCGACGCGGACGGCGTGACGGTCCACATCCCGCTCCAGGTCCTGAACCAGGTCACGGACGACGGCTTCGACTGGCAGATCCCGGGCCTGCGCGAGGAGGTCGTGGTCGAGCTGATCCGCTCCCTGCCGAAGCCGATCCGCCGCAACTACGTGCCGGCGCCCAACTTCGCCAAGGCGTTCCTGGAGCGTGCGGTGCCGTTGCAGGAGCCGCTGCACGTCACGCTGGCGCGCGAGCTGCAGCGGATGGTGGGGGTGCCCGTCGCACCGGACGACTTCGACCTCACCCGCGTACCGGACCACCTGAAGATCACGTTCCGGATCACCGACGAGCGGCGCAAGAAGCTCGCCGAGGACAAGGACCTGGAGACGCTGAAGGTCCGCCTGAAGCCGAAGGCCCGCAAGGCGCTCTCGCAGGCGGCCGCGGCGACGGCGGAGCGGACGGGCTCCTCGGCGGTCGAGCGGACCGGCCTGACGGACTGGACGCTCGGCACGCTCTCGCGCGTCTTCGAGACCCGCAGGGCCGGCCAGCCCGTGAAGGCGTTCCCGGCGCTCGTGGACGACGGCGACACCGTTTCCGTACGCCTCTTCGACACCGAGGCGGAGCAGCAGCAGGCGATGTGGCGCGGCACCCGGCGCCTCATCCTGCGCAACATCCCGGTCAATCCCGCCAAGTTCGCCTCCGACCGGCTCAGCAACCAGCAGAAGCTCGCCCTGTCGGCCAACCCGCACGGCTCCATGCAGGCGCTCTTCGACGACTGCGCGATGGCCGCGGCGGACCGGCTGATCGCGGAGTTCGGCGGGCCGGTCTGGGACGAGGAGTCGTACCGCAAGCTCTTCGACAAGGTGCGCGCGGAGATCGTCGACACGACGGTGCGCGCGGTCGGCCAGGTGCAGCAGGTCCTCGCCGCCTGGCACGCCTGTGAGCGCCGCCTGAAGTCGACGAAGAGCACGGTGCTCCTCGCGAACCTCTCGGACGTGCGGGAGCAGCTGAACTCCCTCATCAAGCCGGGCTTCGTCACGGAGACGGGGCTTCGGCGGCTGCCGGACCTCATGCGGTACATGGTGGCGGCGGACCGGCGCCTGCAGCAGATGCCGACGAGCGTCCAGCGGGACACCAGCCGCATGGAGAAGGTCCACGAGATGCGCGACGAGTACCTGTGGCTGCTCGAACAGATGCCGCAGGGCAGGCCCGTCCCGCAAGAGGTCCTCGACATCCGCTGGATGATCGAGGAGCTCCGCGTCAGCTACTTCGCGCACGCGCTGGGCACGGCGTATCCCGTCTCGGACAAGCGGATCGTGAAGGCGATCGACGCGGCCGCGCCGTGACGGACCGGCCGCGCAGAGTGAGTTCGACCGCCGGGCCTGCACTGCTGTAGAGTCCTGTCTCGCAGCGCAACGCACCAACAAGCGCCGCGAGCAAGGTCCTGTGGAGCAGTTTGGAGTGCTCGCCACCCTGTCAAGGTGGAGGCCGCGGGTTCAAATCCCGTCAGGACCGCAGTGAGAGAATGGGCCGCACCCCTCGTGGATGCGGCCCATTCCCGCGTTCCG
>NZ_JBEYZK010000004.1:72096-391476 GCF_040646035.1 Streptomyces sp. NPDC046465
GGCACGGGCACGCTCCCCCCAAGACCCCGCCGAGGCGGAGGCCGCGCCCGCGGCGCAGCCGCAATCAGACACAGCAAATCCCGTCAGGACCGCAGTGAGAGAATGGGCCGCACCCCTCGTGGATGCGGCCCATTCCCGCGTTCCGGCACGGGCACGCTCCCCCCAAGACCCCGCCGAGGCGGAGGCCGCGCCCGCGGCGCAGCCGCAATCAGACACAGCAAATCCCGTCAGGACCGCAGTAAAGAAACGGACCGCATCTCTCGATGCGGTCCGTTTCCGCGTTCCGGCCGCGGCCCGTTGTCGTGCCCGCATCTTGACTGCGTCACATTCCACCGGTACCCCGGACAGCAGGGAGCCGCGGGAGGCTCCCCAGGAGGTGACGCATGTCCGCTTCTTCGGCGTCCGCGCGACACGAGACGCGTGCCCTGCTGCGCGCGCACCTCGCGGCGGCCACCAGCTATCGCCATCTGACCCGGCACTGCCCGATCTGCCACCGGCTCCTGAGGCTCGCCCTGGAACCGTCTCAGCCCTCTCAGCCCGCCCAGGGCGAACGCCGGGCGCCCGAGGCCGCCTTCATCGCGGGGAGTGCCGCAGAGGGCGAATCCGGGGGTAAGGCCGGGGGTAAGGCCGGGGGTGAATCCGGCCGCCGCACCGACGGCGAGGGCAGTGAGGACGAAAGTCCCCCCAACGCATGACCAAAGCTGCCGCGCGGGCCGCCCCGCCGGTGGGAGGCTGAGAGTCGAAGGCCTTCGTACGCGGCCGCGACCCCTCTAGCGCAGGGGTGTCGTGCGCAACAAGATTCACGACGTGTGACGGGTGTCACCGAACAAGTTTGAGGAACCCCGGAACTTACACCCTTCCTACAACAGGCCAATTTAATATGTGCAATTGCACTACCTCCCGGCCTGCGTCCAGACCCACCCGCCGGGACATCCACGGGGGCGCCTACGGGGACTTGCCGACGCCCCTCCAGTGACTCCCCAGAGACCAACAGGGGCACTCACGGAGGCTCATGGAAGCGCCCACCAGCGCGTCCTCGGCGCACAAAAAAGATCGCGCTGGACCCGGCGGAGTCCAGCGCGATCGAAACGACGCACCCAGATGTTTCAGGCGTGGCTCCCGTTGGGGCGGGAGCCTTGTCGCGTGTAGCCATATGTCGGACGTACGGCCAGGTTGGGGGACCTGGCAGCGGTGGTGCTCTTCGCCCGGGTTGTGCGAGTTACTGCTGGTAAAGCGGTACTTCAGGCCTCGCTGCGCTGCTGCGGAATACCCGCGAGCAGTGCGCGGACCTCAGCCTCGCGGTAACGGCGGTGTCCGCCGAGCGTGCGAATCGACGTGAGCTTGCCAGCCTTCGCCCAGCGCGTGACCGTCTTGGGGTCGACGCGGAACATCGTGGCGACCTCAGCCGGGGTCAGCAGCGGCTCGGCATCAGGGGTGCGAGCGGTCATGAGCGGCCTCCTCGGGAGAACCGAACCTTCTCGGTTCATTCCTCTAAATTCTGCACCTTGACCCGCGTTGCCCGAAATGGCGGACGCGAGTCGAGTCGGTTATAGGACGAACGGCTTGTCCTCGGCACTACAACTACACCATCCGTCCAGCCGCGTCGGCCAAACCGATGGAATTGCCCTCCCAGGTGTTCATCACCGACGGAAGCCGATGGACCATGCCATAGCGGACAGTCACGCCACAGTGACGATCAGTCACAGAGCGATCAGGAGTCAACAGACCCCCCATAGAGTGCAATGCCGAGCATTCCACCCTTACTTGGGCGGAAGGAGCCCTCCCCGGGCTCCTTGTCCTATTTTGGCATGAGGAGGGGTGATCGGCGCAAGAGGGCAGTAAGTGCGGTCCGTCACGCTTGAGACAAAGGCCCGGATCGGGACCTACGTCCCGGCACAAGGAGACCACGGACCTCAGTAGGCGAACTCAGTCGGCGGACTCAGTTGGCGAACTGGAGGTCCCGGACGGCCCGCCAGCGCCCCACGAGCCTTGCATACGCCTCGCCGGCCGCCTCGCCGTCGCCGTTGCCCAGCGCCTCGATCCCCTCGGCCACGTCCGCCGCCGAGTGATCCTCGTCGAGCTCGTCCGCGGCGATCGCGTGGACGAGCCCGCCGTAGTCGAGCTCGACCAGGGAGCGCGGGTGGAACTCCTCAAGCCACCGGCCCACGTCCATGAGCCCGTCGATGAGCGGCCCTTCGTCCAGCGTCTCCCGCAGCGTCTTGAGGCCGCGTGCGACCCGGCGCCGGGCCTGCACCATCGGAGTGCGGTAGCGAAGGCCCGGCGCACCCCCCTTCTCGCCCCTGTCGTAGCTCCGCTCCTCGTCGGAGACGAGCACGAACCAGTGCAGCGGCACCTGCCAGGTGGACGTACGGATCCAGGGGCGCGCGTCGGGGTTGCGGGCCAGCCACTGTTCGTAGTCCGCGGTCGTCTGGCGGCGCAGCACCGGGGGGAGCACCGCGTCCAGGACCGGTGCGGGCAGCTGTTCGGTCAGCTCCCCCATGGCCTGCCAGCCGCGCAGCCGGGTCCGCCACGGGCAGACGCAGAGCACGCCGTCGACCTCGACCACGAACGCGTCGTCGCTCTCGTGCACCGGCACGGGCACCGGTGGCGTGGGCAGCAAGTCCGCCAGCGAGCGACGGAGTTCGTCCTGGCAGGAGGGGAGGTCCGGGCGGCGGGCGTAGCGGGCCCAGTGGCCGCGCTCGGGCTCGGGGAAGGCGGCCAGCGGCTCGTACACACGCAGGTAGGCCGCATACGGGACCGTCACCGATGACACCTTGGGCACGGCTGCTCTCTCCCCCACGTACCGGCTGGAAAACTCCGCACAGCCTGCCATGGCCGAACTCCGCCGCGCCCTCGCCCGCCCCGGCACTACTCCGGCAGGGGGGTGATCCTCGGCACCGGGCGGTCAAGCACGGTGGACAGCCTTTAGTCTCATGCCCAACGGGCCCCCGCCACCCGTACGGGAGCCCGCCCACCCGCCGCCACTTGACCGGGAGTCACCACAGTGACCGAAGCAGACAACGGCGTCCTGCACACCCTGTTCCACTCGGAGCAGGGGGGCCACGAGCAAGTAGTGCTCTGCCAGGACCGTGCCAGCGGCCTCAAGGCCGTCATCGCCATCCACAGCACCGCCCTGGGCCCCGCCCTCGGCGGCACCCGCTTCTATCCGTACGCGACCGAGGAAGAGGCCGTCGCCGACGTCCTGAACCTGTCGCGCGGGATGTCGTACAAGAACGCCATGGCCGGCCTCGACCACGGCGGCGGCAAGGCCGTGATCATCGGGGACCCGTTCCGGATCAAGAGCGAGGAGCTGCTGCTCGCCTTCGGCCGGTGCGTCGCCTCGCTCGGCGGCCGGTACGTGACGGCCTGCGACGTCGGCACGTACGTGGCGGACATGGACGTGGTGGCCCGCGAGTGCCGCTGGACCACCGGGCGCTCCCCTGAGCACGGCGGCGCGGGGGACTCCTCCGTGCTCACCGCCTTCGGCGTCTTCCAGGGCATGCGCGCCAGCGCCCAGCACCTGTGGGGCGACCCGACGCTGCGCGGCCGCAAGGTCGGCGTCGCGGGCGTGGGCAAGGTCGGCCGCCACCTCGTGGAGCACCTCCTGCGGGACGGCGCCGAGGTCGTGATCACGGATGTCCGCGAGGAGTCGGTGGCCCGGATCGTCCACAAGCACCCCTCGGTGACGGCGGTGGCGGACACCGAGGCGCTGATCCGGACCGAGGGCCTGGACATCTACGCGCCCTGCGCGCTCGGCGGCGCGCTCGACGACGACTCCGTGCGCGTCCTCACCGCGAAGGTGGTGTGCGGCGCGGCCAACAACCAGCTCGCGCACCCGGGCGTGGAGAAGGACCTGGCCGACCGGTCGATCCTGTACGCGCCGGACTACGTGGTGAACGCGGGTGGCGTGATCCAGGTCGCCGACGAGCTGCACGGCTTCGACTTCGACCGGTGCAAGGCGAAGGCGTCGAAGATCTTCGACACCACGTTGGCCATATTCGCTCGCGCAAAGGAGGACGGAATTCCGCCGGCCGCGGCGGCCGACAGGATCGCCGAGCAGCGGATGGCCGACGCGCGCTGAAACCATTTGGAACCTGATGTTCCAGTCGGTCTCGGTGCTTTGGCAGGGCCCCGTCGACGTACACGAGAGAGAAGACTCACCCCCGTCGGCGGGTCGCCCGGCAAGAAGAGGTTAAAATCGCAGTTGACCAGCGAGGACGGGGCTCCTCGCGGGTTCTGCGCCGAGGCGCGTCCTGCGGGCGACGTACCGTATGGCCGCAGGAGCAGGTACCGTGGATGCCCTACGGACCGGTCTCTCCACGGAGAGTCCGTTCCAGATCATGAACGCGTGTCAAGACTCTGGGGCCGTCGAGCCCCGTATCCGAGGGGGTCGAGCCATGGGGCGCGGCCGGGCAAAGGCCAAGCAGACGAAGGTCGCCCGCCAGCTGAAGTACAGCAGCGGCGGGACTGATCTGTCGCGTCTGGCCAATGAGCTGGGCGCTTCGACTTCGCAACAGCCGCCGAATGGCGAGCCGTTCGAGGACGACGACGAGGAAGACGACCCGTACGCCCAGTACGCGGATCTGTATAACGACGACGAGGACGAGGACGACGAGTCCGGTCCGACGTCGCAGCGCCGCGGCGCTTGACCTCGTTGCATACGCAGCATTTGTTGTTTCTGTTGCCTACGCAGTATTCGCAGTTCTCATAGCAACTGCACCTCACCCGGTCCGGGGTGGTCACCACACCGGACCGGGTTTTGTGCTGCCGTTACGGCCTTACTTGGAGTAGTCCCCGATCAGGGCGGCGCCCGTCGCGTGGTCGCCGCGGTCCGTGATCTCGCCCGCGACCCAGGCGTCGACGCCGCGGTCCGCGAGGGTGGTGAGCGCCGCGTCCGCCGACTCCTCGGGGACGATCGCGATCATGCCGACGCCCATGTTCAGCGTCTTCTCCAGCTCAAGGCGCTCGACCTGACCGGCCTTGCCGACCACGTCGAAGACCGCGCCGGGGGTCCACGTCTCGCGGTCGACGATCGCGTGCAGGCCGTCCGGGATGACCCGGGCGAGGTTCGCCGCGAGGCCGCCGCCGGTGATGTGGCTGAAGGCGTGGACGTCCGTGGTGCGGGTGAGCGCCAGGCAGTCCAGGGAGTAGATCTTGGTGGGCTCCAGGAGCTCCTCGCCGAGCGTGCGGCCGAACTCCTCGACCTGCCGGTCCAGGGTCCAGCCCGCGCGGTCGAAGACCACATGCCGGACGAGCGAGTACCCGTTCGAGTGAAGACCGGAGGCCGCCATGGCGATCACCGCGTCACCCTTACGGATGCGATCCGGACCGAGCAGCCGGTCCGCCTCGACCGCGCCCGTGCCGGCGCCCGCGACATCGAAGTCGTCCGGGCCGAGCAGGCCCGGGTGCTCCGCGGTCTCGCCGCCGACGAGGGAGCACCCGGCGAGGACACAGCCCTCGGCGATGCCCTTCACGATCGCGGCGACGCGCTCCGGGTGGACCTTGCCCACGCAGATGTAGTCGGTCATGAAGAGCGGCTCGGCGCCGCAGACGACGATGTCGTCCATGACCATCGCGACGAGGTCGTGGCCGATGGTGTCGTAGACGCCCATCTGGCGGGCGACGTCGACCTTCGTGCCGACGCCGTCGGTCGCGGAGGCGAGCAGGGGGCGCTCGAAACGCTTGAGCGCGGAAGCGTCGAAGAGCCCGGCGAAGCCGCCGAGGCCGCCGAGGCCCGCGACCTCGGGACGCTGGGTCTTCTTGACCCACTCCTTCATCAGCTCGACGGCGCGGTCGCCCGCCTCGATGTCGACGCCCGCGCTTGCGTAGCTGGCACCAGTGGTCTCAGACATGACGGTGAGAACTTTCGTGTCGTACTGCGTGGGGGGGTCTTACGGGCGACGGATCGCGTCGGCCGCTGCCGTGGCCGCCGGTCCTGCGGCCAGCTCCGTCTCCAGGAGCTGCTTGCCGAGCAGTTCGGGGTCGGGCAGGTCCATCGGGTACACGCCGTCGAAGCAGGCGCGGCAGAGGTCCGGCTTGTCGATGGTGGTGGCCTCGATCATGCCGTCGATGGAGATGTACGAGAGGGAGTCGGCGCCCATGGAGGTGGCGATCTCGTCGATCGTCATTCCGTTGGCGATGAGCTCCGCGCGGGTCGCGAAGTCGATGCCGAAGAAGCAGGGCCACTTCACGGGCGGGGACGAGATCCGGATGTGGATCTCGGCCGCGCCGGCCTCGCGGAGCATCTTGACCAGGGCGCGCTGGGTGTTGCCGCGGACGATCGAGTCGTCGACGACCACCAGGCGCTTGCCCTTGATGACTTCCTTGAGGGGGTTCAGCTTGAGACGGATGCCGAGCTGGCGGATCGTCTGCGAGGGCTGGATGAAGGTCCGGCCGACGTAGGCGTTCTTGACCAGGCCGACGCCGAAGGGGATGCCGGAGGCTTCCGCGTAACCGACCGCGGCGGGGGTTCCGGACTCCGGGGTCGCTATGACGAGGTCGGCCTCGGCGGGAGCTTCCTCCGCGAGTTTGCGGCCCATCTCGACGCGCGAGAGGTAGACGTTCCGGCCCGCGATGTCCGTGTCGGGGCGCGCCAGATACACGTACTCGAAGACACAGCCCTTGGGCTTCGCTTCCGCGAATCGGGACGTTCGCAGTCCGTTCTCGTCGATCGCGATGAACTCGCCGGGCTCGACCTCGCGCACGAAGCTCGCCCCGCAGATGTCGAGCGCGGCGGACTCCGACGCCACGACCCAGCCGCGCTCCAGGCGGCCGAGGACCAGCGGGCGGATGCCCTGCGGGTCACGGGCCGCGTACAGCGTGTGCTCGTTCATGAAGACGAGGGAGAAGGCGCCCTGCACCTCGGGGAGGACCTTCGTGGCCGCTTCCTCGATGGTCAGCGGCTTGCCGTCGTCGTCCACCTGGCCCGCGAGGAGAGCCGTCACCAGGTCGGTGTCGTTGGTCGCCGCGACCTGGGTCGCGCGGCCGTTCTCCTTGGGCAGCGCGGCGACCAGCTCGGCGAGCTGGGCCGTGTTGACGAGGTTGCCGTTGTGCCCGAGCGCGATGGAGCCGTGCGCGGTGGCACGGAACGTCGGCTGGGCGTTCTCCCATACGGAGGCCCCGGTGGTCGAGTAGCGGGCGTGACCGACCGCGATATGACCCGTGAGCGAGCTGAGAGAGGTTTCGTCGAAGACCTGGGAAACGAGGCCCATGTCCTTGAAGACGAGGATCTGGGAGCCGTTGCTGACCGCGATACCCGCGGATTCCTGGCCCCGATGCTGGAGGGCGTAGAGCCCGAAGTACGTGAGCTTTGCGACCTCTTCGCCCGGAGCCCAGACACCGAAGACGCCACAAGCGTCCTGGGGGCCTTTCTCGCCGGGGAGCAGATCGTGATTGAGTCGACCGTCACCACGTGGCACGTCATCGAGTGTAGGCGAGATCGACCACTGGTCCGAATTGGGGATACGGGCCCCGCACGGAGCGTAATCGCGCTTCCGCCGCGTGACGGCGCGTACCGGGCTCGTGCGCGGGAGTACGAAGCCCGTGTGAACCCGTGTGAACAAGTGCGCCGGAACGTTGACGGGGGTGGCCGAGCCCCGTGAAGCTCCTGGTCCATGCCCCTGCAGCCCCCCGATGACCCGACGGTCGTCGTCCTTGTGGAGCGCCGCCACGTCGACCTGGTCCGTGTCGCGAGCGCGATCTGTCGCAGCGCTGCCTGAACTCAGCCGCCTCTTTTCCCACTCCGGTTCTCAGGAGCGCCGCCATGTCCCCGTACGACCAGTCCGCGCTGTCCCGACGTGCCTTCGGCGGTGCGGTGGGTGCCGGTGCCGCCGCCGCGGTGGGTCTGCCCGCCGCGGCCGAAGCCCGCGAACGGCCCTTCCGCGCCGCCCCGCAGCGCCGCGCCAAGCGGCCCAACATCCTCTTCATCCTCGGCGACGACCTCGGCTGGGCGGATCTCTCCTCCTACGGATCGCCGCACATCAAAACCCCGAACCTGGACCGCCTCGCGCGCCAGGGCGTGCGGTTCACCGACGCCTACTCCGGCTCCGCGACCTGCTCGCCGACCCGCTTCAGCCTCTACACGGGGCGCTTCCCCGGGCGTACGGAGGGCGGGCTCGCGGAGCCGATCGCGGACAAGTCCGCGGGCCTCGCCCCCACCCATCCGACGCTGGCCTCGCTGCTGCGGGACGCTGGGTACGCGACCGCGCTGATCGGCAAGTGGCACTGCGGCTACCTGCCGGACTACTCGCCGACCAAGTCGGGCTGGGACGAGTTCTTCGGGAACTTCGGCGGCGCTCTCGAGTACTACTCGAAGCTGGGACTCGCCGGGGAGTACGACCTCTACGAAGGCGCGGTCCGCGAGGGCGACGCCGAGTACAAGGACCTGCGCTACTACACACGCATCCTGACCGAGCGGGCGAGCGCGTACGTCCGGCGGGACCACGGCGACCAGCCGTGGCTGCTCAATCTGAACTTCACCACCCCGCACTGGCCGTGGATAGCGGACGGCGACACCGAGGAGAGCGCCGAGATCGTACGGAGGATCAAGGCGGGCGGTAAGGGCGCGCTACAGCACCGGGACGGCGGCTCCGTCGAGAAGTACACGGAGATGGTCGAGGACTTGGACCGGTCCGTCGGTGAGGTGCTCAAGGCGCTGAAGAAGTCCGGTCAGGAGCGGGACACCCTCGTGTTCTTCGCGTCCGACAACGGCGGCGAGCGCTTCTCCTACAACTGGCCCCTGTCGGGCAACAAGGCCTCGCTCCAGGAGGGCGGCATCCGCGTGCCGACCATCGTGCGCTGGCCCGCGCGGCTCGACGGCGGGCAGGTCAGCCACGAGCCCGTCTTCACGCCGGACTGGACGGCGACCCTCCTGGAGATCGGCGGGGCCCGGCCGGACCGGGCGTATCCGCTGGACGGGACCAGCCTCGCGCCCTACCTCCTGAAGGGCGAGGAGCTCGCGGAGCGTGAGCTGTTCTGGCGGGTGCGCGGGGAGCGGGCGCTGCGGCGCGGGGAGTGGAAGTACTACCGGGGCAAGGGCGGCAAGGACCAGCTCTTCCACCTCGCGGTGGACCAGCGGGAGCAGGCCGACCGGGCGCAGGGCGAGCCGGGGCTGCTCGCGGAGCTGCGGGCGGCGTGGGAGCGGACGGACAAGGGGCTGCTGCCGTATCCGGCTGCCTGAACCGGCTGTCTGCATCGGCTGCCTGAACCGGCTGTCCGAATCGGCTGCCTGAACTGAGCCTTGCTCGCGGTCGAGGGCGGGCGGCGGCGTTCCTCCTGAGGTCCTGCCGCCGTACCGCTGCTTCTGCTTCTGCTTCTGCTTCTGCTACTTCTGCTTCTGCTCCGCGTCCTTCCGGTCGGCACTCGCGCTGATCACGGTGCCGTCGGCGGCGGTGAGCTTCAGCGTGTCCTTCGCCAGCTCGTAACGCGCCTTGCCGTCGAAGAGCTTGAGCAGCTTGCGCTCGGTCGTCATCGCGTCGCCCGGACACATCTTGCGGGTGGTCGTCGGCGCCCCGAAGGTGATCCGGCCGTCGGCGGCCTCGGCCTTGGCCGTGACGTCGTTGCAGCCGAGGTTGCCGCGCACCTTGCCGTCGGCGAAGGTGAGGTGGGCCTTGCCCTCCAGGGCCTTCGGCAGCGGCGCGGCGGCGGTCCGCCCGTCGCCGACGGCGCTCACCGTCCACTTGGTGCCGGTGAACGGGGCGGCGGGCTCCGCGGGCTGCGAGGTGAAGTCCACGCGGTCTCCCTTGGCCGTGGTGAGGGTCATGCGGTCGCCGTCGACCTTCGCGGTGAACTCGCCCTCGCCGAGGGCGCGTACGAGCTGCTTCTCGAAGTCCATGCGGCCCTCGTCCGTGCAGGCCCGCTTCGTCATCAGCGGCTTGCCGAAGTCGAGGGTGTCGCCCTTGACCGACACGTCGGAGCCCACGTGGTTGCAGCCGTAGCTGCCGCCGGCCCGCCCGTCTTTGCCGATCTTGAGGTAGGCGCCCTCCGGGGCCGCGTGTTTCCTGCCGCCCGCGGTGAGGCTCTCGACCTGCCACCGGACGCCGGTGACGCGCGGTCCATCTCCTGCGGAGCCGCCGGAATCGCCTTCGGAGCCGGTCCCGGACTCGGTGCCGCATGCGGTGAGCAGCAGCCCGGCAGAGGCCAGCGCGGTCAGGGTGAGGGTCAGACGCTGCGTGTGCATGACGATGTGACGGGACAAGTGGGGGTCCCGGTTCCCTCACCGTCCGGCGCGGCGGCTCACCCCATGATCGGCAGCAGCCCCGACAGGTCCGCCCGCTCCCCGCTCGCGCTGACCCGCGCCGCGTCGAGCGCCGCCGCCCAGTCCTGCCGCCCGGTCGCGAGGCGGATCCAGGTGAGCGGGTCGGTCTCGACGACGTTGGGCGGGGTGCCGCGGGTGTGCCGGGGCCCCTCCACGCACTGCACGACCGCGTACGGCGGGACGCGCACCTCGGTCGACGCGCCCGGCGCCTTCACCGCGAGGGCGTCCGCGAGCAGCCGGGTGCAGGCGGCGAGCGCCTGCCGGTCGTACGGGACGTCGAGACCCGGCACCGCGTCGTTCAGGTCGTCGGTGTGGACGATGAGTTCGACGGTGCGGGTGACCAGGAAGTCGCCGAGGGTCATGGCGCCGAAGCGGGACGGCACGAGGCGCGTGTCCGGCGCGGCGGCCAGGGACTCCTCGATGCCGGTGAGCGTGCGCGTGAACAGCTCGTCGAGGTCCGCGCCCGCCGTCTCGGCGACGGCCCGGGTGTCCTCGTCGACCTGCGCGGCCGCCGTGGCGGTCGCGAACGGCCACTCCATGAGCGGCACTTCGTGCTTGGCCGGTTCCGGCAGGCCGAGGTAGCGGTGGACGGTGCCGAGGACCATCGCGAGGTGGGCCGCCAGTTCGTGCACGGTCCAGTCCCCGAGCCGGGTCGGGCGGGCGAGCTGCTCGGGGGTGAGGGTGCGCACCGCCTCGCGCACGTTGCCGAACTGGGCGAGCACGGCGGTACGGATCTTGACCGAATCGTACGAGCGCAAGCGCTTCTTGGCCGGAGGCATGGTCCCGAGCCTAAGCGCTTCCCGGATACCCCTGTAGTCCCTTTTCGACCAGGTCGAAGGCGCGCTCGGCGAGGGCCGCGCAGTCGCCAGCGATGTCCTCGGCGCGGTCCCCGGCAAGGAGCCTACGGTGGTTCTCCAGGATCACCGCGTCCCGCGCCGCGACGAGCTGGTGAGCGGCGACGCCCGCGAGCAGCCGGTCGCCCGTCTCCTCGGTGAGGACTTCGGTGAGGAGCTCAATGCCGCGCATCTGGAAGAGCAGGATGCGGCGCGTCAACGCGGGCGTATCGCTGATGAGTTGGCGCATCTGAAGCAGGCGCGGGTCGTCGGAGAGGCCGATCGAGGGGTCGCGCTCGTCGACCTTGGCGAGGAACTGGCGGCGCACCGCGACGACCGCGGACTCCCCCGGCGCGCGTCCGCGTACCGCGTCGGCGGCGTCGGAGGCGTGGTCCTCCATCGGGCGGAGGAGCACGTCCTCCTTGGTGCCGAAGTAGTTGAAGACCGTCATCTTCGAGACGTCGGCGGCTGCGGCGATCTCGGCGACGGAGACCTTGTCGTAGCCGCGCTCCAGGAACAGGTCGAGCGCGCTCCGCCAGATCCGCATCGCGGTCTGCCGCTTTTTGCGCTCACGCAGCCCCAGAGTCTCCTCAGCCATGCCCGTACTGTACCAGGATGAATTTTTATCCCAGATTAAATATTTACTGAGTCGACATTTACTGAGTCTACGGTGAACCGTTCGCCGTTCGCGGGCACGCCGATCCCGCGCCAGGTGAAGGGCACGCCCCGCGCCGAGTCCAGGTCGGGCCCGTCCGTCAGCTGGAAGTGCACGTGCGGCTCGGTGGAGTTGCCGGAGTTACCGCACTGGCCGATCACCTGGCCGACGGAGACCTTGTCCCCGGCGCGGACCGTCAGGGAGCCGTGGCGGACGTGCGCGTATGTGGCGTACGTTCCCCCGCCGAGGTCGAGGGTGACGTGGTTGCCGACGATCCGGCGGGCCCCGCCGAGCGTCCTGCCGACGCCCTCGACCAGCCAGAAGTACAGGACCCCGACGAGGGAGCTGCGGCTGAGGTGATCGCGCTGGCCGTCATCGACGTGCACGACGGTGGCGTCGGCGACCGCGTACAGCGGCTCCCCGAAGGCGGGGTACGCCTCACCGCGCCGGGCGATGGGCCAGAACCACACGGGCTTGGGGCGCGTGCGCCCTTCCGGCTCGGCCGTGATGTCGATGGCGTAGGTCTGCCCCATGTAGTGCGTGCCGTGGCTCGGCACCTTGTCGGCGGGGCTGTTGAGCGCGGACCAGCGGCCGGCGACCGGGGGCTCGACCTCGACCGGAGTGGGCGGATCCGCCTGGATCTGGCGGCGTGCGGAGCGGGACATCGACGTACTGATGACGATCGCCCCGACCGCGGGAAGCCAGCTCAGCCAGTAGTTGTACGGCAGGCCCCAGAACTGCCTGACGACGAACTGGGCGAAGAAGACCACCCACAGCACTCGATGGGCCACAGCGGCGAACTTGCGCAGACCTACGGACATCGCTTCCCCCTCATACATGCTCATACATACGGGAACTCATACATACGGGAACTCATACAGAAAACTTGCGTGCAGAACGGTCAGGTCACGGGGCGCGCGGCCGTGAGCACCACGAGCAGCGGCACCACCCGCCCGGCAGGGACCTCGTACCGACCGCGCTCCGTGGTGTGCAGCCAGCCCGCGCCGGTCAGTTGGCGCAGGTGGTGGTAGATCTGGCCGGTCGTGCCGACGTCGTCGAGCGCGGCCAGTTCGGCGGCGGTGCGCAGACCGCCGACGATCTCCCGCAGCAGCCGCAGCCGTACGGGATGGCCGAGCGCGGCGAACGACTCGGCCGTCTCCGACCAGTCGTCCTCGAAGACCGTCTCGGTCAGCAGGCCGTACTGCCACTCGTACCGATGCCCGGTGGGCACCCGCACCGCGCCGGTGAACAGGACGGCGCCGTCCGCGTCCTCCGTCACCGGGTGCCGCGCCTTCAGTGCGTCGAGGGCCCAGAAGTCGCCCTCTCCCACGGGGGGCGCGGCCGGGCCCGCGCTCTCCAGCTCCGCCATGCGCCGTTCCAGCTCGGCGACGCGCTCTTCGAGATTCACAGCTACGACGTTACGTAATTACGTAATTTCTCGCAACCCCTGACCCCTATCGCCCCCCAAGATCCGGGAACGCCGAAGCCCCCGCCCGGACCAGGTCCGAACGGGGGCTTCAGGGAGAAGCAGCGAGACATCCCTCAGGCGAAGAGCCCCGGGATCGTCGCCTCGTGCGCCGCGCGCAGCTCGCTCAGCGGCAGCGTGAACTCGCCCTGCACCTCGACCGCGTCGCCGTCGACGACACCGATGCGCGTGACGGGCAGACCCCGCGCCCCGCACATGTCGGTGAAGCGCAGCTCCTCGCTCCGCGGCACCGAGACGACCGCGCGCCCCGCCGACTCGGAGAAGAGGAAGGTGAACGCGTCGAGGCCGTCCGGCACGACGAGCCGCGCACCCGTCCCACCGCGCAGGCAGGACTCGGTGACGGCCTGCACGAGACCGCCGTCGGACAGGTCGTGCGCGGCGTCGATCATGCCGTCGCGCGAGGCCGAGATGAGGATGTCGGCGAGCAGCTTCTCGCGCGCCAGGTCGACCTTGGGCGGCAGGCCGCCGAGGTGCCCGTGGACCACCTGCGACCAGGCCGAACCGCCGAACTCCTGGTGCGTCTCGCCGAGCAGGTAGAGGAGCTGGCCCTCTTCCTTGAAGGCGATCGGCGTACGGCGTGCGACGTCGTCGATCACACCGAGGACCGCGACGACCGGCGTCGGGTGGATCGCCGCCTCGCCCGTCTGGTTGTAGAGCGAGACGTTGCCGCCGGTGACCGGGGTGCCCAGCTCCAGGCAGCCGTCCGCGAGGCCGCGGACGGCCTCGGCGAACTGCCACATGACGTCCGGGTCCTCGGGCGAACCGAAGTTCAGGCAGTCCGAGATCGCGAGCGGCTTGGCGCCGGAGGCGGCGACGTTGCGGTACGACTCGGCGAGCGCGAGCTGCGCGCCCGTGTACGGGTCGAGCTTCGCGAACCGGCCGTTGCCGTCGGTGGCGATGGCGACGCCGAGGCCCGTCTCCTCGTTGATCCGGATCATCCCGGCGTCCTCGGGCTGCGCGAGCACGGTGTTGCCCTGCACGAAACGGTCGTACTGGTCGGTGACCCAGGACTTCGCGGCCTGGTTCGGGGCGGCGACCAGCTTCAGGACCTGCTCGCGCAGCTCGTCCGCGTTCGCCGGGCGGGCCAGCTTGCCCGCGTCGTCGGCCTGGAGGGCGTCCTGCCAGGACGGGCGGGCGTACGGCCGGTCGTAAACCGGGCCGTCGTGCGCGACCGTGCGCGGGTCGACGTCGACGATCTTCTCGCCGTGCCAGAAGATCTCCAGGCGGTCGCCGTCCGTCACCTCACCCACGACGGTGGCGATGACGTCCCACTTCTCGCAGATCTCCAGGAAGCGGTCGACCTTGGACGGCTCGACCACGGCGCACATGCGTTCCTGCGACTCACTCATGAGGATCTCCTCAGGGGTGAGCGTGGAGTCGCGCAGCGGCACGTCGTCCAGCTCGACGCGCATACCGCCCGAGCCGTTGGACGCCAACTCGCTGGTGGCGCAGGAGAGTCCGGCCGCGCCGAGGTCCTGGATGCCGACGACGAGCTTCTCGGCGAAGGCCTCCAGGGTGCACTCGATGAGGAGCTTCTCCTGGAAGGGGTCGCCGACCTGCACGGCAGGGCGCTTCGATGGCTTCGTGTCGTCGAAGGTCTCACTCGCCAGGATGGAGGCGCCGCCGATGCCGTCGCCGCCGGTGCGGGCCCCGTACAGGATGACCTTGTTGCCGGAGCCCGACGCCTTCGCCAGGTGGATGTCCTCGTGTCGCATCACGCCGATGGCACCGGCGTTGACCAGCGGGTTGCCCTGGTAGCAGGCGTCGAAGACGAGCTCGCCGCCGATGTTGGGCAGGCCCAGGCAGTTGCCGTAGCCGCCGATGCCAGCGACGACGCCGGGGAGCACGCGCTTGGTGTCGGGGTGGTGGGCGTCGCCCATCCGCAGCGGGTCCACGACCGCGACCGGGCGGGCGCCCATCGCGATGATGTCGCGGACGATGCCGCCGACGCCGGTGGCCGCGCCCTGGTAGGGCTCGACGTAGGAGGGGTGGTTGTGCGACTCGACCTTGAAGGTGACCGCGTAGCCCTGGCCGACGTCGACGACTCCGGCGTTCTCGCCGATGCCGACGAGCATCGCGTCGTTTTCGGGGACCTTCTCGCCGAACTGCTTCAGGTGGCGCTTGCTGCTCTTGTACGAGCAGTGCTCGGACCACATGACGGAGTACATGGCGAGCTCGGCGCCGGTCGGGCGGCGGCCGAGGATCTCGTGGACCCGCTCGTACTCGTCTTCCTTCAGGCCCAGTTCGGCCCAGGGCAGCTTGACGTCGGGGGTCTCAGCCGCGTGCTTGACGGTGTCCAGAGTCATGCGTTGACCAGCTTCTTCAGGATCGAGGTGAAGAATCCGAGGCCGTCCGTGCGGCCGGTCCCGACCAGCGGCTCGACCGCGTGCTCGGGGTGCGGCATGAGGCCGACGACGTTGCCCGCCTCGTTGGTGATGCCGGCGATGTCACGGAGGGAACCGTTGGGGTTCACGTCGAGGTAGCGGAAGGCGACGCGGCCCTCGGCCTCCAGCATGTCCAGGGTCCGCTCGTCCGCGGTGTACTGCCCGTCGATGTTCTTGAGCGGGACCGAGATCTCCTGCCCCGCCGTGTAGTCGGCGGTCCAGGCGGTCTCCGCGTTCTCGACGCGCAGCTTCTGGTCGCGGCAGATGAAGTGCAGGTGGTCGTTGCGCAGCATCGCGCCGGGCAGGAGGTGCGTCTCGGTGAGCACCTGGAAGCCGTTGCAGATGCCGAGCACCGGCATTCCGGCCTTCGCCTGCTCGATGACGGACTCCATCACCGGGGAGAAACGCGAGATGGCGCCGGCTCGCAGATAGTCGCCGTACGAGAACCCGCCGGGCAGCACCACGGCGTCGACCTGCTGGAGGTCCTTGTTCTTGTGCCACAGCGGCACGGCTTCGGCGCCTGCGACGCGGACGGCGCGCTGGGTGTCGCGGTCGTCGAGGGTTCCGGGGAAAGTGACGACTCCAATTCGAGCAGTCACTTCGCGGCCTCCTCGGCCTTCTGCGGCTGGTCTTCTTCGACCTTTACGACGAAGTCCTCGATCACGGTGTTGGCGAGGAAGGTTTCCGCCAACTCGTTGATACGGGCGAGGGCGGCGTCATCGACGGGCCCCGCCACCTCGAGTTCGAAGCGCTTTCCCTGACGTACGTCGGAGATGCCCTGAAAACCGAGGCGCGGCAGTGCACGCTGCACCGCCTGGCCCTGGGGGTCGAGGATCTCCGGCTTGAGCATGACGTCGACTACGACGCGTGCCACTGGCACTCCCGGTGGTGTGGTGCTGGCGTGTGCTGCTTGCGAGGTGCTGAGCAGGTTCCTTCAGACTACCGGCACAAAAATTCTACTCGCGTAGATTCGTAGCAACCTACGAGATGACGGTCACGTTCCGGTACCCAAACAGGTTTCGAACCGGGAATCTTCACGATGAATCCATGAAAGATCACACATCGTCATTGAAGCCTGACACGCGGAGGTATTAGGACAGGCTTCACAATGCATTGCCGGGCACTGTACAAAGGAAATGGCAATAGTCGATACTTTGCCCAAAACATCCGTGCAGTCGGCATCACCGCATGTCAACGCGGTAGAGCCGCGCGAAGGGACCGATATTCGTGGCGCAACGTGTCGTGGTCACTCTCTTTGACGACATCGACGGCGGGGAAGCGGCGGAAACGGTCGCGTTCGGTCTTGACGGCGCGTCGTACGAGATCGACCTCAGTCAAACCAATGCAAAGAAACTGCGCACGGCGCTGGCTCCGTACCTGGAGGCGGCCCGCAAGCACGCCAGGTCCGGGGTGGCCTTCCGGCACACCGCGGTCTCCCCCGACCCGTCGGCGGTCCGCGCCTGGGCACGCTCGCACCAGATGAACGTGCCGCCCCGCGGCCGCATCCCCAAGAAGGTCTACGAGGCCTTCGAAGCGGCGAACTGACGCGCCGACCGACCTCGCGAACCACCCGGTCCCGGCCCCTCGCGGCAACCGACTTGCGCTGCACCCCTCCCGGTCAGCTAAAGTTCGGAGCACGCCGAGGGGCGAGGCCGAGAGGCCGGACCTCACGGAGTCATGCGGGTGTAGTTCAGTAGTAGAACATCCCCCTTCCAGGGGGAAGGCGCAGTGTGCAATTCCTGTCACCCGCTCTGCATCGCTCACGGACCGGTCACCCGGTTGCGGTAAGCTGATGCACGCGCCGATCAGTGAGAGCCGGTCGGAGGCAATGCGAACGTAGCTCAGTTGGTAGAGCGCAACCTTGCCAAGGTTGAGGTCGCGAGTTCGAACCTCGTCGTTCGCTCCAGATGAAAGGCCCCGGTCGATTCGACCGGGGCCTTCTTCATGTGCCGGGCTTTTTTCATGTGCCGGGGCAGCCGGTCACCGCTGACATTTGTCATGCGGGCCGGTGACAGCGCGCACTGCCGACGGCGTCCCGGCCGGGGGACGCTCGAAGCATGACTGACCAAGTGATCGACGTGACCGATCTACGGCGCGTGTACGGGGGCGGTTTCGAGGCGGTACGGGGGATCTCCTTCTCCGTGAGGCAGGGCGAGCTGTTCGCGCTGCTCGGCACGAACGGGGCCGGGAAGACGTCCACCGTCGAAGTCCTCGAAGGGCTCGCGGCACCGGCCGACGGACGTGTGCGGGTGCTCGGGCACGACCCGTACACCGAACGGGCCGCCGTGCGGCCGCGCATCGGCGTCATGCTCCAGGAAGGCGGATTCCCCACCGAGTTGACCGTCGCGGAGACCGTACGGATGTGGGCGGGCTGCACCAGCGGCGCCCGGCCCACGGCGGAGGCCCTGGAGATCGTCGGGCTCGGCAAACGATCCGGCGTCCGCGTGAAGCAGCTCTCCGGCGGCGAGAAGCGGCGGCTCGACCTCGCGCTCGCCCTCATCGGCCGCCCCGAGGTGCTCTTCCTCGACGAACCCACCACCGGACTCGACGCCGAAGGGCGCCGCGAGACCTGGGAGTTGGTCCAGAAACTGCGCGACAACGGCACCACCGTCCTGCTCACCACGCACTACCTCGAAGAGGCCGAGGCGCTCGCCGACCGGCTCGCGATCCTCCACGAAGGACGGATCGCCGCCGAGGGCCGCGTCGCCGACGTGGTGGCCGCACAGCCCTCGCACGTCTCCTTCGAACTGCCCGACGGGTACTTCCCGGGCGACCTGCCGCCGCTCGCCGCACTCGGCGTGACCGGGCACGAGGTCGCCGGGCGCCGGATCCGGCTGCGTACGAACGAACTGCAGCGGACCGCCACGGAACTGCTGCTCTGGGCCAGGGAGTCCCGGGTCGAACTGGTCGGGCTCGATGTGCGGGCCGCCTCGCTGGAAGAGGCGTTCCTGCGGATCGCCCGCGACGCGGAGAACGGAACGGGCGGACGCGGAACGGGCGGACGCGGAACGGGCGGGCACGGAACGGGCGGGCACTCCGCGGGGCGTCCCGCGCGGCAGCAGAAGGAGAAAGCAGCATGAGCACGGTGACCGTGACGACCCCCGCACGGCGCATGCAGGCGCTCGCGCGCGCCGAGATGACGCTGCTCGGGCGGAACAAGGGAACGCTCTTCGCGGCACTGTTCGTGCCGCTGGTGATCCCGTTCTCCACGCAGCAGGCCGCCAAGGACATGGACCTCGAAGGCACCGGGCTCGACGTGGGCTCCGTCGTGCTGCCGAGCGCCCTGGGCTTCTCGCTGCTCTTCGCCGTGTACTCCTCGCTGACCGCCGTCTACACGGCACGGCGCGACGAGCTCGTACTCAAGCGGCTGCGCACCGGCGAGCTGCGGGACCCCGAGATCCTGACGGGCGCCGCGCTGCCCTCGGTCGTCATCGCGGCCGTGCAGTGCCTGGTCCTCGCCGCGGGCTGCGTGGCGCTCCTCGACGCCGGGGCCCCGAGCCGGCCCGACCTCGTCGTGCTCGGTCTCGCCGCGGGCCTTGTGATGTTCGCCGCGCTTGCGGCCGTCACGGGCAGCTTCAGCAGGTCCACCGAGTCCGCGCAGGTCATGAGCATGCCGCTGGTCTTCGTGTCGATGATCGGCTCCGGGCTCTTCGTCCCGCTCGAAGTGATGCCCGACAAGATCGCGTCGGCCTGCGAGCTGCTGCCCATGTCGCCCGTCATCGAGCTGCTCCGCGGCGGCTGGGCGGGCAGCCTCTCGGCTGGCGAGGCGCTCGGCGCCGTCACCACCGCGGTGGCCTGGACCGTGCTCGCGGTGTTTGCTGTACGGCGGTGGTTCCGCTGGGAACCCCGGCACTGAGGTGAGCACCTCGCCAGTGAGGAAACTGCGGTGAGCACCTCGCCAGTGAGGAAACTGAATTGAGCACCTCGGCAGTGAGGGAGGCGACGGACGTGGTCGGCCGGATTCGGGCCTGGCAGCGCGGCTGGCACGGGCTCAGCAAGATCGAGAAGGTGGAGCTGCAGTCCACGGCCACCTGGCACGCGCTGCCGTGGATCTTCTTCCTCAGCTGGGTCTCGCTGCCGCTCGGCCTGAGCCTGCGCCACGACGCCGACCCCGCCCCGCGGCTCTTCTGCTGGACGCTGATCGCGGTGGCCGCCGCCCAGTGCCTACAGGCCAACGGCTCGCTGCGCCGGTCGCTCGACCACTACCTGCGGCGCGGTCCCCTGCCGCGCCACGACCTCGTCGTGTCGGGCGTCCTCATGAGCGTCGCGACGGGGCTCGCCGCAGGCCTGCTGGCCGTGGACGGCATGCCCGCAGGGATGCTGGGCCTCACCGCCCTGTTCATGGCGATGCCGTTCGCCCAGTCGCTCTCCTTCTCCCTCCCCGTCCGGGGCTACCTGGCCCGCATGGCGCTGGTCATCGCCGTGTCCGTCATCGCCTTCGCCCTCGCCGGAGCACGCGGCAACCAGCTCGTCGCGATCGGCGTCGTCATGGCCTTCTCGTCCGTCATGGCGCTGATCTCCTCGCGCTGCGGCGCCTGGACGCTCTCCGTGATGTGGGAGGCCGACCGGGCCCGCGAGGTCGAGGCGCGGCTCGCGGTCGCCGAGGAGCGGCTGCGGTTCGGGCGTGACCTGCACGACGTGATGGGGCGCAACCTCGCCGTCATCGCGCTCAAGAGCGAACTCGCGGTGCAGCTCGCGCGCCGGGAACGGCCGGAGGCCGTGGATCAGATGGTCGAGGTGCAGCGGATCGCGCAGGAGTCGCAACGGGAGGTCCGTGAGGTCGTACGGGGCTATCGCGAGGTCGACCTCAAGGTAGAACTCGCCGGTGCGCAGGGCGTGTTGGAGGCAGCCGGGATCGCGTACCGGGTCACCGGGGACGCAGTGGCGCTGCCCGCCTCCGTGCAGTCGGCGCTCGGGTGGGTCGTGCGGGAGGCGGCGACGAACGTGCTGCGGCACGGGGACGCGGGGCGGTGCGACATCGCTCTCGCGGTGAGTGAGGGGCGGGTGACGTTGACGGTGGAGAACGACGGGGTGCCGGAGGTGGCGCCCGCGGGGCGGGGCTCCGGGCTCGCCGGGCTACGGGAACGGCTCGCCGCGGTGGGCGGGACGCTGGACTTCGCGTCCGGGGCCGGGGTCTTCCGGCTCGCCGTGCAGGTGCCGCTGCCGCCTTCGCAGGGGCCTTCGCGGGGCGGGGGGCCGTCCGGGCGGCAGGGGGAACGGGCAGGTCAGGGGGAACGGGCAGGTCAGGGCGAACGCGCAGATCAGGGGGAACGGGCAGATCAGGGCGAACGCGCAGATCAGGGGCAGGATCCGGAGTGGAAGCGGGGGGCGGCGGCGTGAGCCTTCGTGTGTTGCTGGCCGACGACGAACACCTCATCCGGGGTGCGCTCGCCGCGCTCCTCGCCCTGGAGGACGACCTGGTGGTGGTCGCCGAGGCCGCGACGGGCCCCGAGGCGCTCGCCATGGCGCGGGCCCACCGGCCCGACGTCGCCGTGCTCGATCTGCAGATGCCGGGCGCCGACGGTGTGAGTGTGGCCACAACCCTGCGCGACGAACTCCCGCACTGCCGGACCATGATCGTGACGAGCCACGGCAGACCGGGACATCTCAAGAGGGCCCTCGCGGTGGGCGTGCGCGGCTTCGTGCCGAAGACCGTGAGCGCCCAGCGGCTCGCCGAGATCATCCGGACCGTGCACGCCGGAAACCGTTACGTCGACCCGGAGTTGGCCGCCGACGCGATCTCCGCCGGGGACTCGCCGCTGACCGCGCGGGAGGCCGAGGTGCTCGAACTCGCCGCCGACGGCGCACCCGTCTCGGAGATCGCCGGGCGCGCCGCGCTGTCCCAGGGAACCGTCCGCAACTACCTCTCCTCGGCGGTCACCAAGATCGGGGCGGAGAACCGTCACGCGGCGGTGCGTCTCGCACGCGAGCGAGGATGGGTATAGTTGTCCTCGCGCTACGGCGCAACGCGGACGTAGCTCAGTTGGTAGAGCGCAACCTTGCCAAGGTTGAGGTCGCCAGTTCGAACCTGGTCGTCCGCTCAAGAGGAAAGGCCCCGGTCCATCGGACCGGGGCCTTTTTCGTTCGTTCTCTATCCCTGGCTCACCAGGGCGTGCCGGTGAGCCGCTCGTACGCCTCGACATACTTGGCGCGGGTGGCGTCCACCACGTCCTGCGGCAGCGCGGGCGGCGGCTGCTCGCTCTTGCGGTCCCAGCCCGAGGCCGACGAGGTCAGCCAGTTCCGCACGAACTGCTTGTCGTACGACGGCTGGGCGTGGCCCGGCTCCCACTGGTCCGCGGGCCAGAAGCGGGAGGAGTCCGGGGTCAGGACCTCGTCGGCGAGGACCAGGCCCTCGCCCTCGAAGCCGAACTCGAACTTCGTGTCCGCCAGGATCAGGCCGCGCTCGCGCGCGATGTCCAGCGCCCTGCCGTAGACGGCGAGGGTGGTCTGGCGCAGCTGGGCGGCGGTCTCCGCGCCGACCTGGCGGGCGACCTCCTCGTACGACACGTTCTCGTCGTGCTCGCCGACGGCGGCCTTCGCGGCGGGCGTGAAGATCGGCGCGGGCAGTTCGGAGCCGTCGACCAGGCCCTCGGGGAGCGCGAGGCCGCAGACGGTGCGGGACTCGTTGTACTCCAGGAGGCCGGAGCCCGTGAGGTAGCCGCGGGCGACGCACTCGACCGGGACCATTGCGAGGGACTTGCACACCATCGTGCGGCCCGCCCAATCGGCCGGGGCGCCCGCGGGCAGGTCCGTGGAGATCACGTGGTTCGGGACGAGGTCCGCGAGCTGGTCGAACCACCACAGGGAGAGCTGGGTGAGGACGCGGCCCTTGTCGGGGATCTCCGAGGGCAGCACCCAGTCATAGGCGGAGAGGCGGTCGCTGGCGACCATGACGAGCTCGCCCGCCTCGTTCTGGTACAGCTCGCGCACCTTGCCGGTGTGGAGGTGGACCAGGCCCGGAACCTCCAGGGGCTCGGGCTTTTCTACGAATCCGGACACGGTTCCCTCCCGTGGTTCTGGCCAAGTGAGGTCGATTCTCCCGCATGGGACGTGTGGTTCTGGCCAGGGGTTGAGCGGGCGGTACGGCGGCGCGGTGCGGTTGGGCTGTACGGCGGGTCAGTACGGCGGATCAGTACGGCGGGTCAGGGCGGCGGATCAGAACGACCGATCAGAACGACCGATCAGCGGATCAATACGGCGGATCAGTCGCGCTTGCAGATGCGGTCCAGGAGGTTGGCCGTGGCGCGCTGGACGCGGGGGTCCACGTGGCCCGGCCGGTCGAGCGCCGGTGACCAGGCGAAAGTGCCGGACGCGAAGACCAGGGCGCCGGACGGGGCGCGGTAGAGCGAGGACTCCTGGTGGCGCGTGACGCCCTCGGCGTCCTCGTACGGGGAGTGGGAGAGCAGCATGCGGCCCTGGTGCTCGGGGAGCGCCGTCCGCGGAAAGTACCGGTCGGCCTCGCCCGCGACCAGGCCCTCGATCTCGTCGCCGTCATGTGCCCCGGTGGCCTCCCACAGCCAGTGGTCGGCGTTGCGGACGACGAGGGGGCGCGGCTCGGGGACGCGGCCCGCGTACTGGATGCCGAGCAACTGCTGCTCGGCCGCCTTGCCGCCGTCCTGCTCGCGCCAGAGGGCGGGCCGGCCGGGGCCACGGCGCTTGCGGCAGGTGAGGAGGCGGTCCTCGACGCCGAAGGGCGACGGCCCCAACTCCACCTGCCAGTACATGGTGTTGGCGGAGAGGAAGACCAGCGAGGTGCCGTGCTCGCGGGCGCGCTCGGCGGTGCGGCGCATGCTCGTCGACCAGTACTCGTCGTGACCGGGGAAGACGAGGCCGCGGTACCGCGTGGGGTCGATGCGGCCCGCGTGCAGGTCGCGGGCGTCCGCGTACGCCAGGTCGTAGCCGTACCGCTCGGCCCAGCGGATGAAGTCGTAGGCGTGGCCCACGTGCAGGGGGAGGCCCGCTCCCGCGTACGGACGGTCGAAGGAGACCGTGACGGCGGCCTCGCTCTCGCCCAGGAGGCCGCCCTGCTCGTCCCACGCGTGATAGAGGCTGGCGCCGGTGCGGCCGTCCTCCGGATAGAGGTTGTACGCCTGCCAGGTGATGTCGGGCAGAAGGAGGAGGAGGTCGGCAGGGTGGTCGTCGCGGACCGTGAAGGGGACGTGCGAGCGGTACCCGTCGGCGGTGGTGAGGACCGCCACGTACGCCCCGACGCTCCAGTAACTGGGGATCTGAAGGCGCCAGGAGAGCCACCAGTGGTGGCAGGAGACCGTGCGGTCGGCGGTGAGCGGGGCGGGCTGGACGATGCCGGAGAGGCGGGGGCTGGTGGTGATCTTCGACGCCCCGTCCCCTCCGTAGTGCCCGATGCGGTAGATGTCGACGCTGAACTGCTGGGGCGGGTCGACCGTGACGTGGAAGTCGATCGCCTCGCCCGGGGCGGCGGCACCGGTCGAGGCGAACCCCTTGATCTGGCGGTGCACGTCGTCGGCGTTGAGAGGCCCACCGGTACGGGGCGCGGGGATGTTCGCGCCGGGGGCCGACGCGTGGTCGACGTACCAGGGCACGACGTGGCCCGTGTCGTCGAAGTAGTGCTCGGCGCCGCGCAGCCAGGGCAGCGGGCCCTGTCCGAAAGGGTCCGACACGGCGTGCGCGAGTGCACCTGATTCCCAGCGGCGAATCGGCTCCGACTTCATCCCTGCCCCTCCCTCGCTCCCCCGAGCCTGCGGCGCCTGATGGTGCGTCTCGGTCCGGCGGCCGCTCCCAGCACATCACATTACGCAGGCACACCGTCACCGTTCGTCGCGAATTGAATTGAACGGAACGCGACATTCCGGGCGTCCTGGCGGAGAGGGTGGCGGTGGGGTGGCGTGAGGGGTAGCGGGCGGGGTCGCGGGTGGGGCAGCAGGGGCAGCAGGTGGGCGGTCCCGGCCAGCGGGTTCGGTGGAGCGTGGGGGCGTACCGGGGGCGTACCGGGGGCGCGCCGAGGAGGTGAGCGGCGCGGAGTGGGGCGCACCGGGGTGCGCGGGGTCGCCGGGGCGTCAGATCAGCCGGGACCGTTTTTTCAGACCCGCCGGACCGGTTTTCAGGTCAGCCGGACCAGCCGGGCGGCTCCAGGCCAGCCGGACCGGCTTCAGCCCAACCGGACCGGCTTCAGCCCAACCGGACCGGCTTCAGATCAGCCTGACCGGTTTCTCCGGCCGGATGCCCAGGCGGGTGAGCCAGTCCCGCAGCGGGGACGGGTCGCCGTCCTCGACGAGGCTCAGGACGCGTGGCGTGAGATCCGCCGCGCGCTCGCCGCCGACCAGCAGGGCGGGGCCGTCGAGCCAGTCCAGTCCGGGGGCGGCCCCCGCGGTGTCCACGGCGGCGCAACACACCATCGCCGTGACGTGGTCGGCAAGCAGCTCACGTCCCGTACGGGGCGGTTGCAGCGGGAAGAGCGGCAGCGCGCCGTCGTCCCAGAGGGCCTCGTCCGGCCCCTGTCCCGTGGGCGCGGGGCGGGGCGGGGCGGCGGCCTCCTCGCGGGCGAGCTCGGCGGTGAGGCCCGCGGCGAGCATCCCGCCCCGGCTCCCGTCATCGGTGTCGTCGGCGCCCTCGTCCATCGCGGGGAAGAGGGAGGCGGAGGGGGCGGGAGGGTCAGGAGGGTCAGGAGGGTCAGAAGGGTCAGAAGGGCTGGGCGGGACAGGAGGACCGGGGGCGTGGAGCTCGGGGGCGGAGGTGGAGGTAGCGGTAGCGGTAGCGGGAACCAGGTGGGCGCCACCCAGCCCGTCACCCTCCGGCCCGTCACGCTCGGGCCCCTCACCCTCCGTACCGTCCGAACCCTCCGTACCGTCCGACCCCCTCCTACCGTCCGAAGCGACCGTCGTGAGGTGGTCCAGGACGCGGCCGAGGGTCGCTCCATCGGGATCGGGGGCCGTCGGGTCGGCGGAGTGGCTGACGCCCAAGGTGTCCAGGACGCGGTGGAGCCGGGCGGCGTCCATGCGCCATTTCCGGTCGACGACCTCGTCCGGATACTCCTGCCAGGCCACCGGCGCCCAGTCGGGCCCCGCCTCCGCGGGCCCGCCGTGGAAGAGGCGGGCGGCAAGGAGCGACGCGGCCTCGTCCACCGATCCCGGCTCCTCGAGCAGGTCACAGGCAGGGCGCTCGCCGAGGCGCGAGGCGAAGCCTTCCGCCAGGCGGTCCCTGCGGGACAGTTCGGTGAGCGCGGAGACCACGCCCGCGTCGAGCCGCGAGGGCCAGCGGCCCATGCGCCAGGCGGGCAGGGCGACGCGGGTGAGGAGACGGTCCCAGCCCGCGTACGCGAGACCGACCTGCTCCTGGGCGACGATCCGCACCCCATAGTCCACGGTCTGGGCGCGCTCGGCGGCGGCCGCGGCGACGCCGCGCTCCATCTCGGCGGCGTGCACCCTGCAGTGGCGCAGCAGGAGCCGGGCGACCCGGCCGATGCCGCCGAGCACCACGCGCGGGAGGGCGCCGCGGCCCGGGGTCGAGGCGACCGCGACGGCGGCGTCGAGCCCGCGGACGAAGCGCCGGGCCGCCGCTATGTCGGGGTGCGCGGAGGGGCCGGTCCCCGCGACGACGGGGGCGAGCACGGCGCGCAGCTCACCGACGCGCATCCACCACAGGAACGGGGAGCCGATGACGAGCACGGGGGCGACGGGGGCCGTTCGCTGCGGGCTCCGGGCGCCGCGCGCGCCGTCGGCCGCAGCACCGCCCTTCGCCGCGGCAGCACTCCCTGCTGCGGCACCCTCTACTGCCGCGCCCTCTGCCGCGATAGCGCCCTCTGCCGCCCGATCGCGCCGGGCTCTGCGGTCCCGGGCGGGCGGGCCGTGCGCGGGGTGGGTGCGGTCCTCCAGCCAGCTGTCGCAGTCCGGGGTGAGCGCTATGGCCGAGGGGGCGGGCACGTCCAGGCGGTCGGCGAGGTCCCGCACGAGGCGGTACAGATCGGGGGCGGACTCCTCGGCGATCGGGACGGTGGGGCTCAGGGCCGGCCTGGCTCTCGCGACGACCAGGGCGACACCGGCCGCGCCGAGCAGGACGAGCAGGGCCGCGACGGACACCACCCAGCGGACGACGTCCCAACTCCGGCCGCTCGCATGCCCCGTGACCCCCGCCGCGATCAGCACGACGGCGACGGCCGCGGGCAGCAGGGCGACGGCCAGCGCTCTGCTGCGCAGGCGCAGCACAGCGAGGGCCCGGGAGCGCGCGGCCTGCGCGCCCACCTCCACACCCGTACCTGACACGACCGATGGCACCCCCTGTTGCCTACTGCTCGGCCGCCGGCCTGGGCCGGCGACGCACAACGGCGTTGGTGTTGCTCACTCCCCCACTGTGGCACCCGCCACCGACATCGCAATGCCGGTGGTCTGTTTGGCTCTGGGCGCCTTGAACGCTTTCGCCGCACCCTAGTTGGGGTGTCCCGCCCCGTCAGCCGGATGGACCACCGGTCACTCGATGGAATGGCTTTGGCTAAAGGTGGACGCTGAGAAAGCCCCGGATCCAGTGTCAGATCCGGGGCCTGAAGTCGACGGAGAGCCGGGCGGGAGGCCACCCGGCTCGGCGGTTCATGCCTCGGCGGGTCACGCCTCGGCGGCCGCCTTCGCCGCGATGTCCGTGCGGTGCTGCGAGCCGTCGAGGCGGATGCGGGACAGCGCGGCGTACGCGCGCTCGCGGGCCTCGGTGAGGCCGACGCCGGTCGCCGTCACGGAGAGCACCCGGCCGCCCGCGCTGACGACGGCGTCGCCGTCGCGCGCCGTCCCGGCGTGCAGGACGTACGCGTTCGGGGCATCCTGCGCCGCCACCTCGTCGAGCCCCTCGATGGGGTCGCCGGTGCGCGGCGTGCCGGGGTAGTTGTGCGAGGCGACGACCACGGTGACCGCGGCCTCGTCGCTCCAGCGCAGCGGGGGCAGGTCGGCGAGGTTGCCGGTCGCCGCGGCCAGCAGGAGCCCGGCGAGCGGGGTCTGCAGACGGGCCAGGACGACCTGGGTCTCGGGGTCGCCGAAACGGGCGTTGAACTCGATGACACGTACGCCGCGGCTCGTCATCGCGAGGCCCGCGTACAGCAGCCCCGCGAACGGGGTGCCGCGGCGGCGCAGCTCGTCCACGGTCGGCTGGAGCACGCTCTGCATGACCTCGTCGACGAGCTTCGGGTCGGCCCACGGGAGCGGCGAGTAGGCGCCCATGCCGCCCGTGTTCGGGCCCTCGTCGCCGTCGAGCGCGCGCTTGAAGTCCTGGGCGGGCTGCAGCGGGACGACGGTCACGCCGTCGGTGATCGCGAAGAGGGAGACCTCGGGGCCGTCAAGGAACTCCTCGATGACTACGCGGCCGCAGGCCAGGGCGTGCGCGCGGGCCACGTCCACGTCGCCGGTGACGACGACGCCCTTGCCCGCCGCGAGGCCGTCGTCCTTGACGACGTACGGCGCCCCGAAGGCGTCGAGGGCCACGTCGATCTCGGCCGGGGTGGTGCAGACGTACGACCGGGCGGTCGGCACGTTCGCCCCCGCCATCACGTCCTTGGCGAACGCCTTGGAGCCCTCGAGCCGCGCGGCCTCCTCGGAGGGGCCGAAGCAGGGGATGCCCGCCGCGCGCACGGCGTCGGCGACGCCCGCGACGAGGGGGGCCTCCGGGCCCACGATGACGAGCCCGGCGCCCAGCTCCTCGGCGAGGCCGGTCACGGCGGCGCCGCCGAGGGCGTCGACGCGGTGCAGCTCGGCCACCTCTGCGATGCCGGCGTTGCCGGGGGCACAGTGCAGCTCGGAGACGTCGGGGTCGAGGGACAGAGAGCGGCACAGGGCGTGTTCGCGGGCACCACTGCCGATGACGAGGACCTTCACGGTGGTCAGCCTAGCCCGCGGCGCGGCATGCCTTCGTACGGGCTGCCAGATCTGGCTTTCCAGCCTGTTGTACGTTCCTCCAGCCAGGGGTGCCCCCTCCGGGGCCCGGTGAGCTCTTCGCCCGCGGCCGTGGGGTGACGTCCGCCCCGCAGACCCTGCACCCCGCGGCTCTGCGGCGGATACCTCCCGCCCCCCACCCGTGCTACTCGTTCGGGTACTCGTCGACCACCGTCGCGCCCAGTTCCCGCATGATCAGGTCGTGGCCGGAGAGTGCCGACTCCACCAGGTCGGGGTCGTCGTCCTCGGGGATGTCGTCCTCGGGGGACACGTGCTCCGGCGCGGGGGCGGACCGGGGGGCCGGGGCGGGGTCCGGGGCCGACGGGGGCGGGGACTGGGGAGCGGGGGCCGACGGGGCCGACGGGGCCGGCGTCGGCTGGCGCGGGGGCGCGGCCGGGCGCGGGGCCGCCGGGGCGCCCCCGCCGAAGTTGCCGGCGGCCGGCGGGGGTGCGGAGCCGCCGGACGGGTCGACGATCGCCTCGACCTTCCACTGCACGCCGAACTGCTCGGACAGCGCGGCCCGCAGCACGTCCTCGCTGCCGCTGCCACCGAAGTTGTCCCGCGCGCCCGCGTTGACGAAGCCGATCTGGAGGGTCGTCCCGTCGAACCCCGCCACCTGGGCGTTCTGGCTGAGCAGGATCCAGGTGAAGCGGCGGCGGTTCTTCACCGCCTCCAGGATTTGCGGCCACAGGGTGCGCGGGTCGGGGCCGCCCGCGGGGGCCTGGGCGGCCATCGGGGCGGGGGCCTGCGGGGCGTGAGCCGGGGCGGGCCGATCGGGCTGCGGGGCGGCCTGAGCGCTGCTTCCGGCGGTCGCGGCCGTGGGCCAGCCGCCGGGCCGGGGGGCCGACTCCGGGGCGGCGGCGGAGGCCGTGGGCCAGCCGCCGGGTCGCCGTTCAGCGGCGGCCGGGGCGAGAGGAGGAGAGGCGGGAGCGTCAGGGGGTGTGGGCGGGGCCTCCGGAGCCTGCGAAGCGACCTGAGGCGCCTGACCACTCCCGTCCGAAGCCGAACCCGAAGCCGAAGCCGAACCCGAAGCCGGAGCCGGGCCCTGCCCCCGCACCGCCGCACGCGCGGCGGCCGGTCCGCCTCCGGGCGCCACTGCCTGCCCCATATCGGCGGGACCGCCCGACGGTCCGCCCGCAGGCATGACGCCCCCGGACTGCTGCACGCCTTGCACGCTCGGCACGCTCTGCACGCCCTGCACGCCCTGCTGCCCGCCCGCGTGGGCCGCGGGCCCGGGGGCGTACGCCATCGCGGGACCGGGGCCCTGGCCGCCCGGGACGAAGTTGCCGCCACGCTCAAGGCGGTCGAGGCGGGCCATGACGGACCGCTCGTCGTCGTACGCGGCGGGGAGCAGCACGCGCGCGCAGATCAGCTCGAGCTGGAGCCGCGGCGAGGTGGCGCCGCGCATTTCGGTGAGGCCCTCATTCACGATGTCGGCGGCGCGGCTCAGTTCGGCGCCACCGAAGACGCCGGCCTGGGCCTGCATGCGCTCGACGACGTCGGCGGGGGCATCGATGAGCCCCTTCTCGGCGGCGTCCGGCACGGCCGCGAGGATCACCAGGTCCCGCAGCCGCTCAAGAAGGTCGGCGACGAAGCGCCGCGGGTCATTGCCGCCCTCGATGATGCGGTCCACGACCTCGAAGGCCGCGGCACCGTCTCCGGAGGCGAAGGCCTCGACCACGGAGTCGAGGAGCGAGCCGTCGGTGTAGCCGAGGAGGGACGTCGCCATGGCATACGTCACACCGGTCTCGGTCGCACCGGCGAGCAGCTGGTCCATGACGGACATGGAGTCACGCACGGAACCCGCACCGGCGCGCACGACCAGCGGGAACACCCCGTCCTCGACGGCCATGGCCTCGCGGCCGCAGACATCGGCGAGGTACTCGCGGAGGGTGCCGGGCGGGACGAGCCGGAACGGGTAGTGATGCGTGCGCGAACGGATCGTGCCGATGACCTTCTCGGGCTCGGTCGTCGCGAAGATGAACTTGAGGTGCTCCGGAGGCTCCTCGACCACCTTCAGGAGGGCGTTGAAGCCCGCCGAGGTGACCATGTGGGCCTCGTCGATGATGTAGATCTTGTACCGGCTGGACGCGGGACCGAAGAAGGCCTTCTCGCGCAGGTCACGCGCGTCGTCGACACCACCGTGCGAAGCGGCGTCGATCTCGATGACGTCGATGGAACCCGGCCCGTTCCGCGCCAGGTCGCGGCAGGACTGGCACTCGCCGCAGGGTGTGGGAGTGGGACCTTGCTCACAGTTGAGACAGCGGGCCAGAATGCGCGCGCTCGTCGTCTTGCCGCAGCCGCGCGGGCCACTGAACAGGTAGGCATGGTTGACCCGGTTGTTCCGCAGCGCCTGCTGCAGCGGGTCGGTCACATGCTCCTGCCCGATGACCTCGGCGAACGACTCCGGGCGATAGCGGCGGTACAAGGCGAGAGACGACACGCCTACGAGGTTATAGGCGACCGCTGACAACCCGGACCGCCCGGAACGCAAAGCGCCCCCCACGCACCCGCCAGAGCCGACCTACCCTTGCTGCCTTCCGGCCCTGGGGGAGTTCAGTCAGATAGCGCCACGTGAGGGGCTGGCCCCCACAGTAGCGGATCCCCGGCCCCGGAAGCGACGCCGCCCCTGGCCCCGACCGCCCCCGGGTCCGACGCGAGGACGACACGGCATCGACATAACGACCGACATGACGACGATCACGGAGACGACCTCGGGATCGTGTTCGCGAGCACTCCCCAACGTCTTGTATTGTTTGCGGCGGAGGATTCGCCTAGTGGCCTAGGGCGCACGCTTGGAAAGCGTGTTGGGGGCAACCCCTCACGAGTTCGAATCTCGTATCCTCCGCACCCGCCCGCAAGGGCAGACGAAGGCCCCCATCGGTTCGCCGGTGGGGGCCTTCGCCGTTCCCCGTCTCAGTTCCCGTCTCAGTCGGAACTTTCTTCCGTGCCGGAGCTGAGGGCAGAAGCCGGGGCCCAGAGCGCCTCGCCCACTTGTTGAGCCACCTTGCGGAGCATGGTCCCCGTCACGTGCATGTACCGGGCGCGCATCCGTGCCGCTCCCCCGGGCTCCCACCCCATGATCGAGTCGATCACGACGTCCGGAACGCCGAGGATCAGGAGCACGGTCGCGGCGGTGTGGCGGGCGTCGTGGAGACGGCCGTCCCGCACACCGGCATCCCGCAACAGCCGCTTCCAGACGTGGAAGTCAGTGTTCGGGCTCAGGGGTCCGCCAGTCGGGGAGGCGAACACATAGCCCTTGCCCTCCCAGTCGGCGCCGGCCTCGCTCCGTTCCCGCTCCTGGGACTCCTGGTGCTGACGAAGAATCTTGATCAGGGGATCGGGCAGCCCGATCGTGCGCCGTCCCGCACGGGACTTCGTCGGCTTGTGCTCACGCCGCGTCTGCCACCGCTCGGGGCAGTAACCCGCCTTCCTGCCGCACGGATCGGTGTCGCAGCCGTGCGCGTACTTGGGACGCAGCCGGTTTTTGCGGATGCGGACGTACCCCGCGTCGAGGTCGGTGTCCTCCCAGTGCAGACCCAGCGCCTCTCCTTGTCGGAGGCCGAGCGCCAGGGCCACGACCCAACGGGCGCTGTTGCGGAGCTTGGCCGCCTCCAGGAGAAGGCTCTGTGCCTCCTCGATCGTGTACGGCTCGATGTCCCCCTCTTCCAGGCGAGGAGCCTTGGCGATCTCAGCCGCATTGGTGACGATGTGCCCGCGCCGCACAGCCTCACCGAGGGCGACGCGGATCGTCCGGTGGACGTGGTGAGCCGTACCGGCGGAGCTCCCGGCGCTCTGCATCTTCCGGTAGAAGCGTTCGAGGTGCTCGGGCTCCAGGCGGTCGAGCTTGTGAGCACCCAGACCCGGGACGAGGTGAACGCGTACGTCGACTTCGTATCCGTCGTACGTGTTCTCGGAGACGTACGGCTTGGCGATGTTCTCGACCCAGTGCTCAAGCCATCCCTGGACGGTCCAGCCCTTGCCCGGCTTGCGCAGCTTCCGGTCATCGCGCGCCCGCTCCATCTCGCGGACGGCCTTGGTCACTTCGGCCTTCGTCTTCCGCTCGATGTGGCGTCGGTCAGGCTTGCCGTCATCACGGACACCGACCGTCACCCGACCGTGCCACTTGCCGTCCTTGCCGAGGTAGATGGACGAGGCCCCGTTGGGCTGACGCGTGCGCTTCGTCTCTGCCATGTCGTCCCCTCAGGCGGCTTCGGCGGCACGGTGCCGCAGCTTGGCCACGTAGGCGGACAGCGCGTCGGCAGGAACCCTCCGCAGGCGCCCGACGGTCACCGATTCGATCTCTCCGGCCAGGACGAGCCGAAAGGCCGTCGTGCGCCCAATACGCAGTCGCCGAGCGGCCTCCTCGACGGTCAACAGCACCAAGGCGGCGTCGATCGCCTCCAGGGCGGTGACGGTGGAGCTGGACTCAGTCACGGGTCGGTTCCCCTTCCGTACCCAGAGCGGGTGCGATGGTTTCGGCAAGCCAGGCTTCGGCGTTGGTGAGACCTGTTCCGGCATAGACCCAGTGGGCGATGACCAGGGTCGTGACCACCTCCGGATTTTCGTAGGTGGTCCGGTTGCTGGTCGCCGCGGCTTGGGCTGCGCGCCATTCGGCGCGGGCATCACGGAGGGCGCCGAGCGTGGTCGAGTAGCGGCGGGACTTCGTCGAGAAGTGGCCGCGGAAGCCGAGCATGTGGGCCCAGGCGCGGAGGCGGAGCCCCGCTAAGTCCTTGCGGGAGCCAAGGGCCCAGGCCGTACGGATGAGCCGCTCGGCGTGCTCGCTGATGTCGAGCTGGGCCAGTTCGGCGATGAATCGAAGTGGGCGGTCGAGAGCGCCCGTCGCGGTCTCCGCGCCCTTGGTGGCGTACTTCGCGATGTACGCGGCGACGGCCCTGTCGGTCAGCTCCTGGCCGCCGTCGAAGTCAGCACTCCGGACCGTGCGTACGTCGAGCTGGCGGCCGAAGGCGAAGGTGTGCGGGCGGCTGTCGATAACGGGGCCGTCCACGCGCACGCTGGTAGCGGCGGTCTCGATGGCGTCGGCGAGGAGGTCAGCCTTCGCCCACGCCGGGGGCGGGGTGTCGCCGCCCCCGGGACCATCGATCCGGATCACGGCGTGGAAGTGGACGGCCCCGCGCTTCTGGTACTCCGCGACCTTGGCGAAGGACACCCGGGCGTGCTCGCGGAACGCGCGCTGAGAGAGGCCGGCCCGCTTGGCGACCTCCCGGCGCAGAGAGATCGAGAAGCGCCGCCACAGGGCCCCGGCGTGGGCGTTCCAGAGCACGGCAGCTTCGTAGTCGTAGGTCGACGGGTCGAGCGGCGTGCCGAGTACGTCGTCGTCCTGGTCGTGGAGGAGCCCGCACCGGCAGCGACGGATTGAACCGGCAGCCCGCGACGGGCGGTTGTGGACCGGTCCGAAGCTCGGCGCGGTGAAGGTGGCGAAGACGCGGGGGTGGGCGGCGACGCGTTCTGGGGTGCCCTTGCCGCCCCGGAGGCCCGAGGTGATCAGGTGGAAGGTGTCGCGCCGGTAGACCTCCGCGCAGGCCGGGCAGCGAGTCGTGCGGCGGTTGTTGCAGCGGGTGAGGAGTTGTCCGGCTGGGAGGGACGACGAGTCGAGGTGGTGGAGCGCGTTGCCGATCTCGCCGGTCCGGATGTCGACGTCGTACTCGGTGCGGTGGCCGTCGAGGCGGATCGGGTGCGTGCAGCCGCCGAGTCCGGAGAGTTGCCGCAGGAGCGCGGGCATGGTGCCGAACGTGGCCAGTTCACCGATCTCGCGAAGTGGGGGCGGGGTGGCGCAGGTGATGATGACGGTTCTCCTTCTGGCTTCGGCTAGGAGGGGCACGGCCCCCGGGGCGGCGGATGCTTGGCGGTATCAGGGCCGCCCCGGGGGTCTGGCAGTGCTAGCGGCGACGCTGGTCGCGGAGCATCGAGCGGATGACCACGGCGCACACGGCGACGGAGATGGCCGTGACGGCGACGGCGGCCAGGAGCGCGGTCAGCACGACGCCGCCGACGAGGACGGCCGCGACCGCTCCGGTGGTGACGGATATCTGCGGCGCGGGCCGCTGCACGGGAGCCAGCGGGTCAGCCACGGTGTGGGTGTGCACGGGCGGCGGCGTCGGGCTGTCGGGGTACTCGGGCAGGAACACGGCGAAGCTCTCCTTACCTACTCGTCTAGTCATGTGAGCCGTTTACGACGCCCACGCCGGAGCGCGTACCGGATTCGATGGCCGGGGCCATGAAGGTGTGCGAGAGCCAGAAGCCGAACAGTGCGATCACCACGACGATCCAGGTGCGGACGCCGAGGAACTTGACCGCTCCCCAGGCGAAGCAGCCGAGGACGAACACGAGCGGCAGGCTGACGGTCACGGAGGCAGGTCCTTTCAGCGGACGGGGCAGCGGTGGGTACGGGCGGCCAGCTCGGCGGCGGCGCGGCTGTCGTAGTCGGCGGAGAAGCCGCAGCGCGGGGCCGTGCAGGCGGCGGTGTGCTTCTCGCGGCCACGACTGTCGTACGCCGTGCCGACCTGCACGGGCCCGGTGCGAATCACGTTGCGGAAGCTCTTCTGCGGAGACATGCGTCATCCCTCCTGTCGGAGGCTGGGGCCGGAGTAGTCGCGCAGGATGCGGGCCGCCCGCTCGGGGTCGGCGATACGGTCAGCGGCCTCTTCAGCGAGGAGCCGAGCCAACGTCGGGCGGCCGGTGTCGTCCATCTCGCGGGCGGCGTCGAGGTAGTCAGCGGCGGTGTCGTAGGCGTAGTGCGGCATTGATGGAGCCTCCTGTCAGGTGAGTCGGGCAGAGATGGCCTCGGCCATTGGTGCGGGGACGCCAAGCCGGGCGCGCAGGGTCGTGGTGTCGATGGCCGTGCCGGTGCGGGTGTGGTGCTCAGCGGCGACTTTGCGGGCGTGCTCGACCAGGGCGGCCGGGACGGGGACGGCGGGCGCAGGAGCGGAAGCGGACACGGCGGGCCGCGTCGACGGGAGCTCCGGCACGGGATCGGGCGCGTCCTCCTGGTCGTCGATGCACACGGGGCCTTGGTCGCCCTCGGTTGTCTCGTGCCGGGTCGGCGTCGAGTGGGCGAGGAGTGTTCCGCCGAGGAAGGCGACCGCAGGCCAGCCCGCGACGAGGATGCGGAGCCAGGCCGGCACATGGTTCATGTCGAGCAGTCCGGCGGTCGCGACGTTCGCGCCGAGGGAGGCCGTGAGCGCGATGACGAACCAGCACCAGCCTGCGGCTTTGGCGTCACCGGCCCGCAGTCGGCGCCAGGCAGCGACGAGCAGGAGGTCGGCCGAGACTGGATAGGCCCACGCTTTCCACCCGTCCTGCCCGGCTGCCGAAGCAACGTCGTGGATGTGGGCGAAGGACAAGGCGGCGGCGATGACGGCTTGGACGAGTACCGCATCGATACGGGCCAGTTGGGCGCGCATGCTGCGGCTCCTTCCGGATTCGGGCATGGCAGGGGTAGGGACGTGGCGCGAGGCGGTCGCGCCGACCGGGTGGGAGGGTGCGGGGTCAGCCGGTGACCGGTCGCGGCTTCACGGCCGGGCCCGGGGACTCGACGGGCTGCACGGGAACGGAGGGCCGGAAGGGCTTCAGCGCGGGCAGGTCGGGAACCAGAAGGGCCGAGTCGCGGCAGGTCTCGGCGGCATCAGCCAGGGAGAGATACGGCGTGCGGATGCGGGACCAGCCACCGGAAGTGTCACCGGCAACGGCGAGACCGGGCCGTTCGGCAGGGATGACACAGGCAGCGGAGACCGCTTCGGGGGCGATGTCGCCGAGCGCCATCTTTGCGGAGGCTTCGTCGTTCACGCGGTGACATACCCGGCCGGTGAGCTGGGCTCGGAGCATGGTCGCGCCCTTGCCCAACTCGGCGCCGAAGCGCTGCCCGCAGACCTCCAGGTAGATACCGGCCGCGCGGCCGAGCTGAGCGAGCCGGATGAGCTGAGTGACCATCTCGTCCCGCCGCACTTCTTCCTTCTTCGTGGCGACGAGGAAGAGTTCAGCCACCTCGTCGACGAACAGCACGACGGGCAGGGGCCGTTCCTGCTCGGGAAGCCCCCAGATGTCGGAGGTGATCTCCTCGTCCGGAGTGCCCGGGGCGATCCCCTGCCGGGCCTTGATCAGGTCGTACCGGTCCTCCATCTCTTTGATGAGCACGGGCAGCAGCTCGGCGGCCTGCTCGGGATCGGTGGCGAGCGCCGACAGGCGCGGGGCGAAGGGTGCCAGCTCCACACCGCGCTTGCAGTCGATGCCGACCAGAGCAACGGACTGCGGCGCGAGTCCGACAACGAGGTGCCGCAGGTACATGGACTTGCCCGACAAGGTGGCGCCGAGGGAAAGGCCGTGCGGCACGGCCCGGTAGTTCCGTACGAAGGGCGTCGCATCTTCCCGAAGCGCCACGGGCACTCGCAGGGACCCGCCCTCCGCCTTGCGCGGCATGCGGACCTTGCGCAGCACGTCGTAGCCGACGAGCCGAAGGTCGACCACACCAGGCTTGACCGTGGTGACATACACGGCGTGAACTCCCCAGGCGTGCCGCAGGCGTTCGGCCGAGGCGGCCACGTCGGCGGGTTCCTGACCGGGCGCGAGCCTCAGACGAAGCCGTAACCCGGTCGAAGTCGGGCGGATGATTCCGCGACGAGGCGGTACGGGCCGGACCTCCCCACGGGTGGTGGCCCTGACCGCCAGGACCCGCAGTCGGGACGGTGTCACCGTCAGGCCGCAGGCCTCCATGACCGAGCCGTACGAGCTGAGCAGTCGGGCCGTGGATATCGGCAGGCCGACCGCAGACCAGTAAGCCCCCGGGTGCTTGGCCCGGGCGTAGGAAGCCCCGCCGCCGAGCGCGGCGACAGGACCACCCACCTCCAGAAGCGTCGTCAGGTCGCTCATCAGGCCGAGGCCTCCATGGCGGCCGGGAAGGCGGCCGGAGTGACGGCGGCGCAGCGGTAGGCGATGCCGTGCCGCTGCTGGCCGTTGAACACGCTCTCCCAGGGCCGGGCGATGAGCCCCGGAAGCGAGACCGGCGCACCGAGGGCCAGCCCTTCGGATACTCCGCTCTCCGGGATGGTCACCTTGATCAGCGACGACTCCCCTTCCTCGATGTAGACGACGCCGATCGTCATCAGGGCCTCGCCGCTGTTGACGTCCTTGGCGATCTCGCCGGTCTGACGGTCGCGGACCTTGGGCTCGGGTGCCTCGGTCAGCAGGATCGTCGCGGCCGAGGTCTCCACACGGATGGTTCGCAAGGGCCTTCCCATCTACTCGTCTATACAAGATACGGCTTTCGAACCCGATCTCCGGGAACGACGACCACGTTGCCACAGAACTTGCCCACTCGTCTATACGAGTATGCCTGTTGGTGTGTACGAGTTCGAGGAGCGAACCACCGTGCGCCACGGCCGGAAGGCCCTTACGTGGCCGGGAGCTGGTACGACAGGACGTACGCATCTCCCGCCATGACGGTGTCGCAGACCTCCACGGCCCGCCCTTCGGTGTCATACGCGGTGCGGACAAGGTGGATCACAGGCACACCAGGGGCCAGCCGGAGTGTCTTCACTTCCGACGGCGCGGGCATCCGGGCCCGGATCTCCTCCTCGAAGTGGTCGAGGTGATGCCCCAGCTCTTCGAGTCGGGCATAGATGCCGCCGGGACCAGGGTTGGGCTCGGCGATCTGCGTACCGCGCGCGATGTCGAGCGGAAGGTAGGAGGTGGCGAACTCGACCGGCCGTCCGTCGAGCAGATACCGGCGCCGACGAGCGAGCACGCGCCGCACCGACCCGAGCCGGGTGGAGATGTCCTGCGTGGCCTTCTCTTCCTTGACCTCCAGGCTGTCGACCTGGGGATGGCTGCCTGCGGCGTCAGCCTCGACGATGAAGGCGGACTTGCCCTGGTCTCGGTGGCGCCGGGCGAAGCGATCGGAGGCAAGGCGCCGGACGGGGGGCCGGGGCCGTACGAAGACGCCCTTGCCGTGTTCGGCATGGACCAGACCCTCGCCCGTGAGAACCGAGAAGGAGTTCCGAACGGTCATCCGGGAAACGCCGTAATGCTCGACGAGTTCGGCCTCAGAGGGCAGCTTCGCGCCCTCCTTGAAACGCCCACGGTCGATGGCCTCACGCAGCTGGTCGGCGATCTGTCGAAAGACCGCACGATCGCTCGTGGGGTCGAGATCGCCGAGCAGGCTCGGGAGTGACGTCACGTGTACTCCTTTAGGTATCTAGACGAGTGGGCGAGTGTTGTTGCTACGGTGGAAAGCCTAGCCATCCGGGAGGGCCGAGGACCTTGAGCACTGACCGTCCGCACTCCGTGAGCGTCGCCGGAGTCATCGTCGACGACCAGGACCGGGCCCTCCTCATCAAGCGCCGCGACAACGGCAAGTGGGAACCCCCTGGCGGCATCCTCGAACGTGAGGAAACCATCCCCGAGGCCCTCCAACGAGAAGTTCTCGAAGAAACCGGCATCAAGATCGCGCTTCCGGCGACCCTCACCGGCATCTACAAGAACATGACGGGCTTGATCGTCTCCATGGTCTTCCGCTGCGAGGCCGCCGACGGCACGCCCACCACCGGCGACGAGACCCGAGCTCTGCGCTGGGCCACCCGCGACGAAGTCTCCGAACTCTCCGACGAGGCATACGCAATCCGCGTCCTGGACGCACTCGACGCGACGTCCCCGCCGGCCGTCCGCGCCCACGACGGCGTGAAACTCGTCTAGCTCGAACCCGCTGCACATGGCGGCCTACCAGCACGAAGGAACTTGTATGCACGAGTATACGAGCACTATCCGAGTCTGGGGCCTCACTTGCCCAGGTTTCCCCGAAGAGGTCAGCCGGGCCCGACGCTGGACACGCGACATCCTTCGTGACTCGCCCTGGGCGGAGGACGCCGAACTGATCGTGAGCGAGCTGAGCGCGAACGCGATCCTGCATACGGCCAGCGGGCGCCAGTCGGGCAGCTTCTATCTGGCCGTCGAGGTATCACCGCAGATGGTCGCCCTGTCGGTCACGGACAACGGAGGCACGGGAACCGCCCCGAAGGTCGAGCATCAGGACGAAAAGGCGGAACACGGCCGAGGCCTGGGCATGGTCAGCGCGATCGCACACCGCGTCGTCGTCCACGACAGCGACAAGGGCCACACGGTCACCGCGGAGCTCTTCACCGGCGCCGGCCGGGGAGCCCAACCATGCGGATGAGCAAGCCGCGGCGCGGCTACTGGTGCGAGTGCTGGACGGAACCCACGGCGATGGACGGCCAGCCCGAACCACAACTACGAGCATCCTTCGACGCCTACTCAGCGGCCCAGGCGGACCGGTGGGTGGCGATCACCCTCCGCACCATCTCACCAGCACTCAGCGCCGCCGCTTCGAGCGAAGCCTGGGAGTGGCTGTACGAGGGCCGCATCCGCACCCGCAGAGCACTCCTCCAGATGCAGCCCTGCACGGTCTCAGTGACCCATGCCGAAACCTGCATCACCTGGACGATACGACCAGTCCTCTTCCTGCCGCTCGCACACCGCCAGGCGACAGAACTCCCAGCCTGCGCACACGGCTTCAAGCCCCGGCAGAACGACTGAGTTACAACTTTCTCTACTGGTTCAAGGCGGCTCGCTCCGCTCACCGCGCGCGGCCCGGCCCCCGGCCGGGCCTGCGCTCCTGTCTCCGCCCCGCTCCAGCCCGGCCGGCGCCCGTGCCGCGCGCGTGGACGACCCGAGGGCCACAAGACGAGCACCGCGGGTGAGCCGCCAAGGTCAGAACGGTGCCTCCGGCGGGGGATCGGTCGGCACCGGGATGAACGGGGCGCCGTCGCCGACTGCGGGTTCGTCGTGGCGTAGGCGGGGGCTTCCATCCCGTACGCCGTCGACCCAGGCAGAGCCGAGCAGACGTGGCCCCTGGCGTCCAGGTCGTTCGTACAGTAGCGCGCTCCACCTGGACGCCAGGAACCACGCCTGCTCCACGGTGTGTGGGTCGACGGCGTACGGGATGGAAGCTGGGGCGGCTGGGGTCTTAGGTTTTGTCCGGCTGGACGTCTGCGCACCGAAGCACTAGACCTACGCAGCTACCAAGATTCAGCCGTCGGCGTGCCATCCGGATCCAGCCCGTACGGCCAAGGGTCATCGAACCCTTCGCGGCTTGCTCTCTCCTTCGAGAGCGCACGTACGGCACCTCCGTCCCCGGCATTAGCAGCCTGTAGCGCAATCTCGACCGCACCAGCGTGATCGCCCGTATACTCTTTGAGCTCACTGAGTCGACACATGGCATATGTACTTCCTGTCTCGATCGCTCGCCAATAAAGAGACTCAGCCTCTTTAAGTTTTCCGGCCTTTTTCATCAAGTTGGCGAGGGGTGCTAGCGGAGCATTATCGCCCGACCCAATGAGCGCTCGATACAGAGATTCCGCTTCCTTTAGTCTACCGACCTTCTCTCGATTATTCGCAAGCTCGATTAAGGCGTACGCATTCCCATCTCGCCCGGCACGCTCCAGCATCTTTTCAGCTTGATCGCTATCTTCCGAATTAAACAATAAGTAGTGACACATAATTCCATAAGTGTCACCATTGCGACTGGCATCTGCTACGGCGTCGAAAAATCCTCTGTAATCCCCTAAATCCCCCTTCTCTTCGATCTCAAAAATTGGATACGCTACCCTTTTCCTTGAGCTCCACGGCCCCACAGATGAGTTCTGCGCTCCCGTCACTCTGTCCAGACGCACTATCGTTGCGCGTGCGGCCTGGCGCACCATGAGACAGATCGAGCGAGTGAACAGAGAGATGGCCTCGACATCGTCTCCACCTCTGTCGGATACGATGCGCCCCAGGGAACCCAGAGCTTCGGTATTCCCTAAATCTAGAGCTTGCCGGTACAACCTCTCTGCTTTTTCCACATCCCCCAGATCCTCGTAAATCTCGGCGATACGATACGTAGCCTCCCCGCCGCCGGCCCCAGAAGCCTTCCGGTACCACTCTTCGGCCCCATCTCTGCCACCGGCGCCTTCACGAAGATATCCCATACTATTCATGGCGCGAGCATTTCCCATTTCGGCTAACCGCCGATATAGAGACTCGGCCAATTCGGGGTGGCCTTCCATCCACATATCCGCTAGCCTGATCACCGCAGAGGCATCCCCTTGTTCCTCAACCCGTCTGGTTAGGCGATGAGCCCAGTAGAGTCGCTGCCGATCGTGAGCAGCGACGGCCAGATTTGCGAGTTCTACGGAATCCGTTAGGTATTCATGAGCCGCCTCCCAGAACGAAGCTGGCGGGCAAAATTGGTTACGCTCAAGTCGCCCCAGCTGTTCGAGTGAGTCAGCCAGTCGGTATTTACTGGATCCGATATCGTTTATCTGATGCAGTTGATGCCTATAAGACGCGCCGCGAAAACGAACGGGCGACAAGGGCGCCAAATTCCCATGTACTGACCTATTGGATTCGCAAAAGGCTTCGTCAAGCCAATTAGACCCAAGGGTCAAGTATTCGGGATCTGTGAGATAGTCCCCTGCCGAATGAGCAAGAAAATTCCTCGCTAGGTGATTCCCGACACCAAAGCGACGTCCGTCCATGGCAGCCTGAATCAATGCTCTCACGGCAGGGGCGGCCATTCTGTACTGCTCGGACAAGGCTGGAGCTCCTGCGAGATATTGAGTCAGGCGCCCATCTTGCGCTTGCTTCAATGCTTGAGCCAGTTGCAGGTCGCCTGCGCTTGCCATGATCCGGGCATCTCTTATTGCGACTGCGTCAAAATTATCGGGAACTGAGAACAAGCGCCCCGCCAAGAGTTCCCGCGTTTGCGGGTGTGGATCTGGCTTTCCCGGTACGGGAAGAGTCGTGTATTCAGTCGCGTAGTGGTTCCACAGCGTACCCAAAATCAAGATTGGGCTGGCCTGTCGGTTAAGTAGGAGAGATCGAAGGGCAGCCGCGATGTGCTCTCCCACCCCTTGACCGGCACCAAAGTAATGCTGGGCTTCGTTTAGCCATACCACAGTGCGCGGCCCCACACGCTTGAGATCGTTCAAGGCGGCCTCAGCTCGTGTGGGGTCGAATGGGTGCCAGAGGCGCCATCCCCGAGGCGCTAGGGGTTGAATCGCCTCCCAACACGCGCGGGTCTTCCCTGTCGAGGACGGACCGACCAGCACGACCATCCCGCTTTGGCCGTCGGCTGCCGCCTTAACAAGATCCTTCAGATCTCGATCGTGGTTACGACGTACATAGCCGGGCAGTCGGCGAGCCTGCATGCTCTTCGATTCACTCAAAGCAGGTACGACGTCAATGGCCGGATGAACTTCAAGGTCGTGGGGGTCAAACTCAGCGATTGGCCGCCCAATGCCCGCCTCTAGGGAGTTCCCGCTCCCCTCTGGAGACCTGTGTTGAACACCAACAGCGGTCGTCCGAAGCTTCAGGAGAGCCTGCACGTCGAGGTGGAGTGCTCGGGCAAGCGCGCCAACGGTTCGAGCGGAGGGAGCAGGAGCGGACCTGTTGAACGCTTCGCTGACAGCAGTTCGTCCCAACTCCGAGCGCCGTGCAAGGGCAGTCTTCGTTATACCCAGCTCCGCCAACCCGAACTCCAGTCGAGCACGTAGTTCGGCCAGGGCCGCCTCAGGCGACGAATCATCCTCCATGACCATGCCATCTCCCGTGGTCGCGTGGTCGTCGCTCCTGTTCGTCTTCGACCAGTTCTACCGTCGCGGACCACGACGAACAGCAACTTGACGAGATTGAGCGGCACAGGATGACGCACCGATAGGAGATCGATCGTGTCTGACCACTCTGCTGTTGTTGTTCTGGGCTGCGCCGTGGCCGTGTTGCTCGCTGTGCTTGTCGCGATTGCTGCCGCAGTCTTGGCACGCCGAGATCTCGCCACCTATCCCGCAGCTTGCTCGAAGGCAGCCGCAGCATTCGGAACGGCCCTGACACTGGCTTGCAGTGTCACTACGGCGTTGGTGGCCGTCACACGCTGATCAAAGGTCTCCAGCCCGCCGGAGCCCCCTCGTTGATCGCCTCCACCGACCTCAGCAAGCAGATTCGCCACGCGGCTGACTGGCTCCGCTGAACCCGCTGCCGTGCCACATGCGTGCCAGGTAGTACGGGGAACCACGGGGAACAGCAGTCACCCACCCAGCACGCCCGCAAGTCATGACGCCGCTCCTCAGCAGGTCAACAAGCCTACCGGCCGTGCAGAGACCAAGCTTCCCAAGCTGAGGTATCGAAATACTGAAGCCGACCACAGCTCGAACGGACAAGGCCGACTGGTCTCATAGACGATGACCACATGCGCTACTTCAACAGCACAGGTTGGCTCGCGATCTTCACCGGCACAGAGACGCTGACAGGTCGTACTGTGCACGTGGATGCTTGGGACGAGGCGACGGGCGTCGCCCTGGTGGTCGACCCCAAGCGCGGTACCCGTCGCCCTGTCACGGACTACCCGGACTTCTCTCACCTGGAGCAAGCAGACCAGGTAGTGACCGCCATCCCTGGCGGCGGTTGGCGCGCATACTGGAAGGACGAGGGGCCTGACAAGGGGCCATTGACCGAGCAGGCGCTCGCATGGCTGATCACAGCTAAAGGACGGGCCACCCCGATCACTGTCGATGCCCACGGGTACGTGGACGATGCCGAGAGTTCCGATCGCCTCATCCCGCCCGGCGAGGAGTGACGCCCCTCCGTCGCTCCTCCGTCTCAGTTCCCGTCTCGTTCAGCCCCGGCCACGGCCGTTCAGCCAAGGCCCCGAGTCACCCTCGGCCCGACTACCGAACCCTCGTGAACCCAGGTGAACGCCCCGGTACGGGCCTCACGGCGCCACCACCACAGTTGGAAAGCGTGTTGGGGGCAACCCCTCACGAGTTCGAATCTCGTATCCTCCGCCAGTGCCTCACCGGGCACGATGTCGAAGGGCCCCACCGTTCGCGGTGGGGCCCTTCTTCGTGCGTGGTCTCAGTTTTGGTCTCAGTTGCGATGATCGGATGGGTGCGAACCTGGGCGAACGGCGTGCATCCGCCGGCGCCTCTGACGTGTCCCGTGCTGGGCGTCGCCCCGAATTTTCTTCCCGCGGCTCCGCCGGTAGCCACAGCGATCGAGTGGGCCCGCTCCGCACGTAGTGCAGCCTCATCGCACGCAAGGCCGCTTACCTCTGCAGGACCCAAGTGCCCTACATGCAGGGCTAGCCACCACCGCTCGGGCCGCCATTAAAAACACGGATCGTACTGCTGGGTAGCAGCTTCAGGCGGCATGTCTCTCGAACGGGGAGGGACGCCTGGCCCGACCGCCCGGTGTGGCGGCTAGGAAAGCAAGACAGACCCCGCTTGCTGACAGCCAACGCTACCCAGCGAGGCCCTCCACTCGTGCTCCCCAAGGGGAAGAACGATCATGACTGCCGTAATCCCCGAGGCATCAACGGCGACGCCGCCCTCAGACGGACGGTGCATCTCCACCGCTCTCACAGGTTTCGCCTCCGGGCCCTCCCCAGTCTCCTGGCGCGGCAACTCCGCGCAATGAACGATTCGTACTGCGGCGTCACGACTCTGTTGGTTGAGGCCGGGATCGGCTTACGCAAGCTCCTCAAGCGCGATGGCGGCTCGGACCTCAAGCTCGCTTACATGCTTCTCCAGGAATGCGTGATCCGGCCCGTGAACGAACGGGCATCGGATGAGGCCGGGGACGAGGCGATCGCGTGACCACCACCGACATCGACCTCGCCACGCTTCCTCCGAACACCCTCGTCGCCGAGAACGGCCGGATCACCCCGATCGGAAAACTGGTCATCGCAAGGACGGCCAAGGAACTGGCCGACATCTGCCGATAGGCCGACGACCCACAGGCCGTACTCCAGTTAGTCCTGGATCCCCAAGCACATGACAGAGATCGTCAGCCGACGCACCAATGTCACCCCTAGCCAGCTGCGCACCGACCTCACCGGCCTTGTCGGGTCCGAGTGTCTGGAGCGACGCCCCGGCCGGGACCCACTGACCGGGGATCAGATGGATGACCGACCGGACTCTGACGACACCTGGTCCGACCGCCTGCCGTGCACTCAGCAGCACGGCAACAGCGACAACCACCGTGACGCCCTTGGGCGGAGCTGGCAACGAGCGGAGATTTCGGCATGCCGATCCTCACCCGTGAGCGGTTCTTCACTGCTTCGCTCCACGTGCGTCAGGGGGATGCCCAGCAGGCGAAAGCCAGCTTGCTGCGTCGTGACGGGGGCTGCTTCATCGCCACCTATGCCCCTGAGCGAGCCTCCCTCGGCACGGCTGTCGTACTCGCCCGCGTGATCCTCTCCTCAGAGGGCATCACCGTCTCCAAGGTCATCCTCGAAGGCCACGACCCTGATCTGACGGCCTTGTTTCGCGCTGCCTCGAAACTGCTCCTGGACGTGGAGATCACCGCTGGACCGCAGATCACGGAACCCGCGGTGAGGGTGCTCAGCCAGGACCCGCCGCAGGCGACGTACTTCATCCCCGAGAACTGAGCCCTGTACGACGCCCTCGAAAGGCTATCCGCCGCGTTCGCGGGTGCCCGGCCGGTCGTGGCCCACAACCTGGAGCGCATCGCTCAGGCAAAGAAGGATTCCGGCGGGAAGATAGACCGCGCCCTCGACGTGATTGCCGTGCTGGTTCTGGAGACCGGCAACCCGGACGGCGTCTGGGGCGAAGTGCTAAAGCTGCTCCACCAGGTCCGCACCGAACGGACGACAGTCGTCGCCCCAGCCACTGCGGCCTGAGCTTCCATACAGACGGCCCGGAACGACGGTTTCACCACCGGTTCCGGGCCGCAAGGCCATACGGCTCGTACAGCCGTGCGCACCGACGAGGCGCCTGGAACTCATTCATCAACGGGGCGCAATCCGACCGAACGCGTTGGTTGCCTCTGCCATGCTTGGCCCACATCACCGGTAGTGAGAGAGCAGGGCTGAGTTGAGCATTCTGGGTAACTTCGTCTGGTCGATCGCTGATCAACTGCGAGGCGTCTACAGGCCGCACCAGTACGGCGGCATCATCCTCCCATTCACGATCCTGCGACGGTTGGACTGCCTGCTTGAGCCCACCCGCGACGATGTCCGCGCCCTGTCGGAGAGGTTCGACGGTGGCGCCTTGGACGTCCAGGTCAAGCGCAAGACCGGCCTGACCTTCTACAACACGTCGCAGTACGACTTCGCCCGACTGCTTGAGGACCCCGAGGGCCTGCGCGCCAACCTGATCGACTACATCTCGCACTTCTCCGGCAACATCGACGTCTTCGAGCGCTTCGGCTTTGAGGCCGAAATCAACAGGCTTGAAGAGAAGAACCGGCTGTACCTCATCGTCGCGAGGTTCGCAGAGGTCGATCTGCACCCGGACACCGTCCCGAATGCGGCAATGGGTGACCTGTACGAGCACCTGATCTACAAGTTCGCGGAAGCTTCCAACGAGGAGGCCGGCGAACACTACACACCACGCGACGCCATCCGTCTCATGGTCGACCTGCTGTTCGCGGAGGAAAACGAGGCCCTGCTGGAGCCCGGCACCATCCGCACGATCTACGACCCCACCGCTGGCACGGGCGGCATGCTCTCAGTGGCCGAAGAGCGCCTACTGGAGCGCAACAAGCACGCACGCCTGCGCCTGTACGGGCAGGAGATCAACGACCTGTCCTACGCCATCTGCAAGTCCGACATGATCGGCAAGGGGCAGGACGTCGGCAACATCCGGCTCGGAGACACCCTGGCCGACGACAAGTTCTTCGACAAGACCTTCGACTTCTGCATGTCCAACCCGCCCTACGGGGTGGACTGGAAGGCATCGGAAGCCGAGGTTAAGGAGGAGCGCACGAAGGATGGCCCGAACGGCCGCTTCGGTCCCGGCCTGCCTCCGGTCTCGGATGGCCAGATGCTCTTCCTGACGCACCTGGCCCACAAGATGCGCCCCGCGCACGAGGGCGGAGGCCGCGCGGGCATCGTTTTGAACGGTTCCCCGCTGTTCAACGGATCCGCTGAGTCCGGCCCTTCGGAGATCCGCCGCTGGCTGTTGGAGAACGACATGGTGGACGCGATCATCGCGCTGCCCACAGATATGTTCTTCAACACCGGCATTTCAACCTTCGTCTGGATCCTTGACAACAACAAGCAGGCCGAACGCCGGGGCAAAGTGCAGCTGATCGACGCCTCCGATATGTGGGTCAAGATGCGCAAGGGAATGGGATCCAAGCGCAAGGAGATCGACACGGTCGCCCGTGAGCGAATCGTAAAGTTGTATGACGCCTTCACCGAGACTGACAGCACCAAAATCCTTAAGAACACCGACTTCGGATACTGGACGATCACCGTCGAGTGCCCTCTACGCCTGAATTTTTCAGCGTCTCGCGCCGCCGCCCTGGACGAAAAGGCGCTGGCTAAGGCGTTCGGAAAGGGCGCTGACCCGGCACCTTTCCGAACCGTGCTAGCAGACATGGGAAAGCAGATCTATCTGAGCCAAGACAAGTTCATCGAAGCCATCCGCGAGGAGTTCGTCTCGGCCGGGCTGAAGCTGACCCCCGCTCAGTACCGCCACCTGGCCACTACCCTCGGCGAGCCCGACGAGTCGGCAGAGATCGTCACCGACCTAAAGGGCAACCCCGAGCCAGACACCTCTAAGCGCGTAACGGAAAACGTCCCGTTTACCTACGGTGGCAACACGCTCAGCGATCTTGGCCGGAACGAAACAATCAACGCGTATTTTGAGGTCGATGTAGCCCCCCACGTGCCGGACGCCTGGATCGACATGAAGAAGACCAAGGTCGGCTACGAGATTCCATTCACCCGGATTTTCTACACATACACCCCGCCGCGCCCACTGGCGGAAATTGACGGCGACCTGGAAGCACAGATCTCCAAGATCATGGGGCTGCTGCGGGAGGTCGAGGCGTGACAGCGACACAGAGTATCCGCCTGCGATACCTTTACACTCCCTCGGGAGAAGCCAATTGCCCGGGCGAGGAAGTCCTATCGGTCTACCGTGACTACGGGGTGATCCCCAAGTCGTCCCGGTCCGACAACTTCAACAAGACCCCTGAGAACGTCGAGCGTTACCTCCTCGTCCGTGCTGGTGACCTCGTCGTCAATAGGATGAAGGCTTGGCAGGGGTCCCTCGGCGTATCTGACTACCGAGGGATCGTCAGCGGGGATTACGAAGTCCTTCGCCCTACGTCCGACTCTGTTTCTGGCCGGTACATGCACTACGCGCTCCGATCAGGCCACATGATCGGAGAGTACAGGGTGCGCTCAACGGGGATTAGGCCCTCCCAGTGGCGGCTGTACTGGGACCAAATGGGCGACATTCGCATCCCCCTGCCATCCCTAGGAGAGCAAGACCGGATCGCCGCGTACCTCGACAGTGAGACCGCGGAGATCGACACGCTTATCGCTGAACAGCAGCGGCTCGTCGAGATGCTCCGCGAGCGCCGCCAAGCAGTCATCGAAACTGAGACTTTGCGGGCTATCAACCCCCTGCAGATCCCGGCAGGTTCGGCTGTCCCATTCGCAACCGTCGGTCACGGCTTCAGTGTCACGCTTGGCAAGATGCTGGATGCTGGAAAAGAGCGGAGGCCGGACGACACCGATCTTCCTTACGTCCGAGCAGCGAACATTCAGGACACCGGCCTTGATCTCACGGACGTGAAGTCGATGCCATACTCACCCGACGAGGCCGCTCGATTGGACCTGCGCGCTCAGGACGTGCTCGTCGTCGAGGGAGGCGCGGTTGGCACCTGTGTTGTACTCGACAGCGATATGCCCGGCTGGTCCTTCCAAAAGACCGTGAACCGACTCCGCCCTCTCAGTGACTGGAGTTCGCGGTTCTATGCCTATGTGATCCGCGCCTATAGGGACATTGGCGTGATCAGCACACTAGGAAACCAATCCACCATCGCACACTTCACTGCGGAAAAGCTCCGCGCCCTTCGAGTGCCGGTTCCCCCTGCGGCAGAACAGCGCCGGATTGCCGACTACCTGGATCGTGAAACCCTTCGGATTGACACATTGATCGCAGAGTCTGAGCGTTTGATCGACCTGTCCAAAGAGCGACGTGCTGCTCTGATCACTGCGGCCGTCACTGGCCACGTCGACGTCCGGCAGGAGAGCTGATGGGCCAGCACAATGAGATCCAGTTCGAGAAGGAGCTGTGCGAATACCTGGCCACAAACGGCTGGCTGTACTCCAAGGACGACACCGGTTACGACCGTGAGCGTGCCGTGTTCCCTGCGGACTTCTTCGGCTGGCTCCAGGACACGCAGCCGGACGAGCTGGGCAAGGTCGTCAAGGCGGATGCCTCGGACGAGGCCAAGCAACGCAATCAGTTGCTGGACCGCCTGGTGAAGTTACTCACCATCGACATGGAGAACGGTGGCGGCACCCTCAACGTGCTCCGCCACGGCTTCAAGCACCTCTCGGCCAAGCTCCGCATGTGCCAGTTCAAGCCCGAGTCGACCCTGAACACCAAGACGGTGGCGGACTACGAGAAGGGCCGCCTGCGCGTCATGCGACAGGTCCACTTCTCCACAGCTGACCAGCGCAGCGTGGACTTGGTGTTCTTCATCAACGGCCTACCGGTGGCCACGGCCGAGCTCAAGACTGACTTCACGCAGACGGTCGAGGACGCCAAGCAGCAGTACAAGACCAGCCGACAGCCGAAGGACCCAGGCAGCAAGCACATCCAGCCGCTGTTCACCGCCGGACGTGGCGCGCTGGTGCACTTCTCGGTCTCCAATGACGAGGTGTGGATGACCACGAAGCTGGCCGGAGAGAAAACGTTCTTTCTGCCGTTCAACCGGGGCACCGAAGACGGTGGGGCCGGCAATCCGCTCAACCCGCAAGGGTCGCCATCGTCTTACCTGTGGGAGCAGGTGCTGCAGCGCGACGCGTGGCTCAACATCTTCGGCCGGTTCATGTACATCAAGCACGACCGGCACACCGATCCGATCTCCGGCAAGACGACACGGTCGGCGACTCTGCGCTTTCCGCGCTTCCACCAGTGGGAGGCCGTCACCCGGGTGACCGACGCGGTCATCGAGGAGAGGGCCGGCCACCGTTACCTGGTCCAGCACTCGGCGGGCTCAGGCAAGACCGACTCGATCTCGTGGTTGGCCCACCGTCTGGCCCGCCTTCAGGTGGACAACACCAAGGTCTTCGACTCGGTCATCGTGGTCACCGACCGCACCGTACTAGACGGGCAGTTGCAGGACGCGATCAAGCAGATCGACAACGACCAGGGCATCGTGATGGCCATCGATCGAAGGGAGGCCGCCCGGGCGGGGTCCTCCAAGTCGGGGATGCTGGCTAAGGCTCTCGCCGACGGCAAGCTGATCATCGTCGTCACGATCCAGACCTTCCCGTTCGCGATGGCCGAGATCCGGCAGTCCAAGGGCCTGAAAGGCAAGAAGTTCGCCGTCATCGCCGACGAGGCGCACTCCTCCCAGTCCGGTCAGGTCGCCGCCAAGCTCAAGGCCATATTGACCTCCGAAGAGTTGAAGGAGATCGAGGAAGGCGGCGAGATCGACGTCGAGTCGATCCTGGCGGCAGAAGCCTCCGAGCGGGCGACCAGCGAGAACATCTCCTACTTCGCGTTCACCGCAACGCCCAAGAACAAGACATTGGAGTTGTTCGGCCGGGTACCTGATGGCAAGGACGTGCCTCCACAGGCGTTCCACGTGTACTCGATGAGGCAGGCCATCGAGGAGGGCTTCATCCTGGACATCCTCCAGGGTTACCACTCATTCAAGCTGGCCTTCCAGGTCGGCCAGAACGCTGCCGCTGGCGGCGCGGAGGTCAACCAGAGCGAGGCGACCAAGCAGGTCATGCGGTGGGTGAAGCTCAACCCGCAGACCATCGCGCAGAAGGCCGCGGTCGTCGTCGAGCACTTCCGCTCTAACGTCGCACATCTGCTGGATGGACACGCCAAGGCAATGGTCGTAGCCGACTCCCGCAAGGGCGCCGTGCGCTTCAAACTGGCCATCGACAAGTACATAGGCAAGAAGGGCCTGGGCTACGGCACCCTGGTGGCGTTCTCCGGAAAAGTCGAGGACACCGAGTCGGGGCCGGAGGACTTCACCGAAGCCTCAATGAACCCGGGGATACACGACTTGCGGACCGCGTTCAAGGGCGACGAGTACAAGGTCATGATCGTCGCGAACAAGTTCCAGACCGGCTTCGACCAGCCGTTACTGTGCGCCATGTACGTCGACAGGCTGCTGTCGGGCGTGACGGCGGTACAGACACTCTCGCGCCTCAACCGCACCTACATCACCCCGTCGGGCGTTCAGAAGACCTCGGCGATGGCGCAGGTCGTGGACTTCGTGAACGACCCGGGCAAGATCCAGCAGGCGTTCGAGCCGTATTACACAGACGCGCATCTGGAGCAGTGCACCGACCCGAACCTGGTACACGACCTCTCCGCCAAGCTGGACACCTTCGGGATATACACGCCGACCGAGATCGACCAGTGTGCCGAAGCGTTCGTGAAGAACAAGGGCAACAACGCCCTGACGGCCGCGGTGAACCCCGGAAAGCAGCGGTTCCAGAAGCGGTATACCACCGCCCTTGCCGCGAACGGCGGTCAGGGAGACAAGACCGCGCTAGAAGAGCTCGACATGTTCCGCAAGGACGTTGGCACGTTCGTGCGCCTGTACGACTTCATGAGCCAGATCGTCGACTACGGCGATGCGGACCTGGAGAAACACAGCATCTACTTGCGGCTGCTAGCCCGCAGGATTCAGCCCGACAACTTCACCGCCCCGATTGACTTGTCCGACATCGTGTTGCAGAACGTCAAACACATAGATAAGGGCAAGACCGACATCGTCCTGGGCGGAGAGGATATTGCGCTCAAGGGCATGACGGCTGCGGGGTCAGCAGGCAAGAAGGACCCGAAGCTGGTCGCCTTCCAGACTGTCCTGGAACGGCTCAACGATCTATTCGGCAACGAAGACTTCACGCCCTCCCAGAAGGTTTCCTTCCTCGAGGCCCTGCTGGGCTCCCTCCTAGACGACGCGGGCCTGGTCCAGCAGGCCAAGGTCAATAGCCCGACGCAATTCGCCGAGTCTCCAGACTTCGACGACGCCGTCACGGGTGCGGTCGCGGACAACCAGGGCGTACACAACAAGATGAGCGATTACTTCTTCACCAGTACGCCGGGTCGAACGCAACTCGTCGCCGAACTCGCCAAGTGGTTCTACGCCGTTGTTGTCGATCAAGCGGCGGAGGCCAGTGAGGCCACAGAGCCGACCCAGAGGTGACGCGGTGCCGGTCTCGTAGTCCCAGGCCAGGCAGTGCTCCGCCGACCACCGCCAGAGCTTGGCGACGACGCGGCTGGCCCACCCCAGCGATCGCCCGACCCGTGGTCCGGGGAATGCGCCCTGTGGCTGGGCTTGGTGCAGGAGGTGGCGAAGCCTCCCACACCAAGCCCAGCGGGGGCCGCGACGAACGTGCTACCACTCGTCGACATCGCCGTACTTCCCCGGGTTCTTGGCACGGTCCACAGCCTGGGCGCATGCCTCCGGGAAGGCGTGCTCCACAGCCGCCTTGTCGACGCCCCGCACCTGGGCTTCGACCTCCTGGCCAGGCCGACGGGTGGTGTGCCAGCGCACCGGTAGGTCCGTGTAGAGGTCGGTTTCGAACTCCCATGCTGGCGTGGCCCATTGCTCGTCGCGGCCGATGTATAGCCGTTCGCCGCCAGGCAGGAACAAGGCGTGAGCGTGGTGGACGAGCCGGCGGTCGGGCATCTGGTCGCGGATGGCCCGCATGCAGCTGGGGTCCTCCTGCTCCCACTTCCGCCGGTCCCATTCCTCGACCTCCGCAGAGTGGTCGGGATGATCGGTGCCCCACCTTGAGGCCACGGTCTCGGCGTACTCGCGGTGTAGAAACGGGATACGACGGTTGCCGAGGTGGGCGACATACACCGCCGACTCCACTGTCGCAGCACTCTGGCTCGGGCCCGGCACGGAGCCACCGGGTGTCGGTTGGGTCGGGCGGAGGCCCGTGCCCCACAGGAGGCCGCCCACCTTCGCCGCCGTCTGCTGGAGCACCTGGCCGGTGACGTGCTGATAGCGGCGTCGCATCCGGGCGGACTTGCCGGGCTCCCAGCCCATGATGCGGTCGACGACCGCTTCGGGGACGCCGAGGATGAGCAGAACTGTCGCGGCGGTGTGACGGGCGTCGTGTAGACGGCCGTCACGGACCTTGGCCGCCTTGAGCAGGTCCTTCCACCGGTGGAAGTCGGTGTTGGGGTTGAGCGGCTCTCCGGTCGGTGAGGTGAACACGTACCCCTTCTCCACCCATAGGTCCCGGGCGAGGGCTCGCTCACGCTCCTGCTCCTCCTTGTGCCGCTTCAGGAGCTTCAGCAGCTCCTCGGGCATGCCGATCGGACGCTTGCCGGCGCGCGTCTTGGTGTCCTTCGTCTCGCGCCGCACGTTGATCTTCTGCGGGCAGTAACCGGGCTTGCGGCCGCACTTGTCGCCGCAGCCGTGCTGGTAGCGCGGTCGCAGGCGTCCTCGGCGTACGAGGATGACGCCCACCTCGAAGTCGACGTCCGCCCACTTCAAACCGAGGACCTCGCCTTGGCGCAGGCCGAGTGCGAGGGCGATGACCCAGCGAGCGGTGTTGCGCCCCTTGGTGGCCTCGGCGAGGAGGCGCTGGACCTCCTCCAGCGAGTACGGCTCGACCTCCTCCTCTTCGACCCTGGGTGACTTGGCGACCGAGGCCGGATTGATGGTGAGGTGACGGCGGCGTACGGCCTGGTTGAGCGCGGTCTTGACCGTTCGGTGCGTCTGGTGGGCGGTGCCGGCGGAGCTGCCGTTCGCCTGCATCTACCGGTAGAGGCGCTCCAGGTGCTCAGGCTCCAGCTTCTCCAGACGGTGGGAGCCCAGGCCGGGGATGAGGTGGTGGTAGACCGCCACGCGGTAGCCGTCGATGGTGTTCTCACCGACGTTGGGCGCGGCGATGTTCTCCACCCAGTGGGTCAGCCAGGTCTCGACCGTCCATGTCTGGCCGGCCTTTCGGACACCGGTGGAGTCGCGCTGCTTCTCCAGCTCACGAACGGCCTTGGTGACCTCGGCGCGGGCCTTGCGCCCGACGTGGCGCCGGTCGGGGGTGCCGTCGTCTTTGACTCCGACGGTGACGCGGCCGTGCCAGCGTCCGTCCTTGCCGAAGTAGATGGACGAGGCTCCGTTGGGCTGGCGGGAGTTCTGGGGCTTGGTGGTCTTTGCCATGGTCGCCCCGCTCAGGCCGCAGTGTCGAAGTCCGTGGCCTGGTGGCGGGCTAGGAACTCGCCGACCGCTTCAGCGGGTATGCGGCGCAGACTGCCGATCTTGACGGAGTGGATTGCCCCGGACGAGACGTACTCGTACATCTTCGTCCGGCCGATGCCGAGGCGGCGGGCGGCTTCGGCGACGGTGAGGCCGACGAGGGTGGTGTCGCTCTGCTCGCTGGCGCGTGTGGCCATGAGCTTGCGGAGGGAGTCCTCGGGGACGTCGAGGATCTGGGCGATCTGGGCAAGGGGCAGGGAGTGCTGGGGCAAGGGTGTACTCCTCCTCCGGCGCACACGGTCGCGGGGCGGCAACCCTCGCGGACCAGGCCGGTGGTGATGATCATGGATGGGCGGTAATGGTGGGGTGTGGCGGCACGCTTCTGAGCGTTCGCAGCGCCGCGGGCATAGGCCCGTAGACCTCCGGGGTCAGGTGTCCCTGGCCTTCTTCCGAGCTTGATCGCGTTCGCGGCCTCGGACGAACTCGGGCTTGTTCTCCCGGAGCCATGCGTTGTCTTCGAGCCGTATCAGCTGATCGAGCTCGGCCTTCTGCTCCACGCCGTTGTTGGCGAAGTGGTCCAGCTCGAAGTCGAGATCGCGAATCTCGCGCTCCAGGCGCTGCGCGTCGATCTGCAGTTCAGCGAGAGCGTGGGACTTCTTGATGCGATCGCGGACGAGTCCACGGACCAGGGCATCGGCGTACTTCATGGGCGGCGCGGTCAGCTCGTCCATGGTGAGGCCGAATACCTGGCAGAAGCCGAGTGCCTCGTCGAGGTTGACCCGGCGTCGCGGCTTACCACTCTCGATGCGCCAGATCGCGGCCTGGTTGACCGGGTGGCCGGCCTCGGCCATCTTCTCGGCCAGGGCGACCGTGCTCCAGCCGCGCGTCTCACGCTCCTGCTTGATGCGATCGGCGACGTAGTCCTCGGGCACGGGCCGGTCCGAGCCCGCTGCGCGTGCCGCGTCGTCTTTGCTGCTCATCTCCACCTCCTCCCTTCAGGGTGACACCAGGGACCACTACGGCCAGGGTCAGAAGTGAACCTCATTGCGGAGACGAATGCAACTCATTGCATTTCCGAATCTCTGGGGTATGGTTTCCGTCCACCCCCGAACACCGGGGAACGCACACGGACATGAAAAAGCCCCCGGCGCTGCGAAGCACCGGGGGCAAAGCATGAACTCTCGCTAACCGCCCATCCCTGAACGATCGACCGGTCCGGCCGGGGTTGCCGCCCCGTGTGGCCTGCCGGGTGAGGAGCTCTATGCCTCAGGGTACGACCCTGCCGCCCCAGATGCCATCCCGCTACGAAGAAGGCCCCACGCCGCCGCTGGACGGGGCGGCGCCTCCGCAGAACGTAGAGGCGGAGCGTGCGGTCCTTGGCGCCTGCATGCACAGCAGGGACGCCATCGACGCGGCCCGGCCCATCCTGGGTGACGACGCCTTCTACCGGCCCGCGCACGAGACCATCTGGCGCGCGCTGCTCACCCAGCACCGCGAGGGAAGACCGACCGACCCGATCGCCCTCACCGAGCTTCTTGAGGAACAGGGCAACCTGACGCGTGTCGGTGACCGCTCCTACGTGTTCCAGCTCTCGGACGTGCTCTACGGCACTGGCGATGCGGCGTACCACGCGGAGATCATCCGCAAGAAGGCCGACCTCCGCCGCCTGCGCACCTCCGCGGTACGCACCCTCCAGCGCGCGCAGGAACCGGGCGCCGACCCCGAGGCGATACGCAGCGAGGCCGAAACGGAGATGCAGGCCGAGCGGGAGCGCGCCCTCGCCTCGGGCCAGGGGCGCCTGAACCGCTTCGCCCGAGACGGGTGGTCCTTCGTCAAGGAGACCGGCGCGGATGCGGAGCCCCTGTGGGGAACCCGCGAAAAGACGGTCTGGGCCTCCGGCGAGAGCCTGATGATCGTCGGCGCCCCGGGCGTTGGTAAGACCACCCTGGCCCACCAGGTGATCTTCGCCCGCCTCGGCCTCCAAGAAACCGTCCTGGAAATGCCGGTCGCCCCCAGCAGGCGGGTGCTCTACCTGGCCATGGACCGGCCCAAGCAGATCGCCAGGGCCATGGACCGCCGGGTCTTCGCCACCGACGAGAAGATCCTGCGCGAGCACCTCGTGGTCTGGGAAGGCCCGCTGCCCGCCACCCTCGACAAGGAGCCCGACCTCCTCGCCGATCTCGCCGCCGCACACCAGGCCGACACCATCGTGATCGACAGCCTCAAGGACGCGGTCAGCACGATGGTCGACGACAGCGCCGCGGTCACCTTCCACAACGCCCGCATGCGCGCCCTGCGCAACGGCGTGGAGATCATGGAGCTGCACCACCAGCGCAAGGCCACCGCCGACGCCCCCCGCGGCCAGCGCCCCAACCTGGACCAGGTCTACGGCTCCACCTGGATCACCGCAGGCACGGGCAGCGTCCTCTTCGTCACCGGCAAGGCCGGCGATCCCGCCGTCACGCTGCATCACCTCAAGACCCCCACCGGGGAGGTCGGCCCGCTGGACGTCACCCACGACCACAAGCGCGGCACCACCACCCTCGACCCCACCAAGGACCCCGCCGTCCTGCTGCGCAACGCCCCGAACGGGATGAGCAGCCGTGAGCTGGCGACCGTCCTGATCGGCGGGGGCGACCCCGAACGCGCCGACCTGGAAAAGGCGAGGCGCCGCCTGGAGAACCTCGTGGTCACCGGTCTCGCGACCAAGGCGGACGGCATCGCCGGAGGGGCCGGAGGCGGCCAGCAGACCCGCTACTACGCCTCGGCTCGCCACCTCACCGCCGTCGGCTGACCTCCCTCACCGGTCTCCGTTATGCGATCACGGAACCGTACACGCGGCCCTCACGTGCGCACACCGCGGTGGAGCGCTCACAGCGCACACGCTCACCGCAAAACCGCAGGTCAAACGATCACGCGAGCGTCCACGCCGTTCACGCGCCCAGGCGTACACGCGCGGGGCCCCCTTTAGAAGGGGCCCCGCGTGAACGCCCCCTCCGTGAACGCCTCCCTACCTGCCTCCCCGCCTCCTGGAGACCACCTGCATGTTGCTCCCCCTGCCTACCTGGGCCGCCTTGGCCATCGCGGCCCTCGGGCTGCTGGCCGGATGGCTCGGCTGGCGTAGCCGACGCGGTACTGACGGCCTTCGACGCCCGTCCACATTGGCGGTCCGGATTGCCGCTGTCTCGGCAGCCGCGTGCACCGCGTACAGCGCTGACACCAGCTGGCGGTTCGCCGCCGACTACCTGGACATCGCCAGCACCGTCGAGCGCGCGTTCATGTTCGCCACCGCTGAACTGGCCTTGTTCGCAATGGCCTTGATGGCACGCCAGAATCTGAAGGGTCCGAACCAGGCACCGGGCCCGCCCGGCGTCCTGGTGTGGGTGATCACCGGAGCCCAGATCATCCCCGCCTACGCCGAGTCAGGCCCCGTCGGCGGCACGGTCCGAGCATTGATCGGCCCGGTCATGGCCGCACTCCTCTGGCACCTGGCCATGGGCATCGAGCTCCGCAACCACACCCCCACAGCCACCTCCCGCAGCATGCTCGGGGTCCTCGGACGCCAGGCACGCGAGCGGCTCCTGGCACGCCTGGGCATCCACGACCAGGACGCCGATGCCGCACGGCTCATCCGCGAGCGCGCCCTGAGCCAGGCCGTCACGCTGATCCTCCGCATCGAAGCGATGCCCAAGGAGAAGCAGGCCAAGGGGCATGGTCGGCGCGCTACTCGACGTCTGCACGAGGCGCTGGAGCGCGCCGGTGTCGACAGTGATCCGCGCCAGGACGAACTGCTCCCGCGCAAGCTCGGTACCCGCCAGCAAGCCACACAGCTGACCTCGCTCCCTCTGCCCCAGCGGTGGCAGACGCCCGGTGCCCGAGTCCCCCAGCCCTGGACTGCCGCCTCGAAGCGGACATCACCTGCCCGCCATTCCGCCGCAGCAGATCCGGGCGATGAAGAACCGCGCCGGGCGGACCGCCCGGAATCGACCGCCCGCCCGCAACTCCCACAGCGCACCGGCCCGGAGCCGAATGCCCGCACCTCCGCGAGTGGGAGCCCGGACGAGGAACCGGACACGAAGCGCCCAGGACGCAAGCCCGATCTGCCCAGGCACGTCCTCACCGAGTACGCGGAGGGCATCTACCGCGAGACGGGCCGCCTCTCAAGGGACTCCCTCAAAGCAGCCGTTCGCGCCGACGGCCCACCAAGTCGGCACCGATCTCGCCCAGAGCGTCGTCAACGCCGTTAAGGCCGAGCGCCCGGACTCCGCTCCCGCAGATCACCCCCACTGAGGGCTGCTCCACCCCGCAGCCTCCCCCGCCCATCACTCGAAAGGCCCTCCACCATGCCCCGTTCGACCGCTCCCGCCTGGACCTGCGGCAACAACGCCTGCCCGATCTGCACCGCCCCGGAGCGCGACGAAAGGACCATGCTTCGCTGCGCCATCCTCACCCTGCTGGAACACGGCCGATGGATGGCCTGCGATGAGATTCCCCTGCCCGACATCCTGTCCGTCGGCGGCGACTACCTGAGCCGCTTCAAGGGCGGGCTTTGTGGCGACACCCCGATGCCTGTTGCCGAGCACTGGGCCTGGCTCGATGCCGAGCTGCGTCTGCTTGTCGCCCGCGCCGCCGGGCTGGATGCCGTCAGCACCCTCGACCCGCGCATCGACAAGATTCTGGCCACCGCCGCCCGCCGCACAACGCGAGGCCAGGTGAAGCTGCTCGATCTCGCCGCCAAGCAGTTCACGGACCTCTACAAGCGACCGCAAACCGCTTGAACTGACCAAGCCCCCTCGCGACCCCTCGCCTCTTTTCCCAGCACAAGGACATCCGCTATGCGCGACCCACGTCTCGAAGACCTCGCCACCCCAGGCGATGCAGGTGGAATGACCCCTGCCTCGCCGGGAGCAAGCAATGGCGATGGACCGTCCATAGGCCGGTCCATCGCGAACTCCTCCGCCCCTGGGGTGGCGGAGGGGCAGCTCCGGCACGAGGGCGTGCCGGAGCAGGAGGGAGTGGGCGTCGGCGAACCGCCGACCCCCACCCCGGTGGGCGCCAAGCAGCGTTCGCCGCACCGCCGCGCGAACCTCGACGCGCAGCGCGAAGAGCGCGTCACCGTCCGCTTCGCGTCGCACGAGAAGCAGAGCATCCAGGCGGCGAAAAGAGCCGAGCACGTGACCATGGCCACCTACATCGCCGATGCCACCATGGCCCGCGTCCGAGGTGAGATCACCGTCGCCCCCGTGCGCACGGCCTACGACGACGCGATCGACGAACTCGTCGCCCTGCGCACGCAGATCGCCCGGATCGGCAACAACGTCAACCAGATCGCCCGCCGCCTGAATACGGGCGGGAAGCCACACCCTGTGGACACCGCGATCCTTCACCGGGCGGACCGGCTGCTCGCCACCGCCCACGACACAGTCCGGGCGATCGACGATGCCGCCTACCGGGCAGCCGGGCAGAAGTGGGCTGCCTGAGTGATCGCGAACATCGTCAAGCCGGGCGACAACACCCACGGCGTGCTGGCCTACCTCTTCGACAAGGGCCGCGCCAACGAACACACCGACCAGCACATCGTTGCCTCCTGGGACGACTTCATCCCCGACCCCGGCCCCTGGGACAGTCCCGGCCACAAGCAGCGTCTCGGCCAACTCACCCAGGCACTCGATCTGCGGGTCAAGCAAGCCGGAGACAAAGCACCCGAGGGGCACGTGTGGCACTGCTCTCTCCGCGCCGCACCCGAGGACCGCATCCTCACCGACGCCGAGTGGGCCACCATCGCCCGGCGCGTCTTGCACACGACCGGCATCGCACCCGACGGCGATCCGGACGGCTGTCGCTGGGTCGCCGTGCGTCACGCGGAGGACCACATCCACATCGTCGCCACCAAGGTGCGCGGTGACCTGCGACCACCGCGGAACTGGAACGACTACCACCGCGCCATGAAAGAACTGACAGCCATCGAGCAGGACTTCGGCCTCACCCGGGTAGCACGCGGGCCCGAGGCCGCTGCCGGCACATCGGCAGTGAAGCGCCCCACCCGGGCCGAGCAGGAGAAGGCCAAGCGACTGGGCAACGGCAAGACCGCGCGTGATCGGCTGCGGCACACCGTTCGTGCCGCGCTCTCTCACGCCCAAGATTTGGACGACTTCTTCAACCTGCTCGCCGACGCCGGCCTGCAAGTCGAAACACGCACCCTGCCCTCCGGCGACCTCCAGGGCTACAAAGTCGCCCTGCCCGACGAGAACCCGCCCATCTGGTACTCAGGCTCCAAACTCGCCACCGACCTGTCCCTCCCTCAGATCCAAAAGCGCCTCGCTGCCGCCGAAGCACCCGCCAACCCCACAGAATCACCGGCTGGGCGCCACCTTCCCAACCCCTGGCACCAGGCCACCGCAGCAGCCGAACGAATCCCCCACCACATCGAGCACGGCAACGACCCCGCCGTTCAGGCTCACCTGACCGTCTTCAGTGAAGTCCTCTACGCTCTACCCGCCCACGCTCCCATGGAGCTCAGGGATGACCTCCGACGAGCCGCTGTCGCTTTCGAGCAAGCCGCCCATACTCGCGCACAAGCTGATCACCAGCACGCCCGCGCCCTGCGCGGTGCACTGAAGGGCATGCGTGACCAGTCGGCGGGCCTCTCCGGCCTGGCAATGCTCCTGGACACCGCTCTCGTGGTCGTTCTCGCTGCCCAGTGGCGCAGCGCGCTGCGCCACCACGACCGGCAGATCGCCGCAGCCCGCCAGACACTCGTCCATCTCCAAGCTGCCTACGACCAGATCGCTCCCGCGGCCCTCGCTCAGTTCGCGACGTACCGGCCTGTGGACGACACGGTTCACGACTACGCCCGCGTGCTGCGCGAAGCCCTGCCTTCCCATGCAGAGCAGATCTTTGGCGAAAGGGGCTGGCCCGCCCTCACCGCCGTCCTCGCCGCCGCAGAAGCAGCCGGCCACGACCCCGACACCGTTCTGCGACAGGCAGTTCAGCAACGCTCCGTCGACGACGCCACCTCAGCAGCCGAAGTCCTCGTCTGGCGCATCCAACGCCTCGGCGAGCGGCACGCATCTGGTCCCGGCGCACGCGCTGCCCAAGCAGCCCGCCCACGCGCTCGCCACACCCCGCATCCAGGAACCGGGATACAAGCCTCATATCAGCCCTGGCAATCTCGCAGCGGCAGGTCCCGGTGAGCAGCGATCACGTCGCCCGAGGGGGCGCAACATAGCCGACGGTCGCCGGTTAGCCAAATCGGCGATTCTCCGGAGTATTTGTGCCCCACCCCGGCCTCCGGAAGGACACGCCTGCATGCCCCCGACTGACATACGCCCCCGCGTCATCGCGCTCGTCGCTGACCTGGACACCACCCGACCCGACGGGCCCGAGCGCCTTCACCACCTCGACGGCCGCGAGTTCACCGACGCCGAGTACGACCTGTTCGCCAACGTCACCCCGGACGAGATCACCCTCGCGGCCGCCTACAAAGCGCCCTCGGTGCCTGACGGGCTGAGCGAACGCCACAGCGCCGCCAAAGCCCTCGTCGGCCTCTTCATGAAGTACGCGACCCGCGCGCTCGACGACTCCCTGGACGCCGTCCTCGACCTCATGACCGACGAGGACTACGCCCAGTTCGAGTACCTGTCCGCCCGCCACCGCGCTCTGAGCGCACGCGACGAGGACACACCAGCCACGCGGTAACTGCCCGCCTGCCGCACACCTCGATCACATCCTGCCGGCCACCACCCCCACGCCCGGCACATCCCAGCAGCACCCGGCAAGGAGCACCCACATTCCCACCACCACACCCCGCCCTGAGATCGTCGCCCTGCTGTGCGACGCGGACTTCCAGAAGCGTGCCGACACCGGCACCTGGTCCCACCGCGACGGGCGTCCCTTCACCCGGAAGGAACAGGACACCGCCTTCACCGCCACCCGCGTCGAGGTCGAAGAGATGCGAGAGCAGCTGGCGCGCTACCGCACGTACCTCCAGACGAAGGCCGATGCCCCCGCAGACCTGGAAGCTTTCCTGGCCCCGTTCTGGCAGCGTCTGCACGAAAAGACCCTCGGCAACGCCGTCACGCTCATGACCCGAGACGAATTCGCCGAGCTCAACCGACTCCTCGCCGCGATGGACGAACCAGTCCGTCCTTTCACGCCGTACGCCTACTGACAGCAGCAGCCGTACCCGGCCACTGACATGACGAAAGGGGCTTGCGGTCAGGATGATTCCTGACCGCAAGCCCCTTTCCCTACCTGGGTCACCGCACCCTCGGTCTCACGAACCACACCGTCACGCGGGCGGCCATGAGTCCCGCGAGGCGGAGACGATCACCAGGACGTTGCCGGTGCGGCACGCGGAGCCAGCGCATAGGAGCCACTCTCCCAGCCGTTGAGACCACGATCACGGACGATCCGCGCCAAGATCAGAAGCGGGCCAGCGGCAGTCAAACTACGCGCTGCACCTTACCGAGGGCCTTCTTCAAGTGCCTATCGACAAGGCTGGGAGCCCCCGAGACGACGACCAAGACGTCACCCACACGGATGGCCGTCTGCTTGACGACACTGCGCTGCCCACCGGCGGAATAGGTGAGCAGCTGGCTCCACTGCTCATCGCCGACGTCCGGCGCAGCCATCTCCCCCGTGCCTATGTCAACCACGGTGCTGCCCGACGCCACCTGATAAGAGGGGCAAGAGAGCATCGCGTCGAAGACCTTCCCGATGCCCTTGGACAGCTTCGCGGCACTGTCGCTGTACAGCTCCTCGCTCACCTCGGAGCTGTCACTGCCGGTGTAAGCGAAGGACACCTCCGCCTTGCGAGGGAAGTCGAGGCCGGAGCCGGAAGCTGTGCGCTTTCCGAGCTTCGCCAATGCAGGGCAGCCGCTCACCGTGACGTCGTCGTGTCGTTTGGGCGCCTCCGGTTTACGGGTGTAGCCGTCGCCCAAGTCGCTCTCGTCGAGAAGCCGCTTACTCAGAGTGGCCGAGGAGAGCGGAGCGGGTGCGGCGGCGTCCTTGCCCTCCTGACGCGCGGACGAGGGAGCAGTCGGGTTGCCGACGGGAGCGCTGTCGTTGGAGCAGCCCGCCAGGGCCAAGGCGGCAAGGGCCGTCAAGCCCAGGACGGTGGTGGTGTGTAGACGCATGCGGTACCCCAAAGTTGGTGCGTTACGGACGGCTGACCAGGCCGGCCCTCCCGGCGCCGACGATGCGAAGGAACAGGGTGAGGGGTTCGCGAGGATCAGTGGCCGAGGTGGCGCAGACCATCCTCCAAAGTGGGATGCCAGTCACCGCCTGGACCGGCGTGGCGGTTGTACCAAGCGGTATCCAGCCGTGGCTCCCGCTGTTGGTGGCCGGCTGCGCAGCGCAGCCACACGGACCCATCTCGCAGGTTGAGGACAACCCAGTCCCGGTAGACGCCACACGTCGAGCACGCCTGAACCGCGCCGTCGATGACCAGGGGCGGGTCCCACCGCATCAGGAACCCCTCGACGTCCCGATGGACCGGAGCCCGCAGATCCGGGGGCGGCAAGTCCGGCACGACCGGCGCCTCACCCGGTCCGGTTTCTGCCGGTGTCTCGGCCGGGATCGTGTCGAGCGGCGACGGCTGCTGGGCGAACTTGAGCAGCAGCGCCTGTCCCGCGCGCTGGACTTCGCGGAACTCGCGGTCGGCACGGGCACGTCGTCGGAACATGCGGGGTCTCCTATCTCTGCCATCTGGCAGGTACAGCGAGGGGGCAACTTGAGGGAAGGGCCGACGAGCAGGCCGGCAGCTGCTCAATCGGGGCGGTGGTATCAGCCGCGTCGGACGATGGTGAGTCGCCCCTGTGCCCCTTCGGGCAAGGTCCGGCGGGGTACAGGTGCCTGCGAGGCGAGCGATGAGGCGAATACTGCAACCAGGTCATCGGGAACGCTGGCGCTGAAGCTCGCGCACCACAGATACGGGTCGCCAAGAACTGGCTCTGCCCACGCCTGCCAGCCCACCAGGCCAGGACGCGGATCAGCGTCCTGGATGAGCGGGGGCACCATCTCCAGGGAAACGCTGCAGGAGAACCCTGGGTCCGAGGCGGTAGTGCGGGGCCGGTCCACATCGCGTAGCCAGCCCCGGGCGCCGAGCGCGTTGAAGACCGTCTCAGGCTCCTCGAATCCAAAGTCGGGCGACTCACGGAAATCGAGCGCAGCGAGGAGGTCGGCGAGGACCTCGTATGGGACACCAGTGGTGAAGTACGCGTTCCACTCCGTCATCACGGAGGCGGCACCTGAACGGGCGCTCACCTGCCAGGCCACGGGCAGTCCGCCCAGCTCGAACGGGTAAGCCGCGAGGATCCACTCGGCGCCGAACAGTTCGTCCGGGCTCACGTACAGCAGGGTGTTACGGGCGGTGGGCCACATACGCCAGCCGAGACCGGACAGGGTCTTGCCGGTTCGCTCGGCGAGAGCGCCATCGTCACCAGCCAAGTGGCGCGGAGTGACCCAATACACCGGGTCGTGTGTGTCGGAGCGGAAGGGGTCGTTGGGATGGTGCGGGTGCAGGGGCGCCTCCGTAGGCTCGGTGGATGGATCTTCTAGCCGGGTGTCGTACGTTGACATGGGTTGCGCCCATGCACCAGACCTTTCGAGATCTGTCCTGTCTGCTCCCGGCGAACTGCTGACCCTTGCCCTTCAATCGAGGCGTTTGACACTGAACCCAGCCGTTCGGCTTCCGTGACGTCGAACCTAGTCATGCGGGGCGAGCACGCCGAGGGGGTGTTGATGGCCGTACCGGCTGGGGCGGACTGGGCCGTGCCGTACGTCGGAGAGTCGTGCGTGAATTCCGAACCCGAGCGTCGGCCGCGTTCGCTGCTGGATTACACGAAGGCCGTATTTGAGGATGCGGTCCCATACGGCCGTATCGGGGGTAGACGAGGCGGTGCCGTTTCTCCGGGCTGTTCCTGGACGGCGACCGGGCAGCATGTCGGACCAGCTTCTCCGCCCTTGGTCGGCTTCCTTCACCTGTCACCGCTGGGCCGCAGGCGTGTTAGTGCCTTCGCCTAGCCTGGTTCCGCGAGGGAGCGTCATTGCTTCGTGACTCGGCGGGGATGGGGAAAACACTGTGACGACGGTGCGTGCGACTCACTTGATTGACCGTGCAGGGGTCTCCAGGACCACATATCTGGTGACCACTCGTCTGGGCTGGTTGCTTCGCGAGCAGGAGACCAGTGATGTCGGCGTCGATGCCCACCTGGAGGTAGTCACTGGTGCCAGCCTGACCCTCAGGACCACGGGTGGTGCGAGCGGCCGCCTGCTCGCTGTGCAAATCAAGTCAGGTGAAAGCCAGTTCGATTTCGCTGGTGAAGGCGGCTGGTGGTATCCGTGTGATGCCGCTCATGTGGCGTACTGGGAGAAGCACTCCCTACCGGTGACTCTCATGCTGTTCGACCCGGTGACTGAACGGGTGTACTGGCAGCACGTCAACGAGGACACCCTTGTCTCCACCGGCAAGCACTACAAGGTGTTCGTCCCGTCGCATCAGCAGATCGACGACGCCAACGCCGAAGCTCTGAGCCGGCCGGCGCGCCTCCAAGAGGAAATCGACCCCCTCCGAACAGCGACCGACCAGCTCCCAGGTGAGGTTCGGATCCGTCTCTTACAAGACCACCAGGACGGGGCCATCCATTCCCTGCCCCTGGCCCGGCTCCTTGTCGAGACCGACAACCCGGACCGAACGGTCAGCGAACTCCTCACCCATCCACCTCGCTGGCTGACCGAGCTTCAACCGTCACACGAGGAAGGCGTCTGGAGGACGATTGCCGCCTACGCTTGCGCGCACGAACTCGGTCCTGCGGCCACCAACGCCTTGGAACGTGCCGCTACCACCGCGCGCGACGACAACGGCCATCTGCTCGCCCTCGCTGCCTTCACAGCCGTCAGCCATGCACCCGACCGTGCCCGCAGCCTGTCCGCAGCCGCCGAAAGAGCGGGCTCCACCGTACTGGTGGCCGCCACCCACGCCCTGCTTGCCACCGGTGGACAGTTCCCCAAGCACTTGCCGGAGGCGGTGGCAAAGGCACTGGCCGAGGGCGACCCGGCTGCAGACAGGGATGTCAACATCCTGCGGTTCGCTGCGCACTGCCATTTCGCAGCTGATCACCATGAGGACGGCGAGGACCTGCTGGAAAGGGCTCTGCGGATCGCGCCACAAGAACCGAGCCTGCAACTCGACCTCGCTCGATGTCTACTGCGTGGCGCAACCGGAACACCGCGGCAGGCTTCCCTCGACACCAGGCGCGCCCTGCGCCTGGCCCAGGCCGCACGTGCCGATCTTCGTCGCTGGCGCGGACCCAGCGCTACGGCCTCCGTCGTCCTACTGGAGGCGCGGCTGATGGCCATCGACGTGATGGCCGCCATCCATACGGCGCTCGCTGCACCGGAAGGAGACGCGCAAGAACCAGAAACCACCTACGAGCCGCTGCAACTGGAGGCAGTGCGGCTGGCCTACAAAGCGGGCCGAGCAGACCTGGCGGATCTGATCGCCGCCGGGCTGATCAGCGATTCGGCGCGACTTCACCTCGCCGCATACGCGGCCGAGGCAGATCCGGATGGCGACCGCGAGCACCGCATCACCGCATGGCAAGCCGCTGCAGCCGGCGCCACCGACGACGATCAACGTGGCGACGCGGCATTCGCTTTGTCCAGCCTCGGCGTCTGGCCCGTGCCCTATCTCGACCAGGTCCGTGAGCAGGGGCTCATTCCGGAAGCGATCTACCAGACACGTTGGGCTGTGGCTGAGGCCGCGCAGGGCGCGCCGGAGGCCGCGATCAGACGTCTGCGTGAATGGGAGAGCAGCAGCATCGTGGCTGCGGTAGGACTCATTGAGCTGTACGAGCGCGAGGGGCAACTGGCCGCAGCTGCTGAAGCGGCCGAGAGAGCGGGTCGACGTTTCGGTGACGCCCGGCCACGCGTCCTCGCGGTCGAGATGTGGGACCGCGCTGGCGCAACGGAGCAGGCGCGCCTCAAGGCGCTGACCTTGTTGAGTCAGCCGCTCTTGCCCACCGGTATGCGCCGCCAACTGCGTGGCTTGGCCATCCAATGGGCCCACGACCGGTCCGACTGGAACGACATGGAAGAGCATGCCCTCATCGGCCTGGCCGAGGAGATCGGGATCGAACGTGTCACTGCTCTTGAGGGAGCCGCAGGAGTTCTTCCTCAGTCTGCACTCGCCTTCGCATGGGCGGCCATTCGCGCCCAACTCAACGGTCGCAATCTTGAGGCCGCGCGGGACACACTGGCTCGTTTCGCACCGCAGATCCGCAACACAGACGACGTCCGGTCATGGCTCATGCTGGTCGGCTGGTCTGGATGGACAACAGAGCTGGCGCAAACCGCAATCGACCTCGCCGAGCGCTACCGCCGCGAGGACACAGAGCTGACCGGAGCAATTCTCGGCGGACTCCTCTTCGCCACCAGCGAGCCGTCAGCCGACGATGCCGACGCCACAGCACGTCGGCTGGTGCTGCCCGAGGACCTGCGCGCCCGAATGCAGTCGTTGCTGGCCGATCTGCCCGCGACCAAGGCCCTCACCATGATGCCCGCCGACACGGAAGCACTGGTGCGGATGGTGGAGCAGCACCTCGGCCCCCGTGAAAGGCTGCTCGAAGCAGCCGCCGACGCCGTCCGTTGCGGAGCCGTCCCCGTGGGCATGCTCGCTTGGGCAGCGCGGCGTCCCGTCGCCCTCGCCTACATCCAGCGGGCCGCTGGCCTCATCCCCGCATGCAGCCTCGATGACGCACAGGTGACTGCGGAAATCAGAGCAGTGCGCCAGGCTTTGAACTGCACCGCTGTTCTGGATGTCAGCACCCTGGCCGTGACCTCTCTCATCCCGGGTCGGTTCAACCAGTTGCGAGCCGTCTTCGCCGCCACGCCTACCACCACGGCGGTCTATGACGACATCCTTCAAACCCGATACGCCCTCAGCGAGATGCTTCGGTCATCGGGCCAGCTCGGGGTCCGCGACGGGCAGTCCACCCTCTTCGAATACTCCGCTGAAGACAAAGAACACCTGGCGCTGCAGGCCGCGGCGATCAACCACATCATCCCGGCCCTGCAACCGGTAGAAGTGCCCGACCTAAGTGAGATCCGCAGGCGGCTGGGCTTGACCACCGTTCCCGATGAAGCTGATGCCCCCTGGCTTTCGGCCGCCCAGCACGCCCTCACCACTGGTGCCCCCTTGTGGTGCGACGATGCCGCCCTCCGCGAGATGCTCACCCGCGCGCACGTCCCCGCCTTCGGCACTGTGGCCCTCCTGCACGTTTTGAAAGAGCTAAGCGACTATCCCGAGTTCACCGACGAGCGGCACGACCAGGACATGCGCACTCTCGTCGCTGCACATGTGGTGGATCTCCCGATCGCGGTGGACGACATTGCGGATGTAGCGGCGCAAGCCGACTGGCGGCCGGCTGGCGCCGCAATGCTCTTCGCCCGGCCGCAGCTGTGGGGCACCGGCCGAACGCTGCCCTTGTGGGCGCTTGTCGCAGAGAGGCTTTGGGACAGCCGGCCGGAACAACTCGGCGACTGGTTCGCCATCGCGGCCGCTGGAGTGACCGCGGGGAAGCACCCCCAGGATGTCCCCCAGGCAGTCTTTCAACTGGCCGCGGAAACCCTGATCGCTGTCGGAGTCGGTCCCGAGGTAGCAGACAGTCTGCTCGCAGCTTCACCACATGCAATTGAAGCCTGCCGCCAGTCGGCACTCCGCCGAAGCGAGCTGAGCGGTCAGTTCGTATCCCCGCCGGATGCCTCGCAGGAAGGAGATCTGGTTGCTTACCTCCGGCGGACGGTGGTGGAGCAGTTGACGGCCCAGCGAGGATTCTCAGCCGTATCAGCTACCGCGATCGTAGATGCCGCCCTGCCGCTCGTTGACGAAGCAGCCTGAACATAGCGCCCCTGGCTTGTTCTCAGCCCTTGGCCTGACCAGGAGCCGGTCAGGTTCGATCGTCGTCTCGGCCACCTGCTGGCCCGGAGCTACGGTGCCGACCATGCGTGAGGTCGAGGTCGAGTACGAGAGCCACGGCGGTCCGCTTGAGGACTATCAGCTGACACGGAGTGACCATCGTCGACAGAAGTGGCATGAGGTGGGTAACCGGGATATTGAGCGGCAGGTCGAGGAAGACAACGCCAAGTGTCGGGCCGCCCCAGAGCGGGCGGAACGCCGCCGTGTGTGTTTCGTGAACGCCTGGAAATTGTTGCAGTCTTTCAAGACGCCCGACCATGATGCGCTGGCGCGTACGGCTCTGCTGCGGCCACATTGCCGAGACCCGTCGACATCGCGAGGTCACGACTCTCACCAGGCACAGCCCGACTTCGATGGTCTGTCCGGAGTGCGGGAAGGACCCAATGGAAATCGTGGCCTTCGAACCGATCGGGCTAGCTGGCGAGCCTCCCCCGTCACCGGACCCAGTACCGGCTCCGGCGCCACCCCCAAGAAAGCCCACTCGTGCCCAGCTTGAGCGCCGCGTTGCCGCGTTGGAGGAGGAGAACCAGTGCCTTCGGGGCTTGGGGCCCACGGAGTTGTGATGCGTGACTCCCTTGTCTGACCTTCTAGTCCTGCCGGGTATCGCTATCCCCGCGTGACGTATACGGGCGTCCGGGATGTGCACTCACAGATGCAACTCTTTCTCGATAACAGCCACAATCGCTGGCCACGAAACGGAAATGGGGCCGAAGAGCGACCAGTAGTCATGCGACGCGCGGACGAGGGCGCTCACGCCGAGGTGCACGGAGTCGGGCGAGATCGTGCCGATCACCCGCCGCGTGATTCCACCAGGCCCTCTGGCTGCGGGGGTAATCCCGTGCCCGATGAGGAGCGTGGCCGTGCGGATGGCGTCCAGAGTCCCAGTCGGTGCTGCCTGGGCGAATCTGCCGTGGACGAGTCGGTGCCAGTTCATCCGGGTGCGGGCCCACGCAAGGCGTTCCAGCCCCGTGCCCAAGTCCACGGCCATCCGCCCTGGATTCTCGACGTTCCAGAGCAGAACGATGTCGCCGAGGGGGAGGCCCAAGTGGCTGAAGTGGATGGTTATGCCTTCGACTTGGCGTCGGCTCCAGGTAGTGAGCTTGCCGTGGGCACTGAGGTGCCGGGCATGAAAGCCGAGTCGGGACAGCACGGTGAGCCAGCCATCCAGGATCGCCCCGTACTCGTCGATGCTCTGTATGGGGTGGACCCGAGAGACGTTGACGAAGGAGGTCAGGAAGCCTTCCGCAAGGTCTCCCGCGGCATCGCGCTGGCCGGTGAATCGGACGACGGGCTGGGGCAGGAAGCCACTTCGGTAGGTCTGCGAGCGTCCGTCTTTGAGGAGCGGATCGAGGGCCTGGACTGCGGAGATGGTCAGCTCCGTTTCACGGCCCCATCGAAGCGGCAAGCAAGCGGCCTGGGGGACGCCCTGCGCTGCGAACCCCGCCTTCAAGCCTTCCAGCAGGTCTACCCACGTGGGCGGGCGACGTGGTGGCCGGTAGGGAGAACCGCGGTGCGGATGTTGAATGGCGATGCGGCCATCGGAAACTGCGAACTCCCAATGATTTCCGAGAGCTTGGCGCAGAACAGCGGGTAACTGGGCTCCCTTGTCCACCGATGGCTTGGTGGAATGGCCTGTCTGGCCGGTCACGAGCACGACCCGGCTGACATCGCCTTGAAATGGCGGGCGGGATCGAATCGCTCCATGCCGATCGCCTGAACCTGCGCGTGATCGAGAACCTCGGCTTGTTCGATCGCCAGGGCGAGCTGACGAGCTGCTGTCTCGTCATCCTCGTCGGGGTCGGCCACGGTGATCACGCCGGACTGCTCGCACAGTGCGGCCTCGGCGCATGTGCCTTCGCGCCAGGTGAGTGCCGCCATGGGCGTTCCCGCCCGTAGGGTCTCGCCGAACACGGCAGCGCCGGCCTCCACGTAGGTGCGGGCGTAGGTGTAGACGAAGACGGAGGCGCCCCGGATGGCGGCAGTCTTGGCGGGGCCGCCCAGTTCACCCACCCACTCGACGTGATCCGCACCGAAGAGCCGGCCGTGGCTCCGCACGTAACTCTCTTCGAAGACCGGGCCGACGATGCGGATCCGTCGACCGAGTATCTGCGCCGCTCGTACGGCGAGGTGCGGCGCCTTCTCCTCATCTATTCGGCCGAGCCACACGAGGTCCTTACCGGCGACCGCCCGCGGCTCCTCCTCGTCGAGGCCGAGGTGAACGGCAAGTTCGGGGATGGGCTCGTGGTCCGCGTACCGCTCGATCATCTCAGGTGAGTAGCAGTAGAGCCGTGACCGCTTGCCGTCGAAGGCCGCCTCGGCGTGCTGGAAGACCGGCGAGTGCTGGAACGTAGCGACGTCGCAGTCCAGCTGGTTCCGGGTACGCGTCCAGGCGGGCAGTGACGGATATTCGTGCCCCACCACCAGGAGGTCGTATCCGGTGCTGCGGAGTTCGCGCTCGGCGAGTGACCCGGAGGTGATGTCCTCCAGGCGGGCGGGCTTGCGGACCCAGTCGTTCTCCAGGTCCGTGAGCCAGCCCGGCCCCAGAAGGTGTACGTCGGCGCCTGCGGCTCGGGCGCCTACGGCGACCGCCCACAGCCATCGTTCGATCCCGCCGTACCCGGCGGGTGGAAAGGCGTAGCTACCAGGGAAGTCGCAGACGCCGACGAGCACGTTATGCCTCCGGTGTTCCGTCCGCCGAGATACGGCGGAAGCCGAGATACGGGAAGAGTGATTCGGGCAGGACGAGGGAGCCGTCCTGCTGCTGGCACTGTTCGAGAAGTGCGGCCACAGTGCGGCCGACGGGGAGGCCGGAGCCGTTGAGAGTAGCCACGAGCGTGGGCTTGCCGCCCTCACCGCGGGTGCGGATGTTCGCCCGACGGGCCTGGAAAGTACCGAAGTTGGAGACCGAGGAGATCTCGCGATACGTGTTCTGGCTCGGAATCCAGACCTCGATGTCGTATGTGAGCTGGGCGGAGAAGCCCGTGTCGCCAGCGGGCAGGGTGACGACCCGGTAGGCGAGGCCCAGCTCCTTGAGGCACGCCTCGGCGTGGCCGACCATCTTCTCCAGCTCGGCGTCGGCGTCCGCCGGGTCGACGATCCGGACCATCTCCACCTTGGCGAACTGGTGCTGGCGGATCAGGCCCCGGGTGTCCCGCCCGTACGAACCTGCCTCGGACCGAAAACAGGGGGTATGCGCCGTCATAGCCACCGGCAGTTCGGACGGCGGGATGATCTCATCGGCGTAGAGGTTGGTCAGCGGTACCTCGGCCGTCGGGATCAGGAACAGTTCACGGTCGGCGACGCCGGTCTTGAACAGGTCCTCCTCGAACTTCGGCAGCTGCCCGGTGCCCGTCATGGTCTTGCGCGTGACCAGGTACGGGACCGCGTGCTCGACGTACCCGTGCCGACGGGTGTGGATGTCGAGGAAGAGGGTGGCCAGGGCACGCTCAAGGGCCGCACCGGCGCCGCGGGAGACTGCGAAGCGCGGGCCGGACAGCTTTGTCGCCCGTGCGAAGTCAAGGATGCCGGTGGCCTCCCCGAGGTCGACGTGGTCCTTCGGCTCGAACGAGAACGTGGGCGGAGTGCCTACACGCCGGACCTCGACCGCGAACTCATCGGAGTCGCCGTCCGGGGCCGCGTCGTCCGGCAGGTTCGGGATGCTCAGGAGCAGGTCACGGAGCTCCTCCTGGACCTTCTCCTGCTCGGTGTCGATATCCCGGATCTGGTCCTTCAGCTCGCGGGCGCGCTCCTTCAGCTTGGAGATGTCGCCGCCCTGCTTCGCCGTCTGCTGGACCTCGCTCGCCACCCGCTTGGACTCCGCCCGCAGCTCGTCGGCCGAGCGGATGTTCTGGTTGCGCCGAGACTGGAGACCCTCCAGCACGGACAGGTCCAGGGAGTAACCGCGACGAGCGAGCCGACGAACCGCTTCGGCACCCATTTCAATCAGGGCGCGGGCATCATGCATGAGGGGATTCCTTTTGATCCGGCGGGTGGGATACAGGATCGACGGTAGCAACCGCCGGGCTGCCCTCTATCCGGAATTTCCCTGCGCCGCTGTCGAAGGCGTGATCTCGACGAACGCCCGTCTCAAGATCGTTCAGCAGCCCTTCACCCCACTTCGGCAGCTCGCCGTCGGGTATCGCGATCGGTTCGACGTAGGGCGCCTCCGGGAGGAAGAGCGGCATCATTTCGCCCTGAGTGCGGTCCCGGTACCAGAGGAGAGCGGAGACCAGTAGACCGTGGCCTACGAGGACACGGGGGCCCGGGTGTTCCAGCGCGGCGAGCACGCCGGTGAGCATCCTGTGGATGCCGTCCCGCTGGGATTCCGTGCCACCCGGTGGCCGCTCGGTCGGACCGCGGGCGTCGAGCCAGGCCGCGTATTCCAGGAATGGGCTGCCCTCGAACTTTCCGTAGTCGAGTTCGTTCAGCCGAGGGTCGATGACCAGTTCCGGTGCCGGAACGCCCGTCAACAGCGTGGCTGTCTGCTGGGCGCGAGGAAATTCGCTGGCCAGCCACGTCTGCACAGAGCGGAGGGGGATCTCCGACCAGACGTTGCGGAGTGACCGCCTGCCTTCTTCCGTCAGGTGGATGGGTTGGAAGGGGTCGCCGTTGACGAGGTATCGCCTGCTGTAGTTCGTCTGCCCGTGGCGGAGGACGTAGGTGGTCACGATCCGCTCCTGGAAGTCGACGACGTCAGGCTGGCGAGCACGTCGGCCATCCCGAGTGCCCTTGGGTCGCGAGTCTCCAGGTAGAAGAGGAGGCCGTCGAGCGCAAGCGCTCGGCACCACGGCGCAAGCAGGGGGAGCGGGATACGCGAGATGCGGGCGGCGGCAGCCAGCCGAGCGTCTGTTCCGTTGCCGAGGTCGTAGTACACAGTCCAGAAGGCCCAGTCAAAGGCCGCGTCGCCCAGCATGGGGAGTGGATCGATCAGGCGCGGAAGTCCGCGCCCATCGAACGGGACGTTCTCCCGGTACAGGTCAGCGTGCAGTACCGTCAGCCGGTCCGTGTCCTGCCGCAGGCCGTCGAGAGCCGGCAGCACGACATCGACGAGGGGGCGCCATGAGCCGAGATCGAGCTCCCGCGTCCGGTGCCGAATCCGCGGTAGCACCTCTAGTTGCAGGTGATCGGCGAGGAGAGGGAAGCGGTTCGGCCGACCTCTGCGTCGCCCTAGGGTGTGCAGCCCTTGCAGGGCGACAGCCACCATCTGCATCTCGCGTTGCGGCCGCTCTCCACCACCTGGGCGGCCTCCCACCAGTTCCAGCGCAGCCACTGCCAGATCATCCGCAGCCTCGATGACGGCTACCGTCGGCCCGTTGGACCACAGCTGTAGTGCGCCGACCTCGTGGCGATACCTGGCGGGGTCTGGCCATGCCTTGAGCAGCAGCGGACGCCCGTCGTGAGTGACCGCCGTCGTGATGACGGAGGCGTGTCCGGCGTCGTGGTAGTCGTCGAGGGTGAGCTTCCAGCGCTTTGCGGCCTGTTCCAGCAGATCAGGTACTTCGTCGAGCCAGGCTTGGGCTTGCGGTCCGTAGTGCGTGACCAGTCGCCGCCGACACCCTGCGGGCACCTCTCCCAGCATTCGTTCCAACATCAGCTGAGCACGATCCCGTCGGAGACGAGCTCGTCCGTCAAGGCGGGGAACTCGCCGAGGGCCTCCGCGACCACCGCCTGCACCTTGTCGAGCTCGGCGTCGGGTGAGGAGAGGCGGATGAGGATGCGCCAGGGCTGATCGAGTCGCTGCCCGGTGGTGCTCACCAGGTGGACCTCGGCGTGTCCGTCGGTCATCTCGTGGAGTCGGCCGGCGAGCCGCTGCGCAGCGATGTTGTAGAGCTTGCCGACGTGGTAGACGGGGTTCTTGCCGTTGGCGCCCTCCAGGTTCATCGGCCGCAAGGGCGTGATGAGCCCGTTGACGCGGTTGCCCCGCCCCACGACACCTTCGTCACCGGATTCGATCGAGCTACCGGTGTATGTCAGGTACAGCTCGTCCTTCTCCGGGACATCGCGTGCGTTCAACCGGAAGCGGGCCGCCGCGCCAGGCAGCCGAAGGCCGGCGAGCCGGTCGCACTCGGCAAGGACGGCCTCCGTGTTGCGGACGTACTCCTCCCGACTGCCGACGTGACGCGACTTCTGGGGCACGCACAGTACGACGTCCGCCTGGTCTCCGTCCCAGTACCCCATGAGCTTGACGTCCGAGCCGCACCACGGATTGGCGCGCGTGAAGTCGCTCTCTCCAGAGAAGTGATCAACCAGTTCCCGAACGAACGATTCGAAGGGGTTCTCCGGCGCCCAGCCGGTGCCCAGGGATGTGTCGTTCGAGAGCCGCACCCGCCGTTCGCGGAGGTCCTCGACGGAACGCGGGTTGAACCAGCGCGTGCGGTCTGGGACCCCGTCGCCGGTAAGCACCGCGCCAGGGCTCGAGTTGCTCGTGATGTTGAAGACGATGTCGAGGTGCTCCGCGACCTCCGCGAGCCGCTCGGCGAAGAACGCCCTGACTTCGGCCTCCACGATCTCGGTAACGGGGATGCGCTCGCCACCGCACATGGGTGCTGCCCTCCCGTTCACCAGGACCCGCACCGGAGACGTCATCTCACCGGCTCCGTAACGGACTTCGCTGGCTCCGCCGAGGATGGCGAGCTTGTCGAAGTTGTGGTGCAGCACAGCGCCGAAGCGCTGCACGGTGTAGCGGCTGTAGGCACGAGACAGTCGCTCGGCGAGATGGTCGGCGAGCGTATCCGGGTGGCCGAGGCCCTTGCGCTCGACGATCGTCGTCGCGTCCGGCTCGGCGGCGCCGGTCTCGATGGACAGATGGCTTCCGTCAGTCACAAATGTTTCGAGCATGACAAACTCCGATCTCTGTACCTGAAGAAGGGGTGGAACGGACGAGCGTCAGTCGGTCCGGCGGGCAGCTGACCGCATTACCCGGCGGCTTTCTCCGTCTGCTGCGACAGTAGGCAAGGCACGCCGCAGCACCCCGGAAAAACCTTCCGGGGTCCCTTTCGGCCACGAGGTGATGCTCAGGACATGCGAGGAATGACAGAGAACCTGACCATCGGCGAACGTGTCGCCTGGTACCGCCGCCGACGTGGCCTCTCCCAAGAGGTCCTGGCCGGCCTTGTCGGACGCACCACGGACTGGCTGAGCAAAGCGGAGAACAATCGGATCGAGCTTGACCGCCTCTCGGTCATCACCTCACTCGCCGAAGCCCTCGACGTCTCCCTCGGAGACCTGCTCGCCGAGCCAACCCTCCTCGAGTGGTCGAGCGACAGCGGCCACCGCACCGTCCCCGCCTTGCGCGACGCGCTCATGGACTACAAGCAACTCACGCCGCTCCTGGGCTCTCCGCCCGATGACGAACCGCCCGCCCTACAGGACCTCCGTGCCAACGTGACGGAAATCCTCGACGCCTACCAGGCGTCGCGCTACGGCTTCGCCACGCGGCGCCTTCCCCTCGTATTGGCCGACGCCCTCGCCGTATCCCGCGCGCACTCGGGGCGCGAAAGGGAGGAGGCTCACGCCCTGCTCGCCCTGGCTTACCAAGGTGCGGCCATGGTGCTGGGCAAGGTCGGGGAGTCGGAGCTGGCATGGATCGCCGCCGACCGCGGTCTGGCAGCCGCACAACACAGCAGCCAGAGCGCAGTGACGGGCTCGCTCTTCCGGGCGGTCACGCACTGCCTGCTGGCCACCGGACGCTTCACAGCGGCGACCCAGCTGGTGAACGATGCGGCAGCCGTCATGGAGCCGGAACTGGGCAACGCGAACGACGAGTACCTTTCGGTCTACGGCACGCTCTTTCTCGCCGGAGCAATGGCAGCCGCACGGTCAGAGGACCGGGCAACTACGCAGACCTTCCTCCAGGAAGCCGACGAAACCGCACAACGGCTGGGCATCGATGCCAACCACATGTGGACGGCCTTCGGCCCGACCAACGTGGCCATCCACTGCGTGGCCACTGCCGGAGAACTCGGGGACATCCAGATAGCCGCCGACCTCGGACCGCGAATCGACACCAGCGGTCTGCCGGTAGAGCGGCGCGTGCGGCACAGCCTCGAAGTCGCCCGAGCGCTCAGCTCCTGGAACCGAACCGACGAATCTCTGGCCACTCTGCTGGACGCCGAACAGGCCGCCCCCGAACAGGTACGCCACCACTACCTGAGCCGGGAACTGGTCATCGGCTGGATACGCGGAACCCGAGGACGTCCATCCCAACCCGTGGCCGACCTGGCCCGCAGGCTCCACATCGTCGGCGGCTAGAGTCCAACCGTGAGCGAGAACGAGCACGAGGCGAAGATGGCCCACCCGCGCATGGCAGCCGGTGCCCTCTTCTTCGACGACGCTGATCGAGTCCTCCTCGTCGAGCCGTCGTACAAGGACTACCGCGAAATCCCTGGCGGATACGTCGAACAGGGTGAGTCGCCCCTACAAGCCTGCGTGCGTGAAGTCCACGAAGAGCTGGGCATCAAACCCCGCATCGGTCGTCTGCTCATCGTGGACTGGGCACCAAATCCGGGAGAGGGAGACAAGGTCCTCTACCTCTTCGATGGCGGCCGTCTCGACGCAGACCACCGTCAGCAGATCACGCTGCAAGCCGACGAGCTCCGCAGCTACGACTTCCACCACGCCAACCAGCTGCCGGAACTCACCATCCCCCGCCTCGTCCGCCGAATCACCGCTGGCATCCAGGCTCGCGCGAACGACCTGACCGCCTACCTGGAACACGGAGAATCGCCGGAAACAGGGGCTGACTGATTTCAGCCCGGCCGATGAGCCTTGTCGAGTGAGCCACATACGCCAGCCAAAGCCAGCCAGGATATCGCCGATCCGCTCGGCGATATCACCTTCACCACCAGCGGGATGGCATGTGGTGACCCAGTACACCGGCTCCGAGGAGTCGAGATACGAAGGGTTGCTGGGGTGGTGCGGGGGCGCGGGCACGGTCTATGTCGAAGCGAACGCCGTCTCGCGTGAGCATTGTTGTGCCGCCAGCGGGCCGCCGCCGGGGCAAAGTGCCGGGTCTGCGGTTTGCGGGCGTCGGCCTCTCCTCGGAGACGAAGATGCCGTCCACGTGCTCGGAGGTGCTGGTGGCTCGCAGCTTGGCTCTCTGGATGACCACCGCACCATGTTCCGCAGAATTTTGATCAGAGGACTAAAGAAACTCAGCACCCGGGATCAGTGCAGGGCTGTCGGGTGCGTCGCCGTGCACCGGCTTCAGCGTGAGCCGCTGAGTGTCCGCCCGCGCGGGGCGCGCAGAACCGTGGGCGTCGAACACCCAGAAACGCACCTTGACTCCTGGCTTACGGCTCCGTTCCACGCCCACCGTGAGTTCGAGCTCCAGCTTCTCTGCCTGGAACCGGAGCCCGTTGCCGACTCCGCCCGCCATGGCCCGACTCAGCTCTCCCCGCAATTGGGCGATCACATCCGACAGTTCCACCGCATCGTCCATGCTCAACCCCCGCCTCGTCAGTAACCGGCCAGCCGCACACCTACGATGAGTCGCCCTTGTGTGCCCTCGGGCAAGGCCATGCGGGGCATAGGGGCCGACGAGGCGAGCGATGAGGCGAATACAGCAGGCCGCCTTCGCCCGACCGTTCAGAAGGGCACGGCACAGACCGCAGAACATGGCCGCGTCGCGCCCGTACCGGCGCATCAGCTACCCGCGCTCGGCGCAAGGCCCCAGCCTGAGCTTGCTCGTGCCACCCGACACGGCCGCAAAGCGGGAGAAGCCTGGAACGGCCCTCGCCAGATAGAGGCGCCACAAAGTTGACGATGCGTCACCCGCAACTGCATTAGTCACACAGTCGGATGAGATTCAGCTTGCGTTCGCATCTCTCCTGCCAAGGAAGAGTTACTTAGCGTGACACATTCCCTGATCGAAAAGCAGAGGTAACCAGTGACGTTTCAGTCCAATCTGTCACAGGAGAAGCGTGCTGAACTGGCGGACTTCGTGATCGCCGATACCAAGACCGTGGCGGAGGTGAGCATCGAGTACGAGGTCTCACGCAAGACCGTGAACAGTTGGGTGCAGAGGCGTAAGCGACAGCTCGGAATTCCCGGATCTCCCATCGGGGGAGACCGCACCCTCTCCCCTGCCGCCCTGCGTCGAGTCGCCAAGGAGAAACAGGGACGGGTCGCGGCCGAACGGCGCGCGGAGTCCTACCGAAGCGAGCTGGAAGACGCCAAAACACGGCTTGAGCGACTGTTGGAAACCGTCCACGGGATGCAGGTCACCTTGGAGTACTACATGGGACAGAGGCCACCCGGCGGAGCCGCCGCCTAGTAATTCCTGACAAGGGCTTCCCACATGGGTATTCACCGTCACGACGGCAACCACATCGCGACCGAACTGGAGATCCTGTGCAAAGGCATGGGGCTGCCAGTCACGGACATGGACGACCGAACTCAGGTCGTTGGCGTGCTGATCGCGTCAGCCGGCACAAGGGCCGCGTCACTGGAGTGGTTCGTCTCCACTACTGCGCGCTCGGCCGCAGCTCGTGAGCAGACCGAAGGGCTGGCCGACGGACGCGCCGGTCTCCTGCACCGCAGTACACGTGCCTACGTGCATCAGGCGCTCACCGGCGTCCTCCAGGAACTGGGATATTCGGTAGCCCACACCACCTGCGGCCTGCGTATCGAGGGGCTACCCGGCGCCTCGGCCGGAGCGGAGACGGCCAGCACCCTCGCAGATTTCCTCCACGTCAGTTTGGACAGTCTCGACGGGGCACGCGACCGCAAGAATCGGAGCGAAGACGGCGAGGATGGCGACGACGGCCTGGCTGGCGTACCCGCCCGCGTGTAATGCGCAACCGAGGACGAGTACGTCGCCGCATCGTGGGCTTCTGCACGGCGATCAGTGTGGCGGTGCAGCGGTGCTCTACCTACGCGGCACAGAGGCATTACGGCGCCAAAGTGTCCCAGAAGGATGATCCGGCCTCGGCCCGACGAGGCCGGTCACTTCTCGTACGCCTGCTTCCATCGCGCTCGGTGACGGGAGGCGCCATGCTCCTGGCCGTTCACCTCGCTCAAGGACAGCAGCGAGGCCCCGTTGTTCCACAACCCGAGGTGATCCCGGTGCACGGCGAGGATTCCGTGTTGCAGCGCGAACTTCTCAGAGGGACAGCTGAACCGCGTGGTCGTGACGAACACTGCCGGGTCGGCCCTGGAGTGCACCTTGACGCCCAGCAGGTCGCGCAGTTCGCGGCTCGCGATCGTGCTGGTCGGCGTATAGCGCTTGCTCTGGATCACCACGCTCCGGTCGTCCGGGAGTCGGCCGACGACGTCGGCGCCGTTGTCGTTGGCGCCGCCCACGCGCCGGACGTCGGTGCATCCGTCCTGTCGGCACAGGCTTGCGACCAGATCCTCGAACTCGGTACCGGTCATCGCGTCCACCTCGGCAAGGGTCCGGTGGCCAGACTTCACTGCCTCTTCCTGCCGCCAAAGACGGTTCCGTCCACGCACGAGCCGGTCCGTACGCCACAGCCACCATCCCGCCGCGGCGGGACCGCCGAGAACCACAGCCCCCGTCACGTCCGGCCACACGGCCGACCAGAAGACCATGAGCAGGACCAGTACCAGGCCACCGCCGACCGCCGTCGACTTCAGCCGTGCCGCTCGTCGTCTGTGAGCAGCCGCACCCCGTCCACGCGTCGTCACGGCCGAAGCCCTCCCCCTGCAGGTCCGTGTACCCGCAGTGTGAGCCGACCGAGGCAGCACGAGAAGGGCGTGATTCGGCCGTGGCCGGATCGGATCCAGGAGAGACATGCGCACCGTGCGTGGCCCAACCATCCCGGACGTCAACGACGGCCGTTTTCGCCGCTCTTTCCGGTGGTCACCAAGCTGATCGACTCCGCAGACGCGGGATACGCGGCAACACTCGCGCCGTGGCCGACAAAACAAACGTGCCGGGTGAAACCGGCCCTCCTCCGCAGAATGCCCCCAAGCCAGGAGGAAGATCGGCCGCCCGCACCGGCCACGTACGGCTCCAGTTCTGGCGCTGGGTACTCGCGCCTCGGACGACGTGGCAGGCTCGACGCCTGGCAGTCGATTTCGGGCCGGGCATGGATGCCCACACCGCCTGGGTGATGGCACGGCTGGCACGACACCCGGACGAATTCCCCCTTGCGATGCGACACCTGAACGGTGAGGAGAACGCCGACTGATCCCTGCGCGAGAGCTCATCGCCCATGTGGTCCTGACGCCAACCTGGAGCCATCGCTGACCAGGGACAACGCGGCGCGCTGCACCCACCCCGTCGAGATCCCGTCCCAGGCGCAAACTGTGAAACCCGTCTGGCCGACCCGGTGATCACCGGGTCGGCCAGACCAGATTCACGGCAGCATCCCCAGATCAGCCCTAGACACCCATCCTTCACGCAGCGGCACGCAGCATCGCCTTGGCCAGGGCAGCCCGATCGCCGATCACGTGCGGGGTTGACTCGCCCTCCCACAGGGCCCTTCCTCGGCGCTCGTAGACGCTGGCGAGCAAGCCCCTCACCGTCTCCTCCCGCAGCTCGGGCGATAGACCAGCAGGCACGCAGGCCCAAATCCTGCCGTCCGGATCGCTGTCCCCAAGGCCGTATCCCGACGAGCCCGGATCCAGTTGCGGGTCCTCGACCACCTTCGCCCGCATGTCGGCAGTAACACAGTCGAGCGGGGGCAAGGCACTGGGCGTCGCGCAGGTCTCCGCCATGGCGATCAATTCGCCAAGGACGCTCCTTACCTGCCTGGCTTCCGCGAGCGACAGACGAGTGTAGGCGTTCGTTCGCCCCTCGATCGTGAGAGCGACCGTCGGCAGGCGTCCGTATGCGTACTGCTCCAGCACCAACTGAATCTCGTCCGGGATGATCCCGGTATCCGCAGCGCCCTTCTCAGGGTGGTGCAAGGTCAGCTGCACGAGGTTCCAGGCTCCGGCGTGAGAGCGGTCCTCCAGGGTGTCCGTGGTGTGGCTGTTGTCGATTCGGTAGGTGCACCACCCGGGGCACGGTGCGGTGACCTCAACAGGGCGGTTCGGGACGGATGCCTCTGGCGCCTCGCTCGTCAGGTCAGTGCCGGCGAGTGCTGTGGCGTAGCGATATCGCAGCGCTTGCAGGTCGACGGTGTACCGGTCGAGCCCTGCAATGACACGGTCGAGCCCCGACAAGCCGAACTCACACCAACTGCCAGCTGAGCCGAACCAGATCTCCGGGGACTGTTCTTCGTCCTCGTCGTTCTCCATGAGTGCGATCGACGCGGACAACGCCGCCGGCCCTCCGTCCCCGCCCCAGTCCTGCGGGCCCTGCCATTCGACCCGGGTGCTCTCGTGGACGCCGTGCGTTCCGCCGTGCGTCTCACCGAGGCACCACGGCGGGCACGAGACCTGAGTGGTTCCAGCGGCATCGGATACAACGGCCAATTCGGCATTGTGTCGCATGATTTCTCCTCCTGTGGGTGGTTCCTCTTTGCCATTCAGCTTGGCGAGACAGGAGGCAGAACGCACTCATACTGAGGTTTTCGTGTAGCCACGGGCCGCACTCGCCAAACTGACCTGACGCCACCCGGATACTGATCGTCCGGTTCGAACCGTCTCGGACCTGCGTACAGCCTCGGTCCACGATGAGTGCGCACCCGCAGCCGGCCGCAACCGCTGACCGGCCCTGCTGGTGCTTACTCGGGGGCGAGCAAAACTGAGGCAACGCTGGCCAAGAGGTGACGGCACCGGCATCGCCGACCTGTGCCGATGGTCTCAGTTCTGGTCTCGTTCGCCGCCGTCCGACGCCGTTCAAAGGGGTCCCCACCACCGGCTCCACGCCAGGTCAGGACACACGCATCCCCCGCCGAACCCCCAGACGAACATTTGGAAAGCGTGTTGGGGGCAACCCCTCACGAGTTCGAATCTCGTATCCTCCGCACCCGCCCAGCAGGGCAAATGAAGGCCCCGACCGTTCAGCGGTCGGAGCCTTCATCTTCATGCGAGGAGAACGCGCAATAGTCCCGCCCGCCATACCCGTCCCGGCCTCGGCGCTCACTTATCTCCCTCAACCACCCTGCTTCCAGGGGCCGACAGGCTATCGGAACCTCCACTGCGCACCGGATGGCTTTGAAGATCGGCCTGGGAAGGAGTGCTTGCCCTCCACGCATTGCCGAGGTTCGGCCTCGCTCTCGCTGGCGGCCGAACGCTGGCATGCGGCGACATAGGCAGGTAAGTACGGGTCTACTGGCCGTCCTTCTCGTCGTCGTCCGAGACGAGGAAGCCTCTCATCGGGGACGGCGCCTCGGACAGCACCTCGCCCACGGTGCGCGGCCGACCAGCCGCATCCTGCTCAAGCATCGCCACATCGGGCAAGCGCTTGACGAGTACGCCTTGGTCGGTGAGCACGTCGGTCTTCATGCCGCCGCGCTCACGTAAGACCGCCGCGATTGTGTGGTGCAGGTAGCGGCGACCGTCCCGGTGCAGGAGGGCGGCCGGACCTTGGCAGATGGCTTCGCGTTGTTCGGTCGCGGCTGTCTCGCGCAGGGTGCGGGAGGTGAACCACTCCACGAACACGGTGTCGCCTTCGGCGTCGCTGACGACGATGCCGTGGGCACGGTCCCGCTCGTCGGTGTCCGATCCGGGCAGGCCGATGCTGGCCAGAAGATGCTGTACCTCTTCAGCCAGTGGCTTGGGTCTTGAGGGCTTGCGGCGCAGGGACGAGGTCTCGTCGGTCATGCCCTTGGGCCCTACTTAGCCGCGCTAACGGCGGGGCCGTATCCGGTCGAACTACGTCCCAGGAGCCGTCGTCACCAGACGCCTGCGAGGTATGCGTGACCGGTGAGGATGGCGGAGCGTGGTTGGCTGGAATCTTTCCAGCATGGGCCTGAGGTCGCCATAAGCTCCCGTGCCCATGACCCCCGAGATGTGCCCGTTCCACCACGTCGAAGACACCTGCGTTCCCATGGCCCGCCTACTCGAACACGCCGGGCTCCTCACCCTCACCCCCGACGCCCCCGCCCTGGCGTCCGTCCCGCCGACCGAGGGCTTGTTTTCCGTCCCTCCGCGTCGCATTTCGCAGCGGCAGATCGCCGGCCGCATCAACCAGTGGGGCCGCACGACCATCGACCCCACCGTGCCCCGGCTCGACACGGTGGTACCTGGCGAGCGGTCGCTGCGCTACTCCCTCCAAGCTCTGGGCGAGGCCGTACACGAACGTGGCGGCCTGGAGATCCCCTGGCTGGAAGTGGCCTTCGCACTCAGCAAGGCCCACTCCAACATCGACAACTCCCGTGTCTTTGGCCGCAACCGCGAAGACCCAGCCGGGACCGACCTGAACTGGTACATCGCCGCTCTGCACGTCGAGCGGGCCTATGGAGTGTGGTCGGACCAGATCCGCACCACGCTCGGCACGTAAGTGCAGCCCGGCGGGAGGCGGGGGCCTCTCGTCTATCAGCGTCCGTCCAGAGCCTCGATGCCGGTTGCCAGGGCTTTCCGAGCCCCGGCAGCCAGGCTGTCGGGAGCGCCAATACGCGCACAGGCATCCCATTGCTCGGGAGTGACCTGCACGCCCAGCTCCGTATTTTCGACCGGCCCAAAGGTTCCGTCGCTGCGCTTGCCGTACTCCGTGCTCCGCCCCTCCCAGAGGGTGGTGAGCTGCTGGAGGATGCGCTCGCCCAGTTCAGCGGGCAGGGGGCATAGCTTGGCGGCGTCCACCAGAGCCACGATCTTTGCGGCATCCCGGGAGGGGAGTGCCCCATGATCACGGACTACTTCCGCGAGTTGCCTGGCCAGCCCGTCGAGGCCGGCGGCGTACTGGGCGGCGTTCGCGTACATCGCGTCGTACATCTCGTGGCCGAGTTCGTCGCGGACGCACTCGGCCACGATCTCTTCAGGCGGCCGTTCCTTGAAGGCGGCGATACGGCGGACCGTCGCTGCGGTCTTGCCGTCGAGGTGGATCGTGAGCTCCAACGGAGCTTCTTCATCAGGTGTATTGGGAGGTTGGCTCTCCATCTTCGACGCTAGCGACTCCCGCCTTGAGCGGTCGGCCGAACTTCCAAAGAGGCCCAGTCCGGCCTTCTCGTTCGTGAGCCAGACAGATTTAGTCGGCGTCGAGCATCGGGGGCGGCGCTGTTATGCGCAACAGTCCGATCCGATCGGCCATCGTTCCGATCCGGCCAGCATTCCCCCGTCGGCAGTCACCTCCGGTCGTTACCCGCGGAGCTTCGCTCACACGGGCAGGGCGGAACCGCTGCCCGCGTAGCGTCCACACATGGCCACACATCGCCACGACGGCAACGAGATCTCCACGGAGCTGGAGACGCTGTTCGGCGGCATGGGACTGCCTGTCGCCGATACCGATGACCGCACCAAAGCCACGGGCATTCTGGTCACCTCCGCGGGTTCCCGAGCCGCCTCCATCGAATGGCTCGTCTCCACGAGCGCCCGCAGTGCCGCGGCTCGCGAGCAGATCGAGGGGCTGGCCGACGGACGCGCGGGGCTACTCCATCGTGCCGCGCACGTCTATATCCACCATGCTCTGACCGGCATTCTTCAGGAACTTGGCTACTCGGTGGCTCAGCTCCATCCGGTCTGCGCATCGAAGGGCTTCCGGGCGTTTCCGCCGGGGCGGAGACCGCCAGCAGCCTCGCCGAGGCTCTGCGTACGACGCTCGACAACCTCGACGACGTTCGTGACCGCAAGCGAAACGGAGAGGACGGCGATGAAGGGGATGACGGTCTGGCCGGTGTGCCCGCCCGCGTGTAACTCGCTCGGTTTCGAGCGACCAGGAGTCCACGGTCTCCACCGGAGCGCGCGAGGAGGGCTGCCGCGCCTCCTCACTCCTGGTCCAGCAGGGAGAGCCGGTAGCGCGAGGGGGTAGGCGGGGGAGAGGAGCGGAGCCCGATAGCTCCCTTGCCACTGGCACAAGCCGGTGGTATCAGGGTGTGAGGACAGCTCTCGGCCCAATGCGGCTGATGCCGCTTGGCTGCTCGAGGGGAGCGAGCGGATGGTCGGTTCCGAACCTGCTTCTGCGTTGGTGGGCACTGCGGCACGCCGCCGCCGGGCCCTCGCCCACCTGGCTCCGATATTCGACCTGGGGAAGGCCCGCAGCACTCCGAGCGTCGAGTGGTCGTCATATGACTCCATCTCCTTGGTCCAGGTGTGCGTCGACACCGTCGCCCTGTCGTCGGGCCTCGTGGGCAGCCTTGGTACTCCGCGCGCTGCCGTTCTCGCCGAGATGACGCGCGTCGCATACGCCATGGCCCCTGATCACCCGGCCGAGGAGCACGCAAACGTCGCACGGTATGTCCTTGATCATCTGTTGCGGCACGATGAGCCCACCCCCTACTTCACCGTCACGTACGCAGATCCCGACGCGCACTGGAAGACCGACACACGGCAGGTGCGCTTCCTCTACGAAACGCTGGCCGCGGACGGGAGCACGCTCCTGGTCAACGTGGACCACACGGCTGTCGCGCTCCTGCTCATCGCGACGAACCGGTCCCTGGAGGACGAGCATGAGGCGGTCATCGCGGTGCTTCGGGCGCAGGTCGACAGCGGGCGGCTCGATGCAGCAGTCGAGTCCGCTCAGGACGCCCTGACGCTGTCACGGGCGTACGCGGCCAATGTGCGGCGGCTGATCGCCGAAGCCCAACGAGACGTTACTCGGGTCGACTATCTGAGCGGACTGAGGCCGGAACTCACTGCTGCTGAGCAGCACTTGGACCGTCGGATCAGCATGGATGGCACGCTGCACCGCCACCTGGAGAGCCTGCGGTCCAACGCGTCGGAGGAACACAACCCGTTGGCCGTACGCCAGTTGTCAGCGGCGGTCGCCCGCTTGGACCGAGCCATCGATACCTTGGCCGCGCTGAACACGGAAGTGATCGCGGCACCACCGCAGTGGCGTGACGCGCAGGCCGCGCAGGCGTTCGCTGCCCTTCCCGACAGGGCGATCAACCCGACTACGGATGTCCTGCAGGCACTTCTCTGCAACAGGGATCTGCCCTCCGGCGCCTTCACGTCACCACCGGCCCCGGGAGCGTTCCTTGATGTGAGCGCTCTGGCTGATCGTCTCTGCCTTCCGCCGCGTCGACACGTCTATGACGAGGGCACCTCCGTACCTGCCGAGCCTCTGGAAGACGACGGCGTGTATGAGCAGTTCCCCGAGCGATTCCACAGCATTGCCCACGTCCTGCGGATCCGCCGCATCGTGCCGGGCATGAAGGCCCGGCTGACGGAACTCCTCACCGACGCCGACACTCTGTTCAGCCACAGCGATGTCGCTGTCGTCACCGAACTGACCGCCCTCGCAGATGGCAACCCAGACACCGCGCGCAGGCGCCTGCGGCTGCTCCTCGCCCTCGACGCCCTGATGCTCTGGCATCCCGACAACGAGATCGGCCCGCACGACGACTGGTGGGCCATCGACGACGGGATCCGCAGAAGCCTGCCGGATCTGGTCGTCCCCGATCTGCTGATCCATCGGAAAGCGGTGCCGCATGACCGCACGTGACGTCGCCCGCGACGCGGGACTACTGCTGAAGTGCGCGCTCACCCCTACGGCTTCTCCGGCCAGGCTCGACGAATACGGCATGCTGCTCGACCGCTACCACGCCGACCCCGAACTGCGGTCGGTCTTCGACGAGTTCATGTGCGCGCTTGGGCTCCGGGTACTTGGATCAGACCGCTCGACCGGCCTGGTGTTGACTGCCGCATCCGACTCGCCGCTGGCGGTGACTGATACCAGCCGTTGGCTGCGCGTCCAGGACGAAGCGACCGACCGGCAGATCTACGGACTGGCTCTGGCTGGTGCCGCCGCCTGGTGTTATCCGACAGCGCAGGCGGTCAGTGACCTGGGAACCCGGCGCGTCACAGCCGTGGACGTGGACCGTCTCATCCGCGAGCAGGCCATAACGGTTGAGGCAGACGAGACATCCACGGAGGAGCTCGGTGAGGCATGGGATGCGTACGGGCGACGCAAGCAGGTTGCCGAAACCGAAGGGGGGCGGCTCAAGCGGAACTGCACGGTGCGGATGTGCGAGGACGTCCTCGCGATGCTGGGGCGCTTCCGGCTGCTCGTACCGGACACCTCCGTGGATTCGCCCCGCTCCGACCTGAAGGTGTGGCGGTCCACCGACCGATTCCGAGCTCACGTCGCGGCGGAAGGCGGACCGCTCGTACGGCAAACACTCATCGACTCGCCCGTGCTGGGTCCGCTGCTCGCTGGCAAGGGCAGTGAGGACGGCGCGTGATGCGTACCAGCTGGCGCTTGGAGCGCACCTACCTGAGCGGCGCCGGGTTCCCAGAGGCACGGCTCGAAGGACTCGACATCAACTGGTGCGACCCCTACGAGGCCACTGAACACTCGGCGCTCTGGGCCGACAACGGCGCGGGCAAGACGACCATCACCGCCCTGCGCTTCGGGCTCTACCTTCCGCACGCCCACCAGTTCATCCGAGGCGACTCGGACCGGTCGCTGGCCAAACTGGTGCGCTCCGGCGACGTGTGCCACGTAGTCGAGCAGGCCACCCGCGTCATCGGAGGCGAGCTGCAACGCATCGTGATGGGCATGGTCGCCCACTGGACCGACGGCGGAGTCCAGGACCTGAAGAACCCCCGCAAACTGCACCGCGAGTTCTACGGATGGACGACCTACGGCTCCGGCCCGACCATCGCGAATCTCCCTTTCCACACCTCACGCGGCCGACGCACTACTTACGTCCAATTCGTCAATGCTGTGAAGGAGTTGATGCCGGACAGCGGAGTACTCCCCCCGCACCGGCCTTCCGAGCACCACGAAGACTGGCTCACGTGGCTGAGTGCGGCCGACATCGACCTGGAACAGTCGCGGTTCCAAGCAAGGATGAACCGATCCGAGGGCGGCGTCGACCAGATCATGCGCTTCCCGGACGCGGACGCCTTCGTCCGTTGGCTCGTCGGCGCGACTGTTCCGCCGAAGGCCGTGGGACAGATCGGTAAGAGCATCGACGTACTGAGGACCCATGCTGCCGCCCGGCCACAATGGGAGAACGAACTCACCTTGTGGGAGCGCACCACCGAGCCCTTGCGGCGCCTGGCTGTTGTCCACGAACACGTCATCGGGCACCGCAGGAGTGCGACCGCCGCTGAGGCGGATGCCGCGCGCGTTGTCGCCGACGCGGACGCCACGCTCAGCGGCTTGGCCGAGAACAAGTCCGCGGCCGAAAGGCAGCGGGCTGAGCACGAGCAATATCGCAAGGACGCTGCCGTGACGGCACGCAGGGCGCAGGCCCATCGCCTGCGGATGCAGGTGCGCGGTGCCGAATTGCGCGCCAAGGCCGCCGCGGCCTTCGCCAAGAAGTGCCGTACCGCCCGTGACCGCGCGGCGCGTGACTTGGCGGCGTGGGAGCTGGTCGCGACTGTGCAGCAGGCCCGCCGGGCCACTTCCCGCCTGGCCGGACTCAACGAGCGGCTCGCAGCCACGGAGAAGAAGGCGTCGGAACTACACGCCGACGAGCGCAGGTACCGACATGCTTTGGCCCGTCTACTGACCGCTCACCGCGACGCTGCCGACGACGAGGTCAAGAAAGCTGAGCGCCGCCATCGCCGTGCGGTCCATGCTTTTTCGCAGGCCGAGGACGACAGGCGGGACGCCGTAGCGCAGCGGGCGGCCACGGCTGAACAGATCCACCAGGCCGAGGAACAGGTCAGCCAATCCGAGCGGGCCATCGCTGGCGCCGTCGCAGCCGGACTGCTTCCCGAAGGTGCCGACCCTGCGACGACGGAAGCCACCTGGGCGGCCAAGATGGCTGCCGCCCGCGAGCAGCGTCAGTCCGCCGACAAGGCATTGAGGGAGAGCGACAAGCGGGCTGCGGCTGCGCAGACAGCGGCCAACGCCGCTCGGCGGGAGGCCGATGCGGCGCGGACAGAGGAGGAGAGCGCCGATCGACGTCGGTGTCAGGTCGACGACTGGATCCACACACTGGCTCATGACGACCGCCTGCGTACGGCTGTAGGGGACACGGCGATCGAAGTCTGGGGAGCACGTCCAGCACTGACCGACGCGCTCAATCACAGGGCGGAGACCGCTGACGCGGACGCGAACGAAGCCCGTGCCGCAACGGCTGTCGCCCGACGCACGCTCGAATCGGTGGGCAGTGATGGCCTGCTTCCCGCCGCGGAACTCGTCGAAGAGATGACCGAACGCTGTGTGGAGGCCGAGGCGCCGGCTTGGTCCGGATGGCGATGGCTGGCGGACACCATGACCGCCGAGGCGGCATCGGCATTCGCCGCGGCACGCCCTGAGATTGCCTCCGGCGTCGTCGTCGCGCACCCGGACTTGTTGGACAGTGCTCTGCAGGCAGTGCGCGACGTCGACATCGACACCGCGGTCTGGATCGGTGCGGTTCTCGACCCGGAAGCGGCGGCCGCACGGCTTGACCCCACTGCGGATGACGGAACGCACGCGCAGGTTCTGCTGCCTCACCCCGGCACCTTCGATCGGGAGGCCGCGGGAGACGTCGTCGCTACTGCCACAGAGGCAGCGGAGGAGGCCGAGCAGTGCCTCCAGGAGGCGAGTCACCGCGCGAAAGATGCTCGCGACATGCTGGCTGCGCTGCACCGGCTCTGGGACGAGCTGCCTGACGATCCGCGGCCGGGGCTGGCCGCACGGATTTGCGCCGCCCAGGAACGGCGCGAGCGCGCCGAGACCGCTGAGGAGACAGCACTCGCCGCCCTCGAGGACCTCGCGCATGAGAAGGAGCACCGCCGACGGGAGCGGGACGACGCGCAGCACGACATCGAGGACGCAGCCGAGAAGCGCAGGCTGCTCACTCCGCTCATTAGCGCGGCCTCGACGCTGTTCCATGCCGGCGGACGGTTGCCGGGACTGCGTACAGCAGTGGCTGAGATCGGGCTCCGCGTCGACGGTCTCGATGACCGGATGCCGCAGCTCGCCACATCCGTAGAGGAAGCCGACGAACAAAAGCGGGAAGCCAGGCACAGCCGGGACGACGCCGCCGAACAGCTCCGCGCGGCGGGGCTGTCGGCGACCCGCGAAGGACCCGTCCCTGCCGACGAGCCCGCAATCCTCCAGGCCCGACTGGACGGTGTTCAGGAGGCTCTGCGGGATGCGGTCGTGGACCAGCGGCTTCTGGACGCCATCGAAGAGACCCAACAAGAGCTGGCGGACCTCGGCGTCAGGCTCGACGCTGACCCGGCACTCCGCTCGCGGGCTGAAAAGCTGGCCGATACTGACGATGCCCGCCATCCCGTCGCCCTCAACGGAGCCGTGGAACGGGCCAGGGAACGCGAGGCGCGAGCGCGCGAAGACCACGCGAAAGCCCAGCAGGCCGCGGAAGCAGCTCGCAGGGAACACCAGCGATGGACCACCGATCGCTCCGATCGTACGTCCCCCGACATCACAGGGGTTCCCGCAGCGAGTGACGTCACCTCCGCGGAGGACACCGACCGGTTCGCCGGGCAGCTCGACCAACTGGCCACCGAAGCCCTGGACAACCAGCGATCGGAGGAACGGCTCGTCTGCGCCGCCGAGGACTCTGCCCGGGAAGCGGAACAGGCGATGCGGCTGGTGAAGGCGACGGTGGGTAATCTGCGCTATCTGGCGGATCCCGGTGTGACCGGTCGGCGCTCTGATGACATTTCGGCACTGACGACCCGCATCACCGAAGTCACAGATCAGGTCCGCACCTGCCAGCAAGCGCTGACGAACAGTGAGGCAGCCGAACATCGAGCTGTCGGGTCGGTACGCGCGGCTGCCCATGGCAACCTGGCCCGCACGGTCGAGGAGGCGGCAGACGCCCGCGTCGTCGAACTCATCTCCCGGCTGCGCTCCGACGAGAACCTCCCGTCTGAGGCGGACCACCTCGCCGGACAGCTGGAACAGCGCGTCGCGTCCTTGCGCGACGACCTCGACCGCCATGAACAGAACGTGCTCAACAGCGCACGCATCCTGTACCTGCAGGCCACCAAGGCACTCACGAGGCTGCGGTCCTACCAGAACCAGTCCCAACTTCCCGATGGTCTCGGCGATTGGTCCCAGCGGCACTTCGTCCTCATCGAACACGAGAAGGTGCCGGCGGACGAGTCCATCGCCGTCGACCGCATCGTGCGTGTCATCCACGCTCTGCTCACACCGGGCGCCAGCACGTCCGACCCGGAGGCACTGCTGTTCGCCGCGGTGCGCGAACTCGTCGACGCACCGTTCCACGTCAGGCTTCTCAAGCCGCACACCGACCTTCGGCTCGACCGCGTCGACGTCTCCGAGCTGAAGAACTTCTCCGGAGGACAGCGCGTCACCGCGGGCGTCCTGTTGTACGCGGCCATGACCAAGGTCCGCTCCATGGGCGAGGCGTCCTCGATCGGATGGCTCTGGCTGGACAACCCCTTCGGGCAAGCGTCCGCCGATCAGTTTGTCCGCACCATGCGGCGAGCCGCCGACAAGATGGAGCTGCAGCTGCTGTTCACCGCCGCGCCCAAGGACAAGGGAGCGTTGTCGATGTTCGACCGCATCATCACGCTTGGGCGACGTCTGCGGCCGTCCTCCCGCGAAGGAGTCGTGGTCATCGATGACGGAGCATGCGACGTTGTCGACCTCGAACTCCTCCAGCGGGACGTCATGAAGGTGCTCGGAGAATGAGCGCGACGCCCCGGATCGATCTCCAGGCACTCCTGGACGTTCTCGACCCTGACCACCGTGGTGGCCATCGGCATGCCGACGAGATAGCGGCTGCGATCCATTCCCTGAACCCGCACATCAGCGCCGTCGAGGTGCCGGACCTCGTGCAGGACACGATTCTCCGCGGTGAGCGGGAGGGCTTGTGGTCCGCCGCGCGCACCGTCACGGCTCGGCGGGGGCGGGAGACGCTGCCCAAGAGGGTGACGCTCAAGACGCCCACCCGGTCCACTGACAAGCGCCTTGCCATCACAGTCCCCCTGCGACCAGAGCTCAGCTGGGCGGCCACGCTGCGGCTCTCGGAGTACCAGCGGCGCCTGCTTCTCGCGGTGAACGACTGGCTCCGCCGGACCGACGGCGGCAACGTCCCCATGGCCGCCACCACCGAGCGCGCGTACCAGCTCCTCGGCGACGAGAAGGCGTTCGACCGTGTCTCCCCACGCGGCGGAACCGCGCTGTGGAGATCCGACCGGCTCACCCTTGAGCTCCTGCGGTGCGAGCGGCCGTCGACGCCACTCGCCTGGGAACCGGTCACCGCCAGTCCAGAGGCGCCGGGCCCGATCGTCTGCGTCGAGAACCACGCCACGTTCCGCACCCTCATCCGAGTGCTCCGGCCTCACGCGCACCCACCGTGGGCCGCGGTCGCCTGGGTGCAGGGCCGCAACACCGCGCCCTTGGAGTCCCTCACCACCCTGCCGTACAAGGTCACCCGGTTCGACTACCTCGGCGACCTGGATCCCGCCGGTCTTGAGATCGCGGTAGCTGCCTGCTCGGTAGCCGAGACTGCCGGAGTGCAAGCCGGGCCCGCACAACGGCTGTGGGAACTGCTGCTCGCCCAGCCCACCCGCGCCGGCCGACACGTACGAACAGCCGACGCCCGCAGGCTCACTGCATGGCTACCTGCCACCGTTCGCGTCCAAGCCCGAGAGATCCTTCTGGCCGACCGGGCGATTCCCCAGGAGGCGCTACGGCTCGACGTGCTCGCCGACGTCTCCCTGGACTGAGCGAGAGCACCGATGCCCGAGGCGTCAAGCAGTAACAGGCCGGGCGCGAAGAGCGATCCGCAGAGCCGCCACACGACCGGCCACAGTCTCCATGACGGGCGCAGAGATGTCGGTGGAGGCAGCCGCCACCCCCGCGCAGGCGGCGCAGACGCCGGTCTGCTGGCCACGCGGCAGGGGATCGCGGCACTCGGCGCACTCCGCCAGTGGCGTAGCCGGTGCGGCGGCATCATGCCGAGTACGAGGCGCGGGCAGCTTGCGCACGAGGCGATCCGCCAGGAGTGCCCGTGCGCTGTGCACTACCGGGGGCAGCCCAGCGGTAAGGAGCGAACGAACCTCCAGTTCCGATACCCCAGCGTCCAGCCACCGCGCGGCCAACGGCGCCAGGGTGAGGGTGTCTGTGGCGCTCAGAGCCAGCTTCGGCTCGACGCTGCCCAGGCGGGACGACAGCGCGGCCCCGTGCCCCGTGTCCGCAGATACGCGCGCAGAAGTGGTCTCGTCTGGAGTCGCTTCCTCCGCCCGCCCACTGGGCGGCTCGGCGTCCGCAACCAGCGCGACAGGGTGGGTTCTTCCTCCGGGTTCTTGTTCCCCTTAGGGAACGTTCTCGCCCTCCCAGCCTCCGCTTCGCCGGGTCCCGCCGGTACGGGAAGCGGCGAAGCGCCGTCGGCGCGGGGCGTCGAACACGTAAGTCTCGGTGCGGACCTGGCCGCTGTCCTCGTCACGGACCGTACGACGGTGACAGGGCGCCGTGGTCGGCGCGCCGTGGTGCACAACTACGGGCACGGAGGCGCCGGGGTGACCTTGTCTTGGGGGTGCGCTCGGGAGGTTGCACGGCCGGCGTGAGGTGGGCGGAGATCTGGTGGCTACGATGTCGTGCCCGCTTCAGCTCGCCGCAGCCATAAGGCTGATTGAGGAGAATCCGCAGTGCGTATGTCGTCGCGCGCGTGGCCCTTGGTCTCACTCGCCGCTCTGCTGGTGACGGGATGCTCCTCCTCGGAATCCCCGGCGACAACGTCCGCCAAGCCCGCCGCCACGCCGATCAAGGCAGATGGAGTCAACGAGAACTCCATCTGCCAAGCCGTGCTCACGGATGCCCAGCAGCAGGCCGCCGGAATCGAGGACACCGAGCCCGACTCGGACAAGGGCGAGGTCAGTTGCTACTTCTTGATGACGTCCGACGAGGACAATCCGGCAGGCTACGTCGTCAGCCTGTTCAAGAACGAAACCGCACTGCTCCAGGTCGCCGACGCGACGGACTCGAGCCCGACGAAGGCCGTCCCTGTGATCCTCAAGGGCCGTAACGCGGCGCGGCAGGTCATGTACGGCGACACCTGGCGGGCGTCACTCACGATGGACATCGGAGCGGGTCAGTTCCTGTACGTCGAGAGGTACTCGCCCGCCCATGTGGTGGCCGAGAAGGACCTCAACAGCCAGGCGCGCAAGGTGGCTGGACAGGTGCTGGGGAACCTGGGGGAGTGACGAGCGTAATGGAATCGCCGTGGTCTCCACTCGAACCGCGGTGGTTCAGCACAGCTACGTCTCAGCCAAAGTCTGCCCCGCTCTCATTGTCACCACGTGGTCACAGATAGCGTTACTTCGCTTGGGTTAACCCTCACCTCATCGGAGACAACTGTGACTCGCTCGACCGGGCTCGTGGTGACCGCGCTCACGGCTTCCGCTGCCCTGCTGTTGACCGCTTGCGGCAGCTCGGACGACGACAAGGACAACAAGAAGATCGCCGGGGCGGACACGCGATCGAGTGCCAGCCCGTCGGCCTCCGCTACGCCCTCCGACATGGCAGCAGGCCGCCCAAAGATCACGCTCCCCAAGAGCTTCCAGGCTGACTTCCAGGGGTGGACGAACTCGGACCCCAAGAAGCAGGCGATCTTGAATGACGGCAGGCAGGAACTGCTGGCCGAGTACGCCGCGATCATTGCGGGAAACCCGAGCTCCAAGGCGCTGGCCTTCTACACCGACGATGCCGCCGGTCAGTCGGCCCGCAAATGGATCAAGGGCTTCGTCGACGACGACCTCGTTCTGATCGGCCGCGCCACGGTGTCGAAACCGCAGGTGAGCATCGCCGATGACGGCAGCGGCGTGTTGTTCTACTGCGTCGACGAGAGCAAGGGCTCCACCAAGAACACCAAGACCGGCGAGGTCGAGCACACACCCCAGAATTCCGAAGCGCGCGTGCAGTACCGCAACCGGCTCGACAAGACGTCACAGGGTGTGTGGAAGACGCGCTACTCGGAAACCGATCGGGGAGGCTGCTGAGCATGTCGCACCACTACAGGGCAGCGAGGCTCCTGATTGCCTCAGCACTCCTCGTCGTTGCGATGCCCGGCATGGCCCACGCGTTCGGCGAGGACGACAAGTCCAAGCAGCCGAGCAAGCCCTCAGGCCCCAGCGGCGACGCCTCCGGCAAATCACTCATGGCATCGGTGTCCAACTCGAAGATCAAGCTCACGTACCCCGGCGGCCAAACGGCCAAGGCATCGGTGGGTGAGCTGAAGTCCGTAGACCCCAACTGGGAACCACCGGCCTGCTGGTACGAGCCGGTCTTCTCTCCGAATCAGCTCAAGGACGCCGTCGCGACCGGTGAGGGCGGACTCGTCAACGCCCATGTGTGGTGGAGCAACGGCCTGTGGGTGGACCACTACGAGAAGGGGAAGGCCGACAACAACTTCGACCTGAAGCTCCCTGCGGACACCAGCGCCGACGGCTACAAGAAATACAACCTCGGCAAGAAGGGCATGTTCTGGCGCAGTACGGTGCGTAAGGGCATGTACCAGGACTCCAAAGCATGGGACTGCGGCCGCATCATGTTCTGGCAGGACGCCGGCGCGATCCCCAAGGACAAAAACGCCCCCACTCCCGAGACCCTCGCCGCCTTCGCGTACGACAAGATCAAGGTCCCGGACACCGAGGTCGAGCTGAAGCCCGAGGGCAAGTCGACAGTGAACCGGTCCACTTGGGCGTGGCTGGACAAGGCCACCTTCAAGGATGTCACGGTCCGCGCCGACCTGCCCGGCACCGGCCTGTACGCGGTGACCACGGCCAAGCCCGTCGCCCTCCATCTGGAGCCGGGTACCGAGGATGCGAAGACCTTCCCCGCTTCCGGTGACTGCCCGGTCAATGAGGACGGCTCCATCGGTGCCCCGTACAAGAAGGGCGACGCCGGGCAGGAGCCGCCGTGTGGGATCCAGTACCTCCGCGCCACGAGTGGTGAGCCGTACGAGCTGAAGGCTTCGATCACTTGGGAGATCTCCTGGGAGGGCACGGGCGGTGCGAAGGGCTATCTGCCGGATGGCACCTTCGAGACGGCCCGGGACATGACGGTCCAGGAAATCCAGTCCATCAACCGGTGATCTGAGGCTGCAGGCCGGTCCGGTCTGCGCACGTCAGCGCGTCGCACGCACAACCATCTCAACCAACGGGGGGGGACAGGTATGTCGGACCTGAAGAAGGATGCGGAATCCCTGCACAAGGCGGCCTCCGCGCTGGGCAAGGTCGATGACCACACCCGCAAGCCCCTGCACGACTTCAAGGCCGCCTCACACGACCTGTCCGCCTTCGGCGTGCTTGGCTCGCTGATGAGCGCCAAGGACGACATCCAGGACGGCATGGACACCATCGCCAAGCTCACCAAGAACCTGCACAAGGAGTGGGAGGACGAGGCCAAGTTCATGGGGGATGTCTCCGACGCCTTCGACCTGCTGGACGTCCTGCTGAGCGCAGCGGCCCGCGCCAAGAAGGGCTGAGCCGTAGATGGGCTTCGACATCATCCCCGGCGACATCGACGTCGACGACCTCAACCCGCTGAAATGGATCAACAAGGCCAACCACGCCTTCGGCGACACCCTCGCCAGCGGCCTGGAGTTCCTCGGCATCACCGATCCGCTCGTCGACCCCGACGGCATCCGCGAGATAGCCGAGCAGTGGCGGTCCCTGGCCAAGGGCCTCGACGCCGCAGCTCACGCCGCCGAGACGGCGCTCACGGACCTGGAGTGGGAGGGCAAGGCCGCCAAGGCCCTCCACAAGCGAGCCAAAACCGCCCGCACGCAGGCCACCAACATGGCCGACTCGCTACGCGACGGTGCCAAAGCGCTGAACGACTTCGCCGACGGGGCACACGAGTTGCTGACCGAGATCGGTGTGATCCTCGCGGAGATCGCTGAGTTCGAGATCGCGAGCCTGGCCCTCTCGGTGCTGACCGGTGGCCTATCTCTGATCGCCGGGAACCTTGCGGCCGGTGCACGGGCCGCGAAGGTCGTGGCGCTGATCGCTCGGATCGAAAAGTCCGGCACCCGCATGGCCTCGGTCATCCGCACCGTCATGGAGGCCATCCGCGGCCTGGAACGGGCGCTGAAGGCCCTCGGCGAGATCAAGACGATCGCCAAGGCCAGCAAACTCGCGGGCGACGGCATGAAGTTCGCCGCCTTCGACGCTGCCCTGCAGGATCCGGGGACCTTCAAGGACCCGGGCAAACTGGCGGAGACCCTGGCCATGGGCGCCGCCTTCGGGGTCGGTGCGGGAGGTCTGGGCAAGCTCCTCGGCAAGTGCTTGGGCAAACTCAAGCCTGGCGAACTTGCCAAGCTCGGACAGAAGTTGGGGCTCGACGGCTCGGGCCTGTCCCGGCTCAAGCTGCGCCCCTCGGAGTGGGAGAAACTGCCCGCATCCATCCGGGCCGCGCTCAAGAAGTGCGACCTGGACCCGATCGATGTCGCCACCGGCGACATGCTGCTGTCGCAGACCGACGTCGCACTGCCCGGCACCCTGCCCCTGATCCTGGAGCGCACCCACGTCTCCTCTTACCGTTGGGGCGGCTGGTTCGGCCCGTCCTGGGCCTCCACCCTCGATCAGCGTCTCCAGGCCGACGACGATGGCTTCATCTACGCCGCCTCCGACGGGGCCCGGCTGATCTACCCGCCGCTCGCTCCCGACTCCGCCGATCCCGTCTACTCGGAAGGCGGCTCGCGCCTGTCGCTCAGCTGGGACACCGAAGTCGACGCCGCCCTGCGCATCACCGACCCGGACACCGGGCACTCGTACGTCTTCCACACCCCGCAGCCCATCGACGACGACACTGCCGTGGACCTGCCCCTGCAGTACATCGAGGACCGCAACGGTCAGCGCATCACCCTTCACTACGCCGACGACGGAACCCTGACCGAGGTCACCCACTCCGGCGGCTACCGCATCGCCGTCGATCGCCATCCCACTCTTCCCCGCATCGCGGCCCTGCGCCTCGTCGACGCCGAGCACACCAAGGAACCGGGGACGTTGCTCGTCTCGTACGGCTACAACGACGACGGCCACATGAGTGAGTTGACCAACTCCTCCGGCCTGCCGATGCGGTTCACGTACGACCAGGACGGCCGGATCACTTCCTGGACCGACCGGAACGACTCTTCCTACCGCTACATCTTCGATGAGCGGGGCCGGGTCATCCGTACCGAGGGCAGCGGGGGCTTCCTCTCCGGCACCCTTATCTACGACGACGCTTCCCTCACCACCACCGTCTCCAACTCCCTTGGTCATTCCCGCCGCTACGAGCACAACGAGGCGCACCGCCTCATATGTGAGACGAATCCCCTCGGCCATACCACCCATAGGGAGTGGGACAACAGCCATCGGCTGACCGCCGTCACCGACCCGCTGGGCCACACCACCCGCTACCTTTACGACGAGCACGGGCGGATGGTGTCAGTCGTCCGCCCGGACGGTCATGCGACGACAGGTGAGTACAACAGCCTCGGTCTGCCCGTCATGGTGATCGGCCCGGATGGCGCCACCTGGATCCAGGCATACGACGAGCGGGGTAATCGCACTTCTGTGACCGACCCTGCCGGGGCCACCACACAGTTCACGTACAACGAGTGCGGGCACCTGACGCAGGTCACTGACCACGTCGGCCGGATCACCCGCATCCGCTGTGATCAGGCGGGTCTCCCACTCGAGATCACCGACCCTCTGGGCGCGGTCACCCGCAGTGAGCGGGACGTCTTCGGTCGCACTGCCGCCCTCACGGACGCGCTGGGCTCTCGCACACGGCAGGAGTGGACGGTCGAGGGACATCCGGCACGTCGTATCGCACCGGACGGCACCACGGAGTCGTGGACGTACGACGGCGAGGGCAACTGCACCAGCCACACGGATCCCGCAGGCGCGTGCACGCGTTTCGAGTACAGCCACTTCGGCCTGACGGCGGCCCGCACCGAGCATGACGGCACCCGCTACACCTTCGTCCATGACACAGAGCTGCGTCCCACCCGGGTCACCAACGGGCAGGGAATGACATGGCGGTACAGCTATGACGCCGCAGGACGCCTGGTGGCCGAGACGGACTTCGACGGCCGGAGCATCGCCTACGCCTACGACCTGGCCGATCGACTCACCTCCCGTACCAACGCTCTCGGACAGACGGTCCGATACACGCGTGACGCACTTGGGCAAACCATCCACAAGAATGCCAACGGCGCCGTCAGCACCTACGCCTACGACCTCGCCGGACACCTCGTCCGCGCAACCTGCCCGGACGCACACCTGGCCCAAGAGCGTGATGCCGCCGGGCTGCTGCTGTCCGAATCGGTCAACGGGCGCACGGTCACCCACGCCTATGACCTTCTGGGTAACCACATCAGCCGCACAACACCCACCAGTGCCACCAGCAGCTGGAGCTACGACGCAGCGGGCCGCGTTACCCAACTCGCCGTGGGCGAGCGCACGATTCGTTTCGACCACGATCCGGTAGGCCATGAGCTGGCCCGTCACATTGGTGAGTCGCTAACAGTGGCCGTCGCCTTCGACGACCTCGGCCGCCTGACCCATCAGTCCGTCACCGACAACGACACCGGCAGCAGTGTCCAGCGTCGCAGTTACACCTACGGGCACGACGGCAACCTGATCCATCTCGCCGACCAACTGAACGGCACCCGGGACTTCGACCTGGACGCAGCGGGCCGTGTCACCGCTGTCCGCGCCTTGAATTGGGCCGAGACGTACGCCTATGACGCAGCGGGCAATCAGACCGAAGCCTCCTGGCCCAGCTCTCACCCCGGCCACGAGGCCACCGGCGCCCGCACTTACAGGGGAACACGCATCACCGGGGCTGGCGGCACCCGCTACGAGCACGATGCGGCGGGCCGCGTCACCTTGCGCCAGAAGGCACGGCTCTCGCGAAAGCCCGACACCTGGCACTACGTGTGGGATGCCGAGGACCGTCTCACGTCAGTGATCACCCCGGACGGCACCCGATGGCGGTACGCGTACGACCCGCTCGGCCGCCGTATCGCCAAACAGCGCCTTGCCGACGACGATACGGTGCTTGAGCAAACGGACTTCACATGGGACGGCGCCACTCTGTGCGAACAGACCACGGCATCGGTCGCCTTGCCGGATCCCGTCACTCTCACCTGGGACTACAGAGACCTGCGCCCGATTGCTCAGACCGAACGCCTCAACGTCGCTAGAGAATCCCAGGACGCGATCGACTCACGCTTTTTCGCCATTGTGACCGACCTTGTCGGGACACCCACCGAGCTCCTGGACGAGACCGGCTCCATCGCCTGGCGCACCCGCGCCACGCTCTGGGGCACGACCACGTGGGCGTCCGACAGCGCCGCGTACACGCCGCTCCGGTTTCCTGGACAGTACTTCGACCCGGAAACCGGGCTGCACTACAACCACTTCCGCCACTACGACCCCGAGACCGCGCGCTATCTCAGCCCCGATCCGCTCGGTCTCGCTCCGGCTCCCAACCCCGTAGCCTACGTCCACAATCCGCATAAATGGATCGACCCTCTCGGACTGGCGTGCACACAGCCGCAGCAAACGGTGATTCAAACTCCGGAAGTAGTCGCGCCCAAGCCGCTGAAACCACACCAGGTTTTGGATGAATGGCAGAAGTTCCTGGGTACCGGTCCGTACACCAACGTCCACCCGCGGACAGGAAATTTGGACCCCGATCGTCTAGTATCTGCCGATGGGCTGCGCAGCATCCGGATGGGCCCACACGAGATGAACAGCAAGCCGACCAAGTTCCATTTCCACAAAGAGACTTGGACGTTCATCGCGCCCACCAATACATGGATCGTGGATAACACCATGGTTAGAGTTCCACTGGGATTGAAGTAATGCGAATCGAAGTGCTTGAAATCCTCGACGCTGAACGCCGGGAAGTGCGATTCAGGAGCGAACTGGGTGATGCCTGGGGGGTATGGCAAGCCGACGTCGTGCCGAGCGAGGGCCAGTTCGACGTGGAGGTCGACATCCCCGAGGAGATTTCGACCTGGCTCCCGGGCGAAGGAGACGCCGACAGGCTCGACGGCGACCCTTCACGCCGACAGGCCGTGACGGTGCGTGGAACAGTTCAGACGGTCGACGAGGACTCCGTGACGAGTCTCCGCGTCGGTCGTGACATCGTGCTCATCGAAATGGCGAATGAAACCGTGCCGCCTCAGCCCGGATCTACGATTACATTCGAAACACCGGAGATCCATCTGTATCCCTACCAGCTCTGATGCGATATTCATGATGGCATGCGATTGTCGCTGAGCAGGGGTGCTGTCTCGCCTCCGTTCCAGCACTACAGCCGTGAGTCACGGTTGTAGTGCCAGGCCCGTCGGCTCCTGGCCGATGCCAAGTTGCACGGCCACAAGTACGCGATCGACGCGGTGCTCGCCGTCATCGCGTGACAGCAGAAGGGGCAGGTCACCGTCTTCACCTCGGAGGTGGACGACCTGGAGCGGCTGGTCCCGAACACGATCGTCGCCAAGAAGGCATGACCCAGCGCCCTGGTCTCAGTTCTGGTCTCATTCACCGGCGTACAGCACCGTTCGCAACCCCCGCCCGACCCGGCTGCACCGCAGGTCAGAGCGCTCCCGTACCCTCAAGAACGGTCGGGCGAAGACTTGGAAAGCGTGTTGGGGGCAACCCCTCACGAGTTCGAATCTCGTATCCTCCGCACCCGCCCGAGAGGGCAGACGAAGGCTCCGACCGCGAAGCGGTCGGAGCCTTCGTCGTTGCGCGGTCTCAGCTCTCAAACCTGGACCGACGCACGCAACCCCGCCTGCGGCCTGACCTGGCGCATCCAGCGCCTGGCCAAAGCCACGCACCTGGGCCCACACCCAGACCCAGCGCGGCGGGCGGGTCTACGGCCGAACTTGAACCAAGCCATGAGTACCGCTCGTACGCCAAGCCGCACCGGACTGCTCCAGAGCGTCCAGCGTCCTCTGCTCCAGCCCCACGACGACGTCGGACTTGAGCGTGCGAAACGCCGCGACGGCCCCGGGGAAGTACGCCGTGCGGTCGGCGAATGACGTCGTCGCGTCCCACATGCGATCGCCCACCAGCCGCCGGTAGTTGAGGTCACCCTTCAGGATGGTCAGCGCGACGGCCGCGAGCTCCTCCCTGAGGTCCTCCGGCATGTCCTCGTATGGCAGCGGCGCACAGAAGAACGGGTGGGCCCGGATCTCCAAGCGGCCGGTCGCCATGGCATCCCAGAGGCGCCCGCCGATCACGCCTGCCTCACCGGGTGCCGCAACGAGGCGGCGCAGGCAGTCGATGACGTCGGCCGTCATCGCGTCGGAGACGTAGTACGGGTGGGGCTTGACGTGCAGCACGATCCGCTCGGCATGCCGGTGCAGTAGGAGATGGTCGATGAGGATCAGGTCCGGGACCAGCTCCCGCCCCGCGTTGTCCGCCACCACGGCGACCGTAGCGCCGGCCCCGGCAGGCAGGATCTGCCAGAGCACACCGCTGTCGTCGGCGACCAGGCCATCGGTGGCCGCGCCGGGTGCCGCGTCCCCCTCCGTGATGCGGAAGCCCAGGTCCGCGCGGTTGCCCCACAGCGAGGCGCGGAGCAGAGTCGTGGCTCGTTCCTCGGCCGGTGCGTCGGCGAGCGCGTCCAAGGCTCGAAGTTCCTCGTCCACTGCCGTGCCGCGAAGTTCGGCCCGTTTGAAGGGAGCGAAGGGATCGACACCCTGCCAGGGGCTCGTACTGAAGTACTCGGTGGCGCTGAGGAGTCTGCGGTAGAAGTAGCTCTCCGCCCACAGGAACGGGGCGTCGAACCATGATCGCCCGAAGTGCCGTCGTCCCCAGGCCAACCACTGTCCATGATCGGGCTCCGAGGAAGCGAGCGGCTCGATCACACCGCTGGTGATCTCGTCCAGCAGGGCATCGAGAGCCTCGTGCTGGCGGGGGCCGTACGGAAAGGCGTCTCTTACCTGCTGGATCAGGGCCGGATGGCGCTTGGCCAAAACGCCCCGGGCGAACGAGCCGGGCTCGTTGCTCCGGATGACCGGCGCGTCCTGTTCGGCGGCCGGACGGGGGCCGCCTTCAGCGCCTTCGTCCGAGTTGTGGGGAGTCTTCTTTGTCATGGTCCGAGCCTTTCGCATGTCGCGCGCAAATCCTTGGCCTTCGGTCTTCAGGGCGACCAACCATGACTGCTCTTCCTGCGTGGCATGGGCGGCATTCCGCCCCGTCTGGCCCGCTTCCGCTGTAATCCGTGTGCGCCACATCCGTATCGTCTGATCGGCCCCACCGAGCTCCGACCACCGTTCACCCCCGCCTCAGTGTCACCGCGCGGTTACGGATAGCGTTGCTTTGCTCGGCTCAGCTCGTACGCTCCGGAGATCCCCGTGAATCGCTCGATCCGGCTTGCCACGTCCGCACTCACCGCATGCGCGGCCCTGCTGCTGACCGCCTGCGGCGGCTCGGATGACGACAAGGACAACGGCAAGATCGCCGGGGCGGACACCGGCACGAAGAAGTCGGCGCCATCGTCGCCGTCCGCGACGGCAGACGGGATCGACCGGCCGGAGATCAAGCTGCCGGCCGACATGAAGAACACCTTCGAGGGCCGGGAGACCGGGGACGCGGTCAAGGACGCGATCCTCGCGGACAGCAAGCGGCGCATCAACGCAGTGGACGCGGCTCTCGCATCGGGCGATTTGAAGCACTCGGCCATCGCCTTCTACACGACGGACCGCGCACTCATCGGGCTCTCCGAGTACGCCAAGCGTGCCATCGGCAAGAACATCAGCTGGACGGGCACCACACGCTACTTCGACCGTCAGGTGACGGTCTTCAGTAAGACCTCGGCGGCAGTGACGTACTGCGCGGACGAGAGCCGGTCGAACTCCAAGGACCGCAAGACGAACAAGGTCACGAAGGTCAAGACCTCACCGGACAGCTACGTCTACTACAACACCGCGGTGACGAAGAACAAGGACGGCGTCTGGCAGACACGTGATCTCAGCGAGGACAGGGGGGCGCAGAGGTGCCAGCCGTGAGGCACAAGGGGGCGGCAGCGGCCCTCGCAGCCGTGATGTGCGTCGTGGGAACGCATGAGGCTCTGGCCGGGGGCCATGGTGCCGTCGGATCCCAGGCCCCGTAGACATCCGGTGCGACATCCGGTGAGTCCTCCGGCCAAGACCTCTTCTCCAAGGTCGCCTTCAAAACGGAAGGCGGATCGACGCGAGGCGGCCGCTCCGGCACTCTCACGCCGACGTCGATGGGCTGGAAGGCACCTGCCTGCTGGTACGAGCCGTACTGGAAGGCGAAGGACTTCAAGACCTTCACGGAAGCCAAGTGGTCCATGTACTCGTCGGTCGGCGGAGACCCCAAGGGCATCGCGGGCGACAAGGCGCTCTACAAGGGCGGTAAGCCCTACAAGGACTTCAACGCCGCCAAGAGCGACAAGGGCATGTGGTGGGTGGGCGTGAAGAACAAGAGCATGGAACACGACCCGGCCGCGGGCGCCTGCGACCGCAAGCCCTTCTGGGTGGACAACGGCAAGGCCCCCGGCGTCCCCGGGGCCATCGACACCAAGACGCTTGCCGACCTCGCTTACCAGCGGACCAAAGTTCCCGACACCGAGGTCGAGTTGAAGCCGAAGAACCGGTCCACGGTGAACCTGCCTACCTGGGTCTGGCTGGACAAGGCCAAGTTCAGGGAGGTCAAGGTCCGTGCCGAACTGCCCGGTACCGGCCTGTGGGCGGAGACCATCGCCAAGCCCGTCGGGCTCCATCTGAATCCCGGTACGGACGACGCGGAGACGTATCCCGCCTCCGGCGAGTGCGCCATCAACGACGACAACAGCATTGGTGCGCCCTACGCCAAGGGCGACTCCAGCACGACACCCCCATGCGGCGTCAGGTACCTGCGTGCCACCGGCGGGGGGCCGTACCAGCTGAAGGCGTCAGTGACATGGGAGGTCACCTGGCGAGGCGCGGGGAAAACAGGGGACGACCTGCCCAACGGCACCTTCGAAACCACCCAGGACATGGAAGTCCAAGAGATCCAGTCCATCAACCGCTGACCGGGGTTGTCGGCCGGTCGGCGCACCACACGCGGAACCATCTGAACCGACGGGGGCGGACAGGCATGTCGGACCTGAAGAAGGACGCGGAATCCCTGCACAAGGCGGCATCCGCGCTGAACAAGGTGGATGACCACACCCGCAAGCCGCTGCACGACTTCAAGGCCGCCTCGCACGACATGTCCGCGTTCGGTGCCCTTGGCTCGCTGATGGGCGCCAAGGACGACATCCAGGACGGCATGGACACGATCGCCAAGCTCACGGGGAGCCTGCACAAGGAGTGGGAAGCCGAGGCCAAGTTCATGGGCGACGTCTCCGACGCCTTCGACCTGCTGGACATCCTGCTGACCTCCGCGGCCCGCGCCAAGAAGGGCTGACCCGCACGTGGGTAGCGACCTTAACCCCCTGCACTGGATCAACAAGGCCAACCACGCCTTCGGCGACACCCTCGCCAGCAATCTGGAGTTCCTCGGCATCACCGACCCCGCCCTCTCGGACTGGCGTGCACGGAACCGCAGCAAACGGTGATTCAAACGCCGGAAGCAGTCGCGCCCAAGCCGCTGAAACCACACCAGGTTTTGGAGGAATGGCAGAAGTTCCTGGGCAGCGGACCGTACACCAACGTCCACCCGCGGACAGGGAACTCGGATCCCGATCGCCTGGTATCTGCCGATGGGCTGCGTAGTATCCGGATGGGCCCACACGAGATGAACAGCAAGCCGACCAGGTTCCATTTCCACAAAGAAACGTGGACGTTCGTCGCACCCACCAATACATGGATCGTGGACAACACCCTGGTCAGAGTTCCACTGGGATTGAAATAATGCGAATCGAAGTGCTCGAAATCCTCGACGCCGAACGCCGAGAAGTGCGATTCAGGAGCGAACTGGGTGATGCCTGGGGAGTATGGCAAGCCGACGACGTGCCGAGCGAAGGCCAGTTCGACGTGGAGATCGACATCAACGAGGAGATTTCTACCTGGCTTTCGGATGAAGGAGACACCGACAGGCTCGACGGCGACGCGTCACACCGACAGGCCGTGAGGGTGCGCGGAACAGTTCAGACGGTGGACGAGGACTCCGTGACGAGTCTCCGCGTCGGTCGTGACATTCTGCTCGTCGAAATGGCGAATGAAGCCGTGCCGCCTCAGCCCGGATCGACGATCACATTCGACACACCGGAGATCCATCTGTATCCCTACCAGCTCTGATGTGAGATTCATGGTGGCATGCAATCGTCGCTGAGCAGGGGCGCTGCCTCGCTTCCGTGCCGGTACTACAGCCGTGCATCACGCCCGTAGTACCGGCCCGTCGGCTCCTGACCGATGCGAAGCTGCACGGGGCCCCACCATTCACGATGGGGCCCTTCAGCGTTGTCCGAATCTCTACCGGGCCAGCACCAAGAAATAAACCGTCAATTCCGCTCTGCGTGAGGTTCTGACGTTCTGGAGAACCGGCAGTGCACACTCACGCGGCCGCGGACAGCGGCCGTCCGCGCGTGGCATATAGGGCGAGCAAACTTCAGTATGCGCACTGCGTGCTTCGGGCTCGCGCGCCAGCCCCGGCCGCTACTTGCCCCCCGACTGCCAAAGAGTGACCGCCAGGGCCGTGCAGGAGGTGATCGCTGCCAGGGAAGGCAGGGGCCAGCGGCTGCGTTCCAGGGTGTCCAGGCGGTCCTCGTGTTCCGAGAGGGTCTTGTCGGTCTGGTCGGCGCGCTGCAGCAGGAGGGCGAGGTCGCCCCGGGTGGTGGCGAAACCGACGTCTACGGAGCGGCGCAGTCGCTCCAACTCCAGGGGGACGCTCCCGGTCTCAGCTCCCGCCATCGTCCACCCCCTCCCTCCGCCCCGTCCTCCGCAGCCACGAGGGCAGCAGCGCCTCGACGGCCGGTACGGCCATCAGCCGGCTCAGGGCCGCGGCGAAGGCCACGGCGCCCGCGAGTGCCGGGACGTCGGAGACCGCCGGGTCGGACGCGAGCAGCGGCAGGGCGGCGATGAGGGTGAGCAGTGTCTGTACGGCGGTGCGCAGGCCTCTGCGCGTGGCATCGGTCATGGGCGTCCTCCCGGAGGACTCGGTGGACTGGGTGGATGCGGGGGGGATGCGGGGGGACTGGGTGGGTGCGAGGGGGGTGGGGTCGGTGGTCAGGGGTGTGGGACGTGCAGGCGGTCCCAGCTGGTCCGGCCCGGGATCCCGTCCGCGTCCCCGCCCCGGTAGCCGAGCTTGTGCTGCCAGGCGGCGTACGAGGCGCGGTCGGCCTCGCTCCAGACCGGTCCCGGGCCCACCTCGTACCGGCCGCAGCCCTCCTTGACCAGGCGGCGGCCGACGGCCGTGCACAGGGCGTCGCGCCGTCCGATCGCGAAGAACGCCGCTCCGGGAAAGGGCGCGTACGCCGAGGGGCCGTCGTCGCCCGGGGCGTCGGAGCCGAGACGTTTCGCCACCCGGCCGCGCATCACCGGCATCGAGAACGTCGGGTCGATCTTCCGGCGGGTCCACTCCCGGTGACCGATGACGCTCGCTCCCGACCAGCCGTGCGCCCGGCACAGGGCCGCCGACAGGCGCTCCACCGTGTCGAGCTGGGCGGCCGGGTAGGGGTCGCTGCCGTTGCCGAGGTTCTCGATCTCGAAGCCGTAGAAGCGGGCGTTGCCGTCCACGGCGTCGGGGCCGGGACGGGACGGGAGCACCTTCGACCTGCGGACCGCGTCGAGCACCGCCGTCGACCCGTTGCCCGCGTGGTTGGTGCGGCCGTATCCGACGAGGTGGAGCGTGCCGTCCTTGGTGATCAGGCCGATGCAGAGCGGTCCCGGCAGGTCGGGCATGCCGCGGCGGCAGAGGGCGAGGCTGTCGCGCCCTGCGGTGTGGTGCAGCATGACGCCGTGCACCGGGCCCCAGGGGCCCTTGTGATTGCGGTTGTGCGTCCTCCAGTCGCCGTGTTCTCTCATGCGGACGCCCTCGCCGCGCAGGGCGCGGGCGAGGGCGTCGGCAGTCAGAGGTGTGGCCATGGGGGCCTCCTCGGGGTGCGTCAGATCAGGGGTGCGTCAGATCAGGGGTGTGATGGTCAGGTAGCGGTTGGTGAAGGTGGCGGTGCCCGCGGTGGTGCGGAAGGCGCCGGTCACCGTGTAGGCGGCGCCCGCGGTGAGGCCGGAGAGCGGGTACTGGATGCTCGCCGTGACCTGGTTCGTGCCGCCGACGACGGCCGCGCGGGAGTCGGCCGCGGCGCTGACGACCCTGGTGCCCTGCTTCACGGAGGCCGAGAAGAACGCGAGGCCGGCCGCGCTGTTGTTGAAGCGGGCGCCGATGGTGAGGATCGCCCCGCCCGACGGCGGGCCGATGAACGTGGTGGCGAGGGGGTCGGTGGCGCCGGTGAGCGTCTCGACGTACGCGGTCGATGTCGTCGTACCGCTCAGGGTGCTCGACGAGTGCACCGGGCCGAGGGTGAGCGGGGCCCACTGCTTGGCGGCGGTGAAGTAGTAGTGCCTGCCAGGGTTGTTGAGCCACGCGACCATGCCCGGGATCGGGTCGGTCACCTTCGCGTCGCGGGCCGCGCCGTCGGCGAACCGCAGCACGGTGCGCCCGTCGACGGCTTCGGCGAGGGACTGCAGGTGGACGGGGATGTCGGCGTTGTCGGCGGGCTGCGGGTAGGGCAGGCTGCCGAGCGGGGTGAGAGCGACCATGGGTTCGGATCCTCCTGAAAGAGAAAGGGTGGGGCGGGCAGCCGTGGGTCAGTCGTCCAGGGGCAGCGGGAGCAGCTGGCTCGGGTCCGGCCCTTCGTCGCCCGCCGCTACGAGGGGGTCGTCGATCTGGATGGGTCCCGGCGGCGGCTCATAGCCGTCGGCATCCGTCTCGTAGCCGTCAGCAGGTGCCTCCTCGCCTCCGACGGGCAGATCCTCTTCCTTCATGCCGTGGCTCCCGGTGTCTCGAGCAGCGTCCGGTAGCTGACCGCCTGCTTCGTGAGGGCGTCGAGCGTCGCGTACTGCGCGGCGAGCCGCTGGTACTTCCGCTGCTGGCCGTAGGCGGGGTCGACCGGGGCGTCGGGGGCGAGCCCGGCGTCGGCGGGTACGCCGTTGAAGGCGGTGCCGCGCAGGGTGAGGGTCTGCTGCGGCGTGCTGCCGGCGGCGTGTGTGGTGCGGATGCCCACCACCCAGGCCAGCGTGTCGAGTTCGGCGCCCGCGGTGTCGACCACGCGGACCACGTCGCCGAGCTGGATGCGCGGGTCGTGCAGGACCTCGACGTCGCCGAGGAGCGGCACGGGATAGCGGCCCGCGTTGATCATGGCCTTCGTGAGGGCGGCAGCGGTCTCGACCGACTGCACCCAGTCACCGGAGGGTGCCGTGTACTGCTGCTTTCCGTAGTACTTCTGACTGGTCGAGTTCGACAACGCGTACGCCCGCAGCTTCGGGTCGGCCGAACGTTTCAGCGGTTGGAGCCGCACGGAGGGCTTGCCGTCCTTCGTCACCGTCCAGACGCTGGCTGCGCTGTGGTTGGCGAACCGGACGGAGTACGTGGGCCCGTCCCGCCAGCAGCCCACCGAGACCTCGCCCTTGACCGACGTCCCACCGGTCTTCGCGGTGCCGAAGCGCACCTGGTGCCCCTCGTTGCTGACGGAGTCGTCCAGGACGCCGGGCGGGCCGACTTCGGTGTCGTCCTCGGCCATGGCGTACTGCACGACGATCGCCGAGTTCGGCTTGATCTCCCGTACCACCGTGTCCAGGATCGGCTCACCGGTCACCGCTTTGATGCCGTTCCAGTCCTGGTAGGACTGCTCGCAGTGGTTGCGGCACGCGTCGATCTCCTCGGTGACGGTGAGCGAGGCGATGTCCCGGCGCGTGGTGACGGTGAGGTCGGGGACGGTCGGCACCCTGGTGAACCGCGACGAACCGCGCCAGCGGAAGACGCCTTGCTCGTCGAATTCGGCCGTGGACATGCTGGCCCGCGCGATCTCGGTGATCACGTCCCACTGCGAACCGGACACCTTCGGGATGTCGAAGAGCGGCAGTTCGGGGGTGTCGAGGGCGGCGCCCTTGGTCCACTGCCCGCGCTGCTCCCACTCCTCCGTCGGGTAGGAGTCGATGTCCTTCCAGACCCGGTCGGTGACCTGGACGCATTCGACGGCCATGTCGGTCTTCACTTCGACCTTGTGCAGCTCCGAGACCGGCTGCCAAGCATTCTCCTCGGTGAATCTGACCTTGTCGCTCTGCCGGTAGCCGCCGTCGGGCTGGGTGAGGCGGGCCTGCACGGTCGGAGCGACGACCGAGCCGGTCGCGGCCGTGTCCACCAGGAAGCCGAGGTGCCAGACCCCCCGCAGGGAGGCCAGCGTGTCGAGGGTCCAGGGCGTCAGCGCCTGCTGGCTGCCACCAGTGGTTCCGGACGTGAACTGCACCTTGCCGGTGGCGATGTCGAAAGAGGCCTTGATGTAGCCGGTCTTCGTGCCGTTCTGGTCGAAGACGGCCGACATCTCGATCGTGTTGCCGCGCGCCATCGCCGTATTGACCCAGCACTCCATCTGGAAGACCTTGCCCGGCAAGACGAACCGCGAGCGCGGCATCCAGGAGGCGATAAGACCGGCCTCCTTCGGCATGAGGGCCATCTCGAAGGGCGCGCCCTCACGGATCCAGTCGTACGTCGACGGGCTCGGCACGAACTCGGGCTGCCCGTGCGTCGCGTTGAAGCCGCCGTGCAGTGAGGCGTAGAGCGCGGTGAACGGCTTCGTGTCGGCCGGGTCGACGGCCGGGGCGCGGGGTGGCGGACAGCTGTGGATGCCGCCCTGGCGCAGGAGTTCGTCGACGCACCAGGTCGCGGTGGCGACAGGGCGTCCCCACATGTAGCCGTGGTACGGCCTGGGGAGCGAGGCCGGGCCGCGCAGCCGCTCCGCGCCGTCAAGGGCCTGCACGGTCACGGTGTCGCTGCCGGAGGCCGCGGTGCGGGAGCGGACGGTGCCGCGGAAGGCGGGCACGGTGCGCCCGGCGGCGCCCGCCGTGTGGACGACGGACTGGCCGGGGCGTGCGAGGTCTCCGGTGAGGCGGTCCGCCCACGCCGAGTAGAGCTGCGGGGCGGGGACGCTTCCCGCGCCGCCGAGCAGCAGCTCCAGCTGGGCCGACGCGCTGCCGGAGACGGCCCTCATCGCCTCGGGGAGGTCCGTCGCGTACGCCCGCTCGACCTTCCACGACTGGACCTGCGGGCCGACTTCCATGCCGCCGAGGCGGGTGGAGTGGGACGGCACGCGTTCGGGTGTGGCAAGCGCCCGGTCGAGCGCCTCGTCAGAGCGCTGCATCGCGGACCTCCACGAGGTCGAGGCCGACGTTGCGGAACGGCAGGCGGGCCGAAGGGACGTCGGTGTACGCGGTGACGGCCATGGCCGGGCAGCCGTCTCCCAGGGCGTGCGCGACCGGCTCCTCGTCGAGGGTGAGGCAGCCGCCCGCGAGCCCGAACAGGCCGACGGCGCCGGGCCGTCCGACGGGGGTCGCGAAGGCGGCGCCCGCGGGGGCGGTGGCGGTGACGGAGGCGCCTGCGGTGTGGCTGGAGCCGAGGTACTTGCCGTCCGCCGCCTTCCAGTCCAGCTGGGCGGTGGCGGTGGCCGGGTCCCAGTCGGCGGGCAGCAGCCAGGACGCGCGCATGCCCGGCTCGACCGGCCAGCCGGACCAGACCCCGTGGATCCAACCGACGGCCGCGGCCGCGTCCCGGCAGTCGACGGTGGTGATGCCGTCGGCGTCACGGGCGAGCGCGATGTCGCCGTTCATGGTGAACCAGTGGTCCCAGCCGCCGGGGATCTCCGACTGCCCTGCCGCCTGGTACGGGTCGAGGAGGTTGACGGAGGCGGGGTCGAGGACGACGAGGGGGCCGCGTCCGGTGCCGACGCGGCGGGCGAGCTGCGCGAGGTGCTGGGCGTCCGCGGGCTCCAGCCACTCGAAGGAGAGCTTGAGGCGGCGGGTGGTGCGGGTGGGCGCGAAGGTGGTGACGCGGCCTTCGAGCGCCTTGAACTCGGTGACGTTGAGCTCGGCGGTGCGGTCCCAGCTCTTCGCCGCCTGACGGATTTCGCGGAGCCGTCCAGGGGCTCCGATCCACAGGTTCCTGGCCATGAACTCCTCCTGTTCTTTTGTGGGTTACGAGGCTTGCGGGCTCGGCTACCTGCGGGCGAGGGCGCGCTGTCCCGCGAAGACGGCGCGGGCGATGGTCTGCGAGTCGACGTCGACGTGTACGGGGCGGTCGGCGAGGCGCTCCATGGCCTCGGCGAGGCGGCGCAGGGCGACGGCGTTCCCGCCACCGTTGTTGATCATCCGCTCCAGCCTGGAGAGGGGGATGACGGCCTCGGACTCGCCCGCCTCACCGACGAGCGCGAGGGTGCCGCCGTTGCGGGCCTGCACGACGCCGCCCTGGGCGAGGTGCGGAACCGGCACGTGCAGGCGCGGGAACCCGAAGGACTTGCCGCCCCACTTGGGCACCCAGCTGGGGATGGAGATCTTGATCCCGGCGAGGACGCCGAAGACTCCGTTCAGGGCGGACGCGAGGCCCTTGATCGGCGTGAGGATGAGGTTGCCGAGCCCCTTGACCAGCGGCTTGATGAAGTCGACGGCCGAGCGGGTGCCGGACTTGATGCCCTTCCACGCGGCGTTCATGCCGCGCTTGAGGGCGGCGGTGACCTTGTCCATGTTCACGAACTGGGCGATCAGTGGGGCCGCGAGGGTCATGATCAGGCCGAACGGGCTGGCCGCCATGGCGAGGTTGAGCCCCTTCTGGGCCAGGCTCGCCCCCTTTAGCCCCTTGCCCATCTTGCCCATGGACTTGCCGCTCTTGTCGGCATTCTTGCCTGCCTTGCCGACGGACTTGTCCACGGCGTCGGCCTGGCGCTTCACGTCGCGCAGGGCGGTCTTGGCCTTGTTCGCGGAGCTGCGGAGCTTGTCGAGGGAGCTCTTGAACTTGTCGGACCCTTTTCGGGCCTTGCCGAGGGATCCGTCGGCGGTACGGAGGCCGCTGTGCAGCTTCTTGACCGCGCTGCTGCTGCTGTTGGCGGAGGTACGGAGCTTGCCTATCGCGGTGGCCGCGGAGCCGCTGGACTTGCCGAGCTTTCCGGCGGCGGTGGCGGCGGAGCCGGTGGGTTTGTTCAACTTGCCGACGGCGCCCGCGGCGGAGCCGGTGGATTTGCCGAGCTTGCCGACCTGGGTGGCGGCCTGGCCTGCGGCGCTGCGCATGCGGCCGAGTTGGGTGGCTGCGGTGCTTATGGACTGGTTCAGTCCCATGGTTTTCTACTCCTCTACGTTTCCACTCCTCGCTCACCGGGTCAGAAGCGGGAATTGAGCCGGGCTATCTGGTTGTTCAGGTGCTGCACATTGGCCCCGGCCTGCTCGGCCTCTCGACGCAGCGCGGCGACCTGGCTGCTCCGCAAGGACGAGAGCTGGCTGTTCTGTCGGTCGTTGGCCAGCGACACCGTGGATTTGTCGGCCTTGCGCCGGAGCTTCTGGTTGATGTCACGGGCCAAGTCGTTGATGCGCCGGTTGGCTCCGTTGGCTTTGGTGATTGCCTTGTCGGCAGTCGTCTGCGCCTTCGCGGCCGCGCTTTTCAGCTGCTCCGGGTGCTCGCCGTTGCTACGCGCCTCGGCTGCTTCCTTTGCCTTCTCCCGTTTTTTCACCATGTCGCCTATGGGGTCCAGGAAGCTGTGCTCCAGCTTGATCCCCGTGAGGCCGCCACCAGCAGCGTTGAAGGCGAAGGCACCGCCGTTGAACTCGCTTTTGAAGGCCGTGAGTTCGACCTTCTTGACGTATTCGCGCTCCGTGATTTCCTTGATCAGCTTGACCGTACTGTTTTCCGGGGGACTATCGTCGGCCATCATCAGCTCCTCAAACAGGCGACGGCCCCACATGCCGTTGGATCAGGCATGAGGGGCCGCCGGTTGGGGTTGGTGTTCAGTCGGTGGTGAGGCTCCAGTACTGGGCGTTCAACAGGAGGTATCCGGGCCCGGTCACACTGATGGCCTCGTGCGTGTGGTTCGGCGCGGACAGCTCCTTGCCCGCGCCGAAAGCGGGGCCGAAGAGCGTCAACGCCCCGGCGTACTGACCTTTGTTCCACGTGATGCGAAGCCGCTTCTTCGTACCTTCGGCGACCCGCAGCACCCACGGCCCTTCCCCGGACATCTCACCGGCGACAAGCTCGACGTCCCGTTCGGCCAGTCGCCGCACCTTCCAGCCACCGAGACCCGTGAACGTGGCCTTGCCTCCGTGGCGGAACAGTCGGAGGGAATTGAAATCCGACGGCAGCACGAAGCGGTGGCGGTCCATGCCCCACAAGGTGGAGCCGTATCCCGCGCTCTGTGTCGACTCCGTGCGCCGGACGATGTGTGCGTCGAGCTGCGCGCCGAAGACCCCGCGGATTTCCAACGGTATGGGCGCGGCATCGCCGGCCTCACGAATGAGGATTTCGCGGCTGCGCCAGGCCGACCACTGCTGCTCCGTGTCGTTCACGAGGTTCCCTCCCTTAGTCCACGCTGTCCGGCAGATCATCGCCTGTCCGCTGTCGTGGCGGGAGGGTCAGGAGAAGAAGGCCGCTAGTTGTGTGGCCGTAGGCTTGGGGTCAAGGGTGGGTTCCTGGGTGGGATGGGCACCCTGAGACGTCGGCTGCCGGTCGGCGCCCGGGCGCGGCAGGGGCTTCGGGGGGTCCAGGGGGTCCGCGTCCTCGTCCTGGTTGACGGCAGCGAACATCCAGTTCGCGTCCGCCAGTTGGTCCACCACGTGGGCCAGGAGGTAGTCGGTGACCGACCACTCCGCCGCCTCACCCTCCGTCTCCCGCGCCACCGCCCCGTCTCGCGGCAGATGGCGGATCAGGACCGCGAGCCGGCGCGAGGAGAGGCGGCCGCGGTGCCAGTCGAGGAGGTCCACGCCGTAGTGGCGCAGCAGGTCGGCCTCCAGAGCCTCGGCGTGTTCGTCGACGAACGCGCCGAGGCTCAGCCTTCCCCCAGGCCGAGCCCGGTCTCCTTGCCGTACGCCTCAAGGATCGCGGCGATGTCCTGCATCGTGACGTCGTGCCGCTCGAAACGGGCGAACTGCTGCTCGCCCAGGAGCAGTTCGAGCAGCCCGTCCACATCGTTGTCGTCGAGGTCGCGCAGTTGGCGCGCGATCGTGCGGGTCAGCTCGGTCGGCAGCTCGAAGCTGTCGGAGTCGAGCTCGAAGGTCCAGGCGCGGCCGAGCGCTTCGAGGCGCTGGGCTCGGGCCGCGTTGACGTTGAAGCCGGACACGGGTTCTCTCCTTCGGCAAGGCGACGCCCGGCCGTGCTGGGGGCACGGGCCGGGCGTCGCTCGGATCCTACGAGGTCGCGCGCAAGCGCAACCGGCGATTTCGCGCAATCAATCAGACGGGAGGCGGAGTTGGTCGGTCCGTCCTCCCCAGGGCGGCTTACGAGTAGGACGTGGCCAGTTCCTTCATGCGGAAGCTCGCCAGCGGCGCCGTGTCATTCATGGCCAGCGCCGTGAAGGTCACGCCCAGCTTCACCGCGCCGGTCCGGGTCAGGCCGATCTCCTCGGTCTCGGTGACCTGGCCGCGCGGCACCACGAAGCGGTAGACGGACCCGCCGTCCGTGAACTCGATGCCGAGGGCGCGCTCGTCCGGCGCCGGGGAGTTGGCGAGCTCGTACGTGAACTCCTTGATCTCCGGCTCCGCCAGCGTCGAGGGCGGCGTGGTGGTCCCCGCCTTCACCTCACCGCCGCCCATGAAGAAGGCGAGGGTCGCCTTGTTCAGCTGCAGCAGCTGGAACTTCACAGTGAGGTCGCGGTCGGAGTAGATGAACCGCGCCGGGCTCACCGACTGCCAGGTGTCGACCGGGTCGATCTTGTCCTTCTTGTTGAACTTGATGCCGTCGGTCGTGGTGTAACCGAGGTCCGTCCACTTCGTCTTGTCCCAGTCGCCACTGGCGTTGGCGGGGGCCGCAGTGTTGACGGGGGCGATCAGGACGCGTCCGGTACCGGCGACGCGGATTTCCTTGCCGTTGTTGCCTGCCATGCGTACTCCTCAGAAAGTGTGGATTGTGTGGGTTGGGTACGACGAAGGCCCCGCCGGGTCGGCAGGGCCTGGGAATGCGGGACTTGCTCACTCACATGCGGGGACTTGCTCACTCACATGCGGAGACTTGCTCACGCGGGGCGGATCGAGATCCGTACCGTCGACAGATACCGATTGCCCGCCGGACGGTTGTAGTCGGGCAGCCAGCGCGGCCCGTCCGTCTCGGTGACGTCGGTGACGACGGCCCCGCCGTACGAGGTGGCGACCAGTTCGAGCACACAGGCACGGGCGGCGAGGGAGATGCCGTGCGCGGTGGACTTGTCCGGGCCGTAGACCTCGAGGTCGAGCAGCGGCTGGTCGAGATGCCGGTCGTCGACCCACGCGCCACCGACGCGGGAGACGAGGACGGCCTTCTGGGTGCCGTCGAACCCGGCGGGCGGTCTGTTGTCGACGACCGAACCGGCGAGTTCCGGCCGGTTCTTGAGGAAGTCGACGACGAGCCGTTCCGCGTCGGGGAAGGTCAAGATGGACACATGGACACTCCCTGTCATCGGAGACGTCCATCAAGGACGCCGTAGGGGCTGAGCTCGGAGTTCGGGCACGTTCGGGCAAGCTCGGGCAACGCAAAGCGGCAGGTCCGCCGCCCCTCGCAGGGGGCGCAGCTCTGCCGCTGCTCCAAGTGTGATCCAGGGTCCTGATTCCCGCAACTGAGGTCGGTGGGGCTCCTGTTGGGGCCGTACGCGTACGCACGGAGGGCCCCGCACCACCCTGGTACGGGGCCCTCGTTTCCCTCGTTTTCCTGCTTTGCCGCTACGGCCGCGTCACCCGCGCCCCTCGTACGGAGCGCTCCGCGGCGAACACGTCCTCCAGCCGGTACATCGACCGCCTCCCCTGCCGCCCGGCCGCCGTGAGGTGGCCGAGCTGCACCCACTTGCGGATGGTGGCGGGCGAGACGTCGGCCTCGGTGGCGGCGAGGTCACCCGTGATCAGCGGAGACATCTGCGGCGCGGTCAGCTGAGAGTTCACTTCGTCTCCTCCTCGTCCAACTCGTCCAACTCGTCCAACTCGTCGAGCACGTGGCGGCAGGGGGGATTCACGCACATCGCGACGCCCCGCTCCGGAAAGGCCCGCAGCGATACGGAGTCGCAAGCCGGGCAGCGCCCCGGGAGCCGCACCAGCTCTTCGGGGTCGCCCAGGGCGCGGGCGCAGCGCCGGGACATCCGGCACGCCTCCGCCTCGACGTGGACGGCCAGATCGGGCAGGCCCGCGACCGCGTCGAGCAGTTCGGTGAGGCGGCGCAGGCGGACCGGCACGGGGGCCGCGTTGATACGGCGCAGGCCGAGCCGGTCGCGTACGGCCTCCTCCAGTTCGACCACCCCGTCGCCGATGTCGCGGAGGGCGTCGGACACGTAGAGGCGGACCGGGGCACCGGCGGACGGGCCGGGGCCGCCGCCCCGCACCTCGCGCAGGGTGCGGCCGGTGCTGGGCGCGAGCTCGGCGAGGAGCAGGGGGTAACGGCGCCGGAGCGAGTCGATCCAGAGCGCCGCACGGGCGGTCTCGGTGCCGCTCGCCGGGGTGTGCAGGTTGCTCATCACGGGGCTCACGGAGTCACTCATCACGGCGTTGCTCATCACGTGGTTGCTCATCACGGCCTCCCGGTCTTCTGGCGTGGCTTGACCTCGCGGCCGTTGCGCCACAGGCGTCCCCCGCTGACCCCGTCGAACCAGGTGCGCGAGGGGTCGACGATGGCTTCGCATTCACGTCGAATCGGACACTGATTGCAGGCGCGCAATACCGGCGCCGCTTCGGCGGGGCTGCGGGTAAAGACGTACTGCTGGGGGAGATCCGCGCAGGCGGCGTCTCTGCGCCAGTCGGGAGCCTCGTCCGAGACAACTTGAGTAGGAGGGAAAGCGCTGTTCAGAGTAGGTGCGGCGACAAGTGTCCGATTGGGCATGCGCAACCCCTCCGTCGGTGTGCGAACATATGTTCGAAGACGTCGATGCGTGATCAGAGTTCCACGCTGCGTGCGCATGCGCAACTAAAAACGTAGAGGCGAGGGATCGGAGGGGAGCAAGGGGAAGTAAGGGGTGGCTGAAAATCTCCGTCACGGAGGGCCCTGCGCGGGATCTTCACAACAACGTGCGAGCGCGCACATATTTCGGTGCGCGCACGATCGGTACGCTCGCCCTGCGACGAGGGGAGAGCGACGACATGGTGTCCAGTCAGCGGGCCAGCGCCCGCATCGACCAGGCGTACCGAACCGGGATCAGCCACGATCAGAGTCGGGAGAGTGGCCGGAATCGAGCGGACGAACTGGAGGAATTCGCCGAGTGGATCGAGGGCGTGATGCGCGAGCGCGGATACGACATCGACAGCCCGCGCGGCGGCGGCAAGTCCAAGCTCGCGGACGACGCGGGCGTGCACCGGGCCGCGGTCAGCCGGCTCATCCAGCGGCAGAGCATGCCCGACCTGGAGACGATGCGGCGCCTTGCGGCCGTGCTCGGCGTGCCGCTGCGCGACATGCTGATCCGATCCGGACGGCTGTCCGAGAGTGATCTGCCGATCGTGGCCGCCCGGGGCGGCGAGAGCGACGACGCCCCCCGACTGCTGAGCCCCGAGGAAGCGGCCCGGAGAATGGGGGTGCCTCCAGAACTGCAGGCGGTCTTCGTGAGGGTCACGAAGGCGTTCCTGCCGCAGATCGAATAGCAGGGGGCCGCCTTACGCAGCCCCGGGGGCACAGAGGGAGTGCGAACATGCCGACTGACGAAGCGGAGGGTCCGTCCGGAGGCGCGCGACGCGGTACGGGACGGCATGACGTCGAGGGGGAGACCACCGCGTCGGAGGAGCTCGCCTTCCTCGTCGGCGGGTTACTGATCGAACTCGGGTCGAAGATCCAGGAAGCCGGTATCGACGGCGTCCGGATACTCACCGAGGAGGAGGCGCAGCAGAGTCAGCTGCGCTGGTTCCGCGAGGGCTGGGCGGAGCACGCCCGTGCGACGGAGACCGCGGGTGCGGCCGACCACGCCCGCGCGACCGACCACGAGTCCGCCGCGGCGGCACCGGCGGGCCATGGAGACGTGGAGCCGCCGCCCGCGTCATCCGGCTCGTCCGCGTCATCCGGTTCAGCCGCGTCATCCGGCTCGTCCGCGCCACCCGGCTCGTCCGCGCGGCTGTTCCAGTTTCCCGCGGGGCCGCCCCGAGGGGCCCACCCGCTGCCGATCGTGGGCAGGGACGACGCCCGCGGCACACGGGACTTGATGTCGCACCGGCCGCGGAGACGCCGGGAGGACCCGCCGAAGGGCCACCCGGGTACGGACGCCTGACCACCACACCGGCCGCACCTGCCGCACCTGCCGCACCTGCCGCTCACTGCCACCCCGCCCGCGGCTGTCACGTATCCTCCGCAATCGCCCGTGATTCGCCCGTACGGGTGGCGGAGCACGAAGAGGATGGACTGCTGGTGTCACAGGTGTCGCGGATCCCGCTGGTGTCGCTGGTTTCTCGCCTGGCCGTCCGGGGGTGGCGGGCCCTCGTCCGCGAGTGGCGTGAGGTGGTCGTCGGACCGGTGCGCCGACTGCGGGCGCGCGGCCCCGCCGGTGTCTCGCTCGCGCTCCTCGCCACCGTCGCCGTCGTCGGACTGCACGAGTTCCAGCAGACGCCGACCGGTGCCGATGTGCTGCGCGTAATCAGTGAGGTACAGGCCGACCAGCCCGTCTGGCTCTCACTGCTCCGCACGCCCGTCTCGCTGTTCGTGCCCGCGGTGGACCTGCCTGCCTGGGGCGGGCTGCCCCGGCTCTTCCTTGCGTTCGCGCTGGCCGAGCTCGTCTTCGGGCGAATACGCACGCTGGCGGTGGCCTACACCGCCACGCTCGCCGGGACGCTCGGGGCCCGCGTCATGATCGCGCTCGGGCCCGACCGTCTCGGCCTGCCCGCCGACGCCGCCCACGCGGTCGACACCGGCGCCTCCGCGGCGATCGTCGGGCTCTACGCCTACACCGCCGTGGCGCTGCGCGCGCCCGTCCTCTTTCTCGTCGCGGTCGTCCCCACGGTGGCCGGTTCGGTGGCCGACCTCGACCTCGCGGGCCGCGAGCACCTCGTCGCCGTGGCCGTCGCGGTGATCGTCGCCGGGGTCCTGCACCGCGGTGGACGGACTGAGAGAGCCGAACGCCGCGGGCGTTCCGTGAGCGCGGACGGGCCCGTTGTCGGTGGCCACTGACAGAATCGACGTCGACGCAGACACCGTGGTCAAAGATCAGGAGGCTGGCCGGTCATGGCAGTCATCGACGCGGGGAGTCCCCTGGCGGTCGCGGTGACCGGGGCGATGCGGGCCGGTGACGTACCCGGCCTGCGGCAGCTACTCGACGCGCACCCCGGCCTCGGGTCCACCCGGATCAGAAAGATCGGCGAGGCCGCGGGGACCCGCAGTCTGCTGCACGTCGCCACGGACTGGCCGGGGCACATCCCCGCAGGTCCGGAGATCATCGCCACCCTGGTCGCGGCGGGCGCCGACCCCGGCACGCGGTTCGTCGGGGCCCACTCCGAGACGCCTCTGCACTGGGCCGCGAGCAACGACGACGTAGCGGCGCTGGACGCCCTCGTCGCGGCGGGCGCGGACATCGAGGCGACCGGCGGCGTCATCGCGGGCGGCACACCGCTGGCCGACGCGCGCGGCTTCGCCCAGTGGCGTGCGGCGCGGTGGCTGCTTGAGCACGGGGCGCGGACGACGTTGCAGGACGCGGCGACGCTGGGCCTGCTCGACCGGGTCGCGGCGCTCGTCGAGGGGCGGGCTCACGTCGAAGGGCGGGCTCACGTCGAAGACAGCGGCGAGGCACCGGGGCGGCCCGACACGGACGACATCGACGCCGCCTTCTGGGGCGCCTGCCACGGCGGGCAGCGGGCCACCGCGCGCTATCTGTTCGAGCGGGGCGCGAATCTCGACCGGGTCGGGTACGACGACCTGACGCCGCTGGACGTGGCCATCGAGGCGGGCGCGGAGGACGTCGCACGGTGGCTGCGGGGTCAAGGAGCGCGGCGCCGGGCGGAGTTGGCCTGACGGGGCTTTACATAGGTGTCCCCCGTAGGTGTCCTGTCCCCCGTACGTGGGGCGGGGCAGAACCGCACGTACCCCGGGGCAGATAGGGGGCCTAGCACCACCCCCCGGACACCGGATCACCGTATGTCGCCGGGCCCGGCGCGCGGGAGATCATCGAGGCACCCCACCGCGACGACCCATCGCGACACCCCACCGCCACGACCCACCGCCACGATTCGAGGCCCGCCATGAGCACCAGCACCCTGCCGCACACCACTTCGGTCTCGGCGGCCGCTCCCCTCCACGTGCCCGCTCCCGCGGAGAAGCCCGGTTTCTGGCGGGCGCCCTTCGCCACCGCCACCTTCCGCGAGCTCGGCTACGTGCTGACCTCGCTGCCCGTCGCCATCGCCGGGTTCACGTGCGCCGTGACCATGTTCTCCCTCGGTGCGGGCCTGCTCGTCACCGTGCTCGGCCTGCCCGTCCTCGCCGCGGCGCTCGCGGCGGCACGGGGGCTCGGGGGCGCCGAGCGACGGCGGGCCCGCACGGGGCTCGGGCTCGCCGTCGCCGGGCCCGGGGCGTTCGATGGGCCGCGGGAGGCGGGCCGTTGGGCCGGTTTCAGGGCCCGGCTCGCGGACGGGGCGGGGTGGCGGGCGCTGCTGTTCCAGGTGGTCATGTTCCCCTGGCGCGTCCTGAGTTTCGTCCTGGCGGTGACGTTCTTCGTCGTCGGCTGGGTGGTCGCGCTCTTCCCCACGTACTCCTGGGTCTTCCACCGCTACGTCGGCTGGCCCGGCTACCGCGTGTACGACTTCACCTCCGGCGGCGAGCGGCACGCGTACTACGTCACCTCGCCCGCGCAGATCGCGGCGGTCTCCCTGATCGGCCTCGTGATCCTCTTCCTCACCCCGAAGCTGGTCCGCGCCCTGACGAACGTCGACCGCGCCGCGGTGCGCGCGCTGCTCGGCTGAGTCACCCGGGATCGCCGGAAGCGGCGGGGGCGGCGGGGGCCGCGTAGCAGTGCAGGGTGACCCGTCGGCCGGGCTCCCACTCCTGCTCGACGATGCCCAGAAGGCGCCAGTCAAGGCGTTCGTAGAGCGCGGCCGCCGCGGTGTCGGAGGACACCACGTCCAGGACCGGATGCAGCCCGCGCGCCCGCGCCTCCCGTACGACCCGGCCCATCAGCAGGGCCCCGATGCCGTGGCCGCGGGCGTCCGGTCCGACGAAGAGGCGGCTGACGACACCGGCCCCGCCCGGCCCCGCGTCCCCGCCCCACAGGCCGGGCGCCTCGTCCCCCGCCCCGGGACGGGACAGCCCCACGTGGCCTACGACGCGCCCGTCGAGCTCGGCCACCCAGGCGCCGAGACCGCCGCTGCCCTCCAGCCACTCGCCGGGCTGCGGCGGCCAGTCGGCCGGGTAGCCATCGGCCTTGTGGACGCTCGCGAGCACCCCGACGCAGGCCTCCACGTCACGCTGACCGGAGCGTTCCCGCAGCCGGAGGACAGGGTGGCCGTCGGCCGCGTCGGCGGCACGGTCTCGTCTCATCGCAGCATCGAATCACAGCGGCGGGGCCGGTACGGGCGTCCACCGCGAATCGCTGCGCGCGGCCTTGACGGAGGGACAACTCACCTGTACGTAGGCGAGCTTGGGCCTCACACGCGACTCACACGCGACTCACGCGAGCGTGACCAGATCCCGGTAGTCCGGGCTCCACAAGTCCTCCGATCCGTCCGGGAGCAACAGCACCCGGTCCGGCCGCAGCGCGTCGATCGCGCCCTCGTCGTGCGTGACCATCACGATCGCCCCCGGATACGTGCCGACGGCGCCGAGCACCTCGTCCCTGGACGCCACGTCGAGGTTGTTGGTGGGCTCGTCGAGCAGCAGGACGTTCGCGCCCGAGTGGACGAGGCCCGCCAGCGCGAGCCGCGTCTTCTCGCCGCCGGAGAGGACCGCGGCGGGCTTGTCCGCGTCGTCGCCGCCGAACAGGAACGATCCAAGGACGCGCCGCACCTCGCCGTCCGTGAGGTGCGGGGCCGCGCCCGCGAGGTTCTCCCGGACCGTCTTGTCACCCTCCAGAGTGTCGTGCTCCTGCGCGAAGTACCCGAGGCGGAGCCCAGGCCCCTCGACCACCCGTCCCCCGTCCGGGAGTTCACGCCCCGCCAGGAGCCGGAGCAGCGTCGTCTTGCCTGCTCCGTTGAGCCCGAGGACAACGAGGCGGCTGCCCCGGTCGACGGCCAGGTCGACGCCCGTGAGGACGCGATGGGACCCGTACGCCTTGGTGAGGCTGATCGCGCCGAGCGGCATCCGGCCGCACGGGGCGGGCTCGGGCAGCCGGATCCGTGCGACCTTCTCGCCGCGCCGGACCGGTTCCGTCCCCGCGAGCATGCGCTCCGCGCGCCGGTCCATGTTCTTCGCGGCGGTGGCGGTGGAGACGTGCGAGCGCATCTTGTCGGCCTGCGCGCGCAGCGACGCGGCCTTCCGCTCGGCGTTGGCGCGCTCACGCGTACGCCGCCGCTCGTCCGTCGCGCGCTGGGCGAGGTACGTGTGCCAGCCGGTGTTGTGCACGTCGATGGCCGCGCGGCGCGGATCGAGGTGGAACACGCGGTTGACCACGTCGGCGAGGAGCCCCGTGTCGTGGCTGATGAGCACGAGGCCGCCCGGGTAACCCGCCAGATAGCCGCGCAGCCAGCCGACCGAGTCGGCGTCGAGGTGGTTGGTCGGCTCGTCCAGGAGCAGCGTGTCGTGCTGCGAGAACAGGATCCTGGCCAGCTCCACGCGGCGCCGCTGGCCGCCCGACAGATCGCCCACGGGCTGGTGCAGCGCGCGCTCGGGCAACCCGAGCCCGGCGGCCACGCGGGCGGCCTCGGCCTCCGCGGCGTAGCCGCCGCGTGCCTGGAAGCGGTCGTCCGCGCGGACGTAGGCCGCCATGGCCCGCTCCTGCGCAGCCGGGCTCACCGCCGCCGCCATGGCGGCCGCCGCGGTACGCGACGCCGCCACCGCCTCGTCCAGGCCACGGGCGGACAGGATGCGGTCGGCGACGCTGACGGCGGGGTCGGCGGCGCCCGGGTCCTGGGCGAGGTGGCCGACGGAACCGGTACGGGTGACGGAGCCGTCGGCGGGGACGGCCCGGCCCGCGAGGATCTTCATGAGGGTGGTCTTGCCGGCGCCGTTGCGCCCGACCAGGCCGACGCGGTCGCCGGGGGCGATGTGGAAGGAGACGTCGGACAGCAGAAGGCGGGCACCGACGCGCACGTCGGCACCTCGAACGGTGATCATGAGGTAACACTCCGCAATAGCGAATGGACACACGGGTGACGTGGAGGCGTGTGTCCTGGCTAGGAAATGCGGGGCGTAGACATGTGATCGAGGCTAACGCGGCCGCCGCAGGGTCCGCATCCGCATTTCGGCGCGACGGGCCGCGGGGCCGCCCGCGACGGGCGACGGGGCCGGTCACGGGGGATCATCGGCGCATGGACGTGACCCTTCACCTCGCACAGGACGAGTCGGCCGACGAACTCCTCGGCCGCAGTCCGCTGGCCGCGCTGGTCGGCATGCTCCTCGACCAGCAGGTCCCCATGGAGTGGGCGTTCACGGGCCCGTACACGATCGCTTCGCGGCTGGGGGCGGACGATCTCGACGCGCACGAGATCGCGGCGTACGACCCCGAGGACTTCGCCACGCTCCTCTCCACGAAGCCGGCGGTGCACCGCTACCCGGGTTCGATGGCCAAGCGGATCCAGCAGCTCTGCCAGTACCTGGTGGACCACTACGACGGTGACCCCACGGCCCTCTGGCAGGACGCCGCCACCGGCGGCGAACTCCTCGAACGCCTGGGCGCCCTGCCCGGCTTCGGCAAGCAGAAGTCCCAGATCTTCCTCGCCCTCCTCGGCAAGCAGCTGGGCGTCCGCCCCGAGGGATGGCGCGGGGCGGCCGGGGACTACGGGACCGCCGAGGCGTACCGGTCCGTCGCGGACATCACGGGTCCGGAGTCCCTCCTCAAGGTCCGCGCGCACAAGCAGCAACTGAAGGCACAGGCGAAGTCCTAGGCCGGGTGGGGCGGAGCGGAGCGGGGCGGGGTGGGGTGAGTAGGCCTTCCCCGCTCGCCTCCCTCCGACGGTACGAACAGGCCCGCCGCTCCGCGGCGGATGCCCCACCCGTATGCCCCGCGACGCACAGCGACAGTAGGAGCGCCTGAGTGGGGCCCTGCCGCACAGCCGACGCGGGAGCGGGTGAGGCACGAAGCCCCTAGCCCAAGAGGGCGGTTCTCGGCGCGTGGCGGTCTGCGGGCCGTTCGCACGGGGACATGCCCTCCATGAGCGTCCCGGCCCCGCCCCACCGCCGCCACCCCGCGTGGCCCCGGGCGCTGCTCACCCTCCTCGCGCTGCTCCTCGCCGCCCTCACCGCCACCGCCACCCCCGGCGCCCAGGCGAGCCCGCGCCCGCCCGCCGCCCTCTCCACGGAGTCCGGCGGCAGCGAGATCCAGCAGGACGCCACCGATACTGCGCTGCGCCTCCCGACCGGCCACGCCACTCGCGTCCCCACCCCCCGTACGCCCGCCGCGGCGCCACCCCGCCGCCCCGCGGCCGCCCCCGCGCCACGCCCCACCCTTCTCCACCCGCACGTCCCGACCCCCCGTTCGGTGGTCCTGCGCTGCTGACAAGGACAAGGACAAGGACAAGGACACGGACAGGGAGCAGGCACGCATAAGCCGCCCCCATCCCCGTCCTCCGCCCTCCGTCCTCCATCCCCCTCAGCCGTCCCAGCGCGCAGATCAAGGACACCCTCATGCCCATCGACCCCTACGCGGCCCTACAAGCGCTCCTGCGCGCGGAAGCCGCCCGCACGACACCCCCACAACCGTCCCCCGCCTCCTCCGAGCAGACCACCCGAGGGACTGACCCCACCGAACCCGGGCAGCAGCCCAAGGACGCCTGACCCCGACGGCCCGGCGCAGCCCCGCACAGGGCGCCCCGCTCAAGGCGCCCCGCCAGAATCAGCGTCTGCGCCGAGCCGTCCCGAACACCGACCGTGAGATCTCCCGCCCGATCTGCGTCCCCATGGACCGCAGCAGCGACTTGAACATCCCGCTCCCCACCACCTGCTCCACCACGGACCCGTCCCCCCGGGGCTTCGCAATGGCCGCCTTCTCGGCCTTCTCGGCCTCCTGGGCCGTCAGCTTCTCGTACGCGGACTCACGGTCGACCGCGTCCGCGTACCGCGAGTACAGCAGCGACGAGCGCACCGCCTGTTCCAGCGCTTCCGCCGCCACCGGACCCATCAGCGACTCGGGCGCCCGCAGCCGCGTCGCCGCGACCGGCGTCGGCGCGCCCTTCTCGCTCAGCACCGTGATCACGGCCTCGCCGGTGCCGAGGCCCGTCAGCACCTCCGCCAGGTCGTACGCCGAGTCCGGAAACGTTCGTACGGTCGCCTTCAGCGCCTTCTGGTCGTCGGGGGTGAACGCTCGCAGCGCGTGCTGCACACGGTTGCCGAGCTGCCCGAGGACATCCGCGGGCACGTCCTTCGGCGTCTGCGTCACGAAGAAGACGCCGACGCCCTTGGACCGGATGAGCCGCACGGTCTGCGTGATGGCTTCGAGGAACGCCTTCGACGCCCCGTTGAAGAGCAGGTGGGCCTCGTCGAAGAAGAACACGAGCTTCGGCTTCTCGACGTCGCCCACTTCCGGCAGATCGTTGTAGAGGTCGGCGAGGAGCCACATCAGGAAGGTCGAGAAGAGCTGCGGCTTGTCCTGGACGTCGGCCAGTTCAAGGACCGACACGAGCCCCCGCCCGTCCGGCGCGAGCCGCAGGAACTCGCTCGTGTCGAACTCCGGCTCTCCGAAGAAGTCCGCCATGCCCTGCGCCTCGAAGGCGGTGAGCGCCCGCAGGATGACGCCCGCCGTCACGGTCGAGAGGCCGCCGACGCCTTTGAGCTCGGGCTTGCCCTCGTCCGAGGTCAGGAAGGTGACGACGGCCCGCAGGTCCTTCAGGTCGACCAGTTCGAGCCCCTTCTGGTCGGCGTAGTGGAAGATCAGCGCGAGCGACTGCTCCTGGGTCTGGTTGAGCCGCAGCACCTTGGAGAGCAGTACGGGTCCGAAGCTGGTGATCGTGGCGCGGACGGGAATCCCGGTCCCGATGCCCCCGAGCGCGTAGAACTCGCTCGGGAACCCGGTCGCCGCCCACTCCTGCCCGACGTCCCGGGCGCGCTCGGCGACCTTGTCGCCCGCCGCGCCGGGGGCCGAGATCCCCGATACGTCGCCCTTGATGTCCGCGAGGAAGACGGGTACGCCCTGCGTGGCCAGCTGTTCGGCGATGAGTTGCAGCGTCTTGGTCTTGCCCGTGCCGGTGGCCCCGGCGACGAGGCCGTGCCGGTTGAGCATGGGCAGCGGGATGCGGATCTGCGCGTCGGCGAGGCACTCCCCGCCCCAGAGCAGCGCGCCGAGGTCGAGGGCGGGCCCGGCGAAGGCGTACCCGGCGGCGATCTCCACGGCTTCCTGAGGCAGCGCCCGCCCCGTACCGCTGTCTCCCTCGCCCTCTCCCCCGCCGCCCCCCTCACTGTCTCCCTCACCGATGCCGCCCCCGGAACCTTCACTTCCGCCCGTCACCCCGGCGGCCGGTACAGACTCGTTCGGGCGGTTCGCACGGCCCGAGGTGGACGGCTTCGGCTGGCTCTCGCTCACTTCGGCCCCTGTTCCCGGCTGGTGCGTTTCCGGTTTGCCCCGCTTTACAGCGTCATTTCCCAGGGTCGCACTCCGTCGCCATGGCTGCGCCCGGAGAGCCTTGACCGGTAGGCTTTCCGTGTGATCTTCAAGCGCATCGGAAACGGCCGGCCGTACCCCGACCACGGCCGGGAAAGCACCCGGCAGTGGGCGGATGTCGCGCCGCGCCCGGTCCGCCTCGATCAGCTCGTGACGACCAAGGGGCAGCTCGACCTCGAGACCCTGCTCGCCGAGGACTCCACGTTCTACGGCGACCTCTTCGCGCACGTCGTGAAGTGGCAGGGCGACCTCTATCTGGAAGACGGGCTGCACCGCGCGGTCCGCGCCGCGCTCCAGCAGCGCCAGGTGCTCCACGCGCGCGTACTCGAACTGGGCTGACGCGCGCGTCCTCGCATCGGGCTGACGCGCGCGTCAGCGAACTGCGCCGGCGCACCCGTTCCCCCGCCCGACCCGGGCTCGGCCCCACATTGGCCCTTTCGGGTTGGAGTGGCCCCCGAGTAATGATCATTTAGTAGGCATCGCCTCCCGGTCGCACTACGCTGCGCCCATGAGCATGCTCACTCCCCCCGGCATGGGCGGCGAATACCGCATCACGGGGGACAAATATCCGCGGATGCGCCGCCCCGACGGGCGCCGCAGGATCGTGCTCGCGGTCATCGCGTCCGCCGCCGTCGTGGGCCTGATCGGCTGGGGCACGCTACAGCTCATCGACGTCTTCACGGGCGGCCACAAGGCATCCGCCGCCGGAGCCGCGACCGGGAAGTGCGACCGCGGGTCCGCCGCCTCCTCCGCCCACGTCCCGAAGTCCGGCGCGCAGCCGAAACCGCTGCCGAGGCCGGGCCAGATCACCGTCAACGTCTTCAACGCCACGCCCCGCGGCGGCCTCGCCAAGAGCACCGCGGACGAGCTCAAGAAGCGCGGCTTCGCCATCGGCAAGGTGGGCAACGCGACGAAGGAGTTCGACAAGAAGGTCAAGGGCGCCGGGATACTGCTCGGCGCCAAGGCGGCCGCCGACACCGCGCTCCCCGTCCTCGGCACGCAGCTCGCGGGCGCCGAGCGCAAGTCCGACGGCCGCAAGGGCGGCGAGGTCGACCTGGTCATCGGGGCGCAGTTCAAGAACCTGGCCAAAAAAGAGGACGCCGACAGGGCCCTGGCCACGCTGGCCAAGCCCAAGTCGACGTCCACGCCGTCAGGCAAGAAGAAGAACTGCTAGGGCCTCGGCGGCCCGAAAGCCGGACCAAGATCCGGACCAAGATCCGGACCGAGAGCCGAAGCGCGATCCGGAACGAGATCCGGAGCGAGCTGCCTACTCCGCCGCCCCGTACATCCGGTCGCCCGCGTCACCGAGCCCGGGCACGATGTACCCCTGCTCGTTGAGCCGCTCGTCGACGGAGGCCGTCACGACCGTCACCGGCGTGCCCGCCAGCTCGCGCTCCATGATCTCGACGCCCTCGGGGGCGGCGAGCAGCACCACGGCGGTCACGTCGTCGGCGCCGCGCTTGATGAGCTCCTGGATCGCCGCGACGAGCGTGCCGCCCGTGGCGAGCATCGGGTCCAGGACGTAGACCTGGCGCCCGGAGAGGTCGTCCGGCATGCGCGTCGCGTACGTGGAGGCCTGCAGGGTCTCTTCGTTGCGCACCATGCCGAGGAAGCCCACTTCGGCGGTCGGCAGCAGGCGCACCATGCCGTCGAGCATGCCGAGACCGGCGCGCAGGATCGGCACGACCAGCGGCCGCGGGTGGGAGAGCTTGACGCCCGTGGTCCGCGTGACCGGGGTGTCGATGTCGACCTGCTCGGTGCGCACGTCCCTGGTGGCCTCGTACGCGAGCAGGGTGACCAGCTCGTCGGCGAGGCGCCGGAAGGTCGGGGAGTCGGTGCGCTTGTCGCGCAGCGTGGTGAGTTTGTGCGCCACCAGCGGGTGGTCGACGACGTGGATCCGCATGACATCAACAGTAACCGGGCCCGGACCCGGCGCCGCTCCCCCGGCCACATCCTTCTGCTGGCCCTTCCGCTGGTCCTTCCGCTGGTCCTCCTGCTACTCCTCCCGCTGATCCTCTCGCTGGCATCAACACCGCCGTCCGGGGGAAGGTGGGGTCGTACGGACTGAGGTGGTGTGGGCCATGGCGGAGCGCAAACCGGACGACGAGACGGACACCGAGCGCCGCAGGCGCCGCGCCCAGTTCCTGCGCGAGCGCACCGAGGCCATCGAGCTCCGCGACCGTGTGAAGCCGCGCCGCGCCCGGGCGGCGCGCATGCGACAGCAGATGCGGATGCGTACGTTCCGCTGGTAGCGGAGCCCGGCGCGGCTGCCCTGCGGCTGCCCTGCGACAGCCCAGCGGCAGCCCAGCAGCAGCCCTGTGACAGCCCCGGCGAAGGTCGCCCGAAAACGCGACGCGGAACACAGCGCGCGGAAGACCTCTCCTGACGGCGCCGTTTCTGCCACGATTCCGAATGGGCGGGGCTTGGCTCAGCATTCCCCGCTCCCCGACCTCGCCGGGGGGACCCCAAACCGCCAACCGGCACTGCCTATGACCAGTGGGAGAGTCACGGTGTACTTCGCCGCACTGCTCGCGCGCACCGAAGACGGGTGGGAAGCGAGCGACACGGAGCTCGACGATGTGGAGACCCTGTCGGATCTGGCCGACCTGGCCCGTGAAGCCACAGCCGAATACGACGACGACACAGTGCTCGTCTTCATCGAACAGGAAGGCGCCTGGTTCGGCGTCGTCCGGGTGGATGGTGAGGAGGACCCCCGTATCTACGTGTCGGACGCCGCCGCGGCCGCCCGCAGCTCGTACGGGGAGATCCTCCTCACCGACGAGATGCTCGGCCGCGATCCGGACGACGACGACGGGGTGGCCGATCTGGACGCCCTGGACCTCGACGGCACGGAGGACGGCGAACCCGAGACGTCCGAGGCCGAACCGGAGGCGGATGCCGACCCCAGCGCATCGGGGGTGCCGTCCGGACCGGTGGGCGACCTGGAGATCCTCGCCGACCTGGGCGTGCCCGAGAAGGATCTGCTCGGCCTTGAGAGCGGTGACGCGCTCAACGAGATCGCCGAGATCCTCGGGGCGGCGGAGGTGCTGGAGACCGTCCGCTAGGTTCCCCGTGTGACCGACCCGACCGACCCGACCGACCCGACTATTTCCACCGGCCCCCTTACCGGGGTCGGGACCGGGGCCGCTCCCGATCCCGTACGCGACCGCTGGCGGGCGCCCATGCGGCTCGCTCTGGCCGAGGCAGAGCTGGCCGCGGCGGGCGGCGACGTCCCCGTCGGCGCCGTCGTGCTGTCCCCGGACGGCACGACGGTGCTCGCCACGGGGCACAACGAACGCGAGGCGACCGGCGATCCCACCGCGCACGCGGAGGTGCTCGCCCTCCGCGGGGCCGCCGCGGAGCTCGGCGAGTGGCGGCTGACCGGCTGCACGCTCGTCGTGACGCTGGAGCCCTGCACGATGTGTGCCGGCGCGCTCGTGCAGTCCCGGGTGGACCGGGTCGTCTACGGGGCCCTCGACGAGAAGGCCGGAGCGGCGGGCTCGCTCTGGGACGTCGTGCGCGACAGAAGGCTGAACCACCGCCCCGAGGTCATCCAGGGAGTGCTCGCGGACGAGTGCGCCACACAGCTGACGGACTTCTTCCGGAAGCGGTGACGCGGCGGTGCTGCAGCGGTGCTGCGCTGCGCTGCAGCAGTGATACAGGGGGATACAGGGGGCCGACCCAAACGGATTTCAGAACACGGGCCACCTTGGGCTAGAGTTCCTCTCGGTAGCGTGTCCGAGCGGCCGAAGGAGCTCGCCTCGAAAGCGAGTGAAGGGTAACCCCCTTCCGTGGGTTCAAATCCCACCGCTACCGCTCTTGACACGAAGGGCCCGTCCAGCTGGACGGGCCCTTCGTCGTACACAGGACCAGGTGCGCGAAACATGCGGAAAGCCCCGGCGCTACCCAGGCGCCGGGGCTCTCTCCCGCCAGGACGGGGGAAGCGACATCGGGGGGACAAGCCGCTCCCCCCGACGAGGACCGGACCCTCAAGTCAGCGCCGCCGTCAGGGGGGAAGCAGACGGCGCGGACCCCGCAGTAGGGCCGGTCCCTCGCCCGTGGATTCCTGCCAGATCCCTCGGGCTCACCACCAATCCTGCGCCGCGCGCCCACCGCACGGCGCAGGCAAAGGGCCTCTGCTGCCGGGCCGTTGGTCCCTAAAAGCCCCGTGAGTACGGTCCGGGTTAGACTCACCGCCGTCACAGGGGTCACACGGGGCGTGGGTAAGGGGAGGCCAGGATCGTGGCAGTGCAGTGGAAGAAGCTCGGCCTTTTCGCGGTGGTCGTCTTCGTGCTCTATGTGATCATCACCGACCCGGCCAAGGCCGCGGACTACGTCCAGATAGGCTTCGAAGGCGTCTCGAGCGCCGCTCAGAGCATCGGCGACTTCATGACGTGGGTCGCCAACGGAGGCAAGGACTGAGCGGTCGCCAAAACCGCCAAGCCCCACCCCTCTCCAAGGAGTGCTCGTGATCCGCCATCTGGTCCTCTTCAAGCTCAACGACGGTGTGCAGCGCGACGAGCCGCGCGTGGTCGAGGGCGTCAAGGCCTTCCGCGCCCTCGGCGAGCAGATCCCGGAGCTCACGTTCTGGGAGTGCGCCTGGAACATCACCGACCGCCCCATCGCGTACGACTTCGCCATCAACTCGGCGGTCGAGGACACCGATGCGCTGAAGAAGTACCTGGAGCACCCGGCTCACCAGGCGGGCGTCGCCCTGTGGCGCGAGTTCGCCACGTGGGTGATCGCGGACTACGAGTTCTGATCCTCCGGGGCCTCGCCCCGACGCCTTCACGACTTCACGGCTTCACGACTTCACGAACGGCCCCGCACCGCAACGGTGCGGGGCCGTTCCGCGTCGTACGCCCCATGCGTCAGCCGACTTGACCCTCAACACGTAGTTATCAGGTGCTTGCACACAGTGCACATGTCTTGTGATGCTATGACCGCTTTTGACGGATGAGTTGACCGAGGTCGATCGAGCTTGACCGTGCCTGTCTGAGAAGGGGTGGCGTTGCCCGTGCCGGCCAGTACTGCGCCCGAAGCTCCACCCGCGAAGGCCGCACCCGAGGGGACCCTGCCCCCGAAGGTCTCACCCGGCTCAGGAAGCACCCGCGGCGCCGACACCCGCGCCCTCACACAGGTGCTCTTCGGCCAGCTCAAGGAGCTGGAGCCGGGCAGCCCCGAGCACGGCCGGGTGCGCGGCGCCCTCATCGAGGCCAATCTCCCCCTGGTCCGGTACGCCGCCGCGCGCTTCCGCAGCCGCAACGAGCCGATGGAAGACGTCGTCCAGGTCGGCACCATCGGGCTCATCAACGCCATCGACCGGTTCGACCCGGAGCGCGGGGTGCAGTTCCCGACCTTCGCGATGCCGACCGTGGTCGGCGAGATCAAACGGTACTTCCGCGACAACGTCCGCACCGTCCACGTACCGCGGCGGCTGCACGAACTGTGGGTGCAGGTCACCGGGGCGACCGAGGACCTCACCACCGCCTTCGGGCGCTCGCCGACGACCTCGGAGATCGCCGAGCGGCTGCGCATCACCGAGGACGAGGTGCTCGCCTGCATCGAGGCCGGACGCTCGTACCACGCAACGTCGTTGGAGGCGGCCCAGGAGGGCGACGGGCTGCCCGGACTGCTCGACCGGCTCGGCTACGAGGACCCCGCGCTCGACGGCGTCGAGCACCGCGATCTCGTACGCCACCTCCTGGTCCAACTGCCCGAGCGCGAGCAGCGGATCCTTCTCCTGCGCTACTACAGCAATCTGACGCAGTCACAGATCAGCGCCGAATTGGGCGTTTCCCAGATGCATGTGTCGAGGTTGCTGGCCAGGAGCTTCGCACGACTTCGGTCCGCAAATCGGATCGAGGCGTAACCGTATCGAGTGGAGTGCCGTCGGGGCTGTTCCCGACGGCACTCTTTGCTGAAAAGCCTCAGACCCCCTCTTTCCTGCACGGATGTCACCCTCGTTTGTCGACAAGTAACTACAGCGTGTTGCCGACATGTGACATTCTGCTGGAACCGCGTTTGCCGTAGCCCCACCTCCGGTATTCAGGTGGAGGCTGCGTTCCTCCGACGGGAGCGCCCGCCGCGACCGTCCGCGACCTCAAGGGGGTGGCATGTCCGCAGACCAGGGCAGCTCGAAGGTGCTCACGCTCACGCTCGCCAAGAGCCCGAGCGAATCAGCGCCCGACGCGCTTCACAGCTCACCGAGCTCGGAAGCCATCGACACCCGGACCCTGTCCCGCTCCCTCTTCCTGCGGCTCGCCACGCTCGCCCAGGACAGCCCGGAGCGCGTCTATGTACGCGACACGCTCATCGAGCTCAACCTCCCGCTCGTGCGGTACGCGGCGGCTCGCTTCCGCAGTCGCAACGAACCCATGGAGGACATCGTCCAGGTCGGCACGATCGGCCTGATCAAGGCGATCGACCGTTTCGACTGCGAACGGGGCGTGGAATTCCCGACGTTCGCGATGCCGACGGTCGTCGGTGAGATCAAGCGCTTCTTCCGGGACACCAGTTGGTCGGTACGGGTGCCGCGCCGCCTCCAGGAGCTGCGGCTCGCACTGACCAAGACCAGCGACGAGCTCGCGCAGCGACTCGACCGCTCGCCGACCGTGCCCGAACTCGCCGTCGCCCTCGGGGTGTCCGAGGAGGACGTGGTCGACGGCCTCGCGGTGGGCAACGCCTACACCGCCTCCTCGCTCGACTCCCCGACCCCCGAGGACGACGGCGGCGAGGGCTCCCTCGCGGACCGCCTCGGGTACGAGGACACGGCCCTCGAAGGCGTGGAGTACCGCGAGTCCCTCAAGCCCCTGCTCGCCAAGCTGCCGCCGCGCGAGCGCCGCATCATCATGCTGCGCTTCTTCGCCAACATGACGCAGTCGCAGATCGGCGAGGAGGTCGGCATCTCGCAGATGCACGTCTCCCGACTGCTCACGCGGACGCTCGCGCAGCTGCGTGACGGGCTCATCTCGGACTGACGTCCCGCACAACCGCGTTGCTGGTGGCCGGTGTTGCCGACTGTTGCTGGCTGTTGCTGGCTGTTGCTGGCTGTTGCCGACTGTTGCTGACGGGGTTCCTAATTGACGGGCCGTCAGCCACACTGGCGCGATGCGACGTGGTGTGCGGAACGTGCTCGGCGCCGGTGCCGCCGTGCTGTGCCTCGGCGGCCTGCTGTCCGCCTGCGGCGGCGACAACGGCGACGGATACGTGGCGACCGGCGCGGCCGGCGCGGCCCCCGAGCGGGCTTCGGGGAAGACCGTGGGCCCGACCGGCGACGTGAAGCTGGTACCGCTCGACCGGGGCGGCGACGGCACCACGGGCGGCCACGGCGGCTCGGCGAAGGCGTCGTCCGGTTCGGGTGCCGGGGCGCTGGAGAGCGGCGGAGAGGGCGGCACGGAGGGGAAGCCGTCCCAGTCGTCCAAATCGTCCAAGACGCCCAATCCGTCCACCGGTCGCGGAGGTTCGCCGACCGCGGATGACAGGGCCGGTGGGGCGGGCGGGTCAGGACCGCCACCGTCGGACGACGGTCCCGGCACGCCGACGCCCCCGTCCACAGGGAATCCAGGTACCGCCGAGCCTCCCAGAGGGCCCGCCGAGCTCAACGTCGGCGAGCCGCGGCGCAAGCCCGCGGACAAGCGGTGGTGCGAGAAGGTGACCGTCTCCTTCCGCAACACCGGTGGCTCACCGGTGCGTTCGGGCACGGTCACCTTCGGGACGCACATCATCGGCGCGCTCGGCGTCGACTGGGCGACGATCGAGTCGACGGCGGAGCTGCCGGTGCCGATCGCCCCCGGGCAGAAGAAGAAGAAAACCTGGCCGGTATGCGTCGACGCGTGGCGTGTTCCGCTCGGCATGCACGTGGAGACGCGGGACGTCTCGGTGAAGTGGGGCTAGGTCTGTCCGGCGGGCAGCGGGTGCGGCTTCGGGTGCGGGGCGGCTTCGGGTGCGGGGCGGCTTCGGGTGCGGGGCGGCTTCGGGTGCGGGGCGGCTTCGGGTGCGGCTGCGTGGGGGTTGCTCGCGCAGTTCCCCGCGCCCCTAGGTGACCCGGCGCACCGAGCCCCGAAGGGGCGAGTACTCAGGGGCGCGGGGAACTGCGCGACCAGCCGAGACGCGCCCGCACCCGAACTCGCACCGCATCCGCTCAAGCGCAGCCGCCCACGCCCACGCCTACGACAACGCCAGCCAAGCCACGCCCGCCACGATCGCGACCGCGACGATCACGCCGATGATCAGGCCCACCCGGGGGCCGGAAGAAGAAGAGGTCGCCGCCGCCTGGCGGCCCCGCGGCTCCTCGTCGACGAACGCGCGGAACATCTGCGTGTTGCCCGCGGGATCGGGGTTGCTCTGGTTGCCCTGGTTGCCCTGAGGGTTGTGTGCCATGGATCAGGACCCTAGCGAATCCTGCGCTCTCGGCCCAACCCCCTCTGGCCAGGGACTTTACGAGCGAGCCCCCAGAGCTTTGCCGACTCTTTAGCCCATGGCTTCCGTTTTAGTTTGCCTGCGGCAACCAACTGCTTCTATCGTTGCCCTAAGCAACAAAAAAGAGGAGGTGCCGTGGCCGCCCAGCGTCAGTACGAGGAGCTGGCCCGACAGCTCAGCGCCATCGGTGCCGTGAAGCGCGGCCTCGGCCGGGGCCTGCCGCACGACTGCCCCGCCGGATCCGCCGCCGTACTCATCCTGCTCGACCGCCACGGTGCGATGCGGATGAGCAGGCTCGCGGAGCTGCTCGCCGTCGATACGTCGGTGACCAGTCGGCACGTCGCCCATGTCGCGGAGAGGGAGTGGATCGTCCGCGATCCCGACCCCGCGGACAAGCGCTCCCGGATCCTGCGGCTCACGCCCGAGGGCAAGGCCAAGGTCGACGAGCTCTCCGAGCTCTCCATCCGGACGCTCACCCACTACTTGCATGACTGGAGCGACGAAGAGGTCGTCCAGCTCAGCACACTGCTCGCGCGCCTGCGCGACAGTTTCGGGGACTGCCGCGCGGCTTCGGCCCGGCTTCCCTCCCCCCACGACGTGCAGGCCACGTCAGAGACCACCCGTACACCCGCGTAAGAAAAGGAAGCCCATGGCAACAACCACACCAGCCGGTGTGCGGGGCAGCCACGCCAAGCACGGAGCACCTCACGGCCACCCCGCCGAGAACGCTCCGATGACGCACCGGCAGATCATGGAAGCGCTGTCCGGGCTGCTGCTCGGCATGTTCGTGGCGATCCTGTCGTCGACGATCGTCTCCAACGCCCTGCCCGAAATCATCGGCGACCTCGGCGGCGGCCAGTCCGCCTACACCTGGGTCGTCACCGCGTCGCTGCTCGCCATGACCGCGACGACGCCCCTGTGGGGCAAGCTCTCGGACCTCTTCAGCAAGAAGGCCCTGGTCCAGATAGCCCTGGTCATCTATGTCGGCGGTTCGATCGTCGCCGGGCTCTCGCAGAGCGCCGGGATGCTGATCGCCTGCCGCGTCGTACAGGGCATCGGCGTGGGCGGTCTCTCCGCCCTCGCGCAGATCGTCATGGCCGCGATGATCTCCCCGCGCGAGCGCGGGCGTTACTCCGGCTACCTCGGCGCCACCTTCGCCGTCGCCACCGTCGGCGGACCGCTGCTCGGCGGTGTCATCACCGACACCTCGTGGCTCGGCTGGCGCTGGTGCTTCTACGTCGGCGTGCCCTTCGCGATCATCGCGCTGATCGTCCTGCAGAAGACCCTGAAGCTTCCCGTCGTCAAGCGCGACGTGAAGGTCGACTGGGCAGGCGCCTTCTTCATCAGCGCCGCCGTCTGCCTGCTCCTCGTCTGGGTCACCTTCGCCGGTGACAAGTACGACTGGATGTCCTGGCAGACCGGGGCCATGGTCGGCGGCTCGATCGCCCTCGCCCTGCTCTTCGTGCTCATCGAGTCGAAGGCCACGGAGCCGATCATCCCGCTGCGGCTCTTCCGCAACCGCACCATCACCCTCGCCTCGCTCGCCTCGCTCTTCGTGGGTGTCGCGATGTTCGCGGGCACGGTCTTCTTCAGCCAGTACTTCCAGCTGGCGCGGGGCGAGTCCCCGACGATGTCCGGTGTCATGACGATCCCGATGATCGGCGGCCTGTTCATCTCGTCGACCGTCTCCGGCCAGGTCATCACCAAGACGGGCAAGTGGAAGGCGTGGCTGGTCAGCGGTGGTGCGCTGGTGACGGCGGGCCTCGGCCTGCTCGGCACCATCCGGTACGACACCGAGTACTGGCACATCGCGATCTTCATGGCCCTGATGGGTCTCGGCATCGGCATGATGATGCAGAACCTGGTCCTCTGCACGCAGAACCAGGTCTCCCCCGAGGACCTCGGCTCCGCCAGCTCCACGGTCACCTTCTTCCGCTCCCTCGGCGGTGCGATGGGTGTCTCTGCGCTCGGCGCGGTCATGTCCACGCGGATCACCGACTACGTCAAGGACGGCATCACCGACCTCGGCCCGAAGGCCGCGGCGCAGTTCGGCCACGGCGGCACCGGTGGCGGCGGCATCCCGGACCTGGAGAAGATCCCGGAGCCGTTCCGCACGGTGATGGAGAGCGCGTACGGGCACGGCATCGCCGATGTCTTCCTGATCGCCGCGCCGCTCGCGCTGCTCGCCTTCCTGATCACGATCTTCATCAAGGAGGTTCCGCTGCGTACGTCGGGCGCCCTCGCCCAGGCCGCCTCGGCGGCCACGGACGGCGCGGCCCCGGCCGACGCCACGGCCACCGCCGCTCCCGCGGCCACCGCCACCACGGCCACCGCCGAGCAGCCCGTGCTCGCCTCCGTCGCCTCGCACGCCGAGGCCGGTCCCGAGGGCACCCAGCGGCTCGCCGCCGTGGCCTCCGCCGCGGAGGCCGGAGCGGGCGCCCTTCCCCCGGTCACCGGTGGAATCCCGGTCCGCGGCTACGTCCGCGGCGCCGAGAGCGCACCCGTTCCGCAGGCCGCCGTCACGCTGATCTCCCTCGGGGGACGCCAGCTGGGCCGCGCGGTCGCGCAGGGCGACGGTGCCTACGCCGTCGACGCTCCCGGCGCGGGCTCGTACGTGCTCATCGCCTCCGCCGACGGGTTCCAGCCGCAGGCCTCGACGGTCGTCGTGGGCGAGGACGCCCTCGCGTACGACATCCTGCTCAGCGGCACCAGCGGGCTCAGCGGCCTGGTACGGGACGCGGACAGCAAGCTGCCCGTCTCCGGCGCCATGGTCATCGTGACCGATGTACGCGGTGACGTCCTCGCCACCGGACTCTCCGGTGAGCAGGGCGAGTTCACCTTCGCCGAGCTGGTCCCCGGCACCGTCACCATCGCGGTGAACGCCGCGGGACACCGGCCGATGGCCCTGCCCGTCGAGGTGGGCGGCACCGGGGTCACCCGGGTCGAGGTCGAGCTCAACTCCGGCGCACAGGTGCTCGGCACCGTGCGGGCGGGACGCGCGCCGCTGAACGATGCGCGGGTCACGCTCGTCGACGCGGCGGGCAACGTCGTCGCCACCGCGACCACCGGGACGGACGGGGCGTACGCCTTCACCGACCTGGACAGCGGGGAGTACACGGTCATCGCGACCGGATACCCGCCGGTGGCCACGGGTCTGACGGTGGCCGGCAGCGGCATCGACGGCCACGACATCGAGCTCGCCCACCCGGGCGAGTGACCGACCCCGGCCCGGGGCCGCGCTCCGAGCGGAAGCGCGGCCCCGGGCCGGTTGCGGAAAGGGCCCCCGGGCCGGCGGTGGCATTCATGGCAGGGGACGGCCAGTCACCGCCACCGGGGGTCGTCCGCTGTGTACTTGAGCTTGAACTCTTGAGCTTGAACTTTGGGGCTTCTGGCTCGCCGAAGCCCGGCAAGGAGAAAACGGGATGGCACTCAACGCTCGGATCCGCACGCGCGACGGCTGGGCCGTGCCCCACGCCGTCGTCACGGTGACCGACATGACCGGGACACAGGTACTGCGGGCCGCCGCGGACGAGGAAGGCGCCGTACGGGACGCGACCGGCCTCGCCGCCGGGCCCTACACCGTCATCGTCACCGCCGTCGGGTACGCGCCGGTCGCCTCCACCGCGCTCGTCACCGCGAGCGGACGGGCCGAGGTCGGCAACGTCGTCCTCGCCCGGCAGGGCGGCACGGAGCTGCCGCCGCCCGGACCGTGGACCGTCGACCCGGCGCACTCGACCGTGGGCGCGGTCGCCCAGCACCTCGGGATCACCAGCGTGCACGGGCGGTTCACGGAGTTCGGCGGCCGGATCGAGATCGCCGAGGACGTGGAGAAGTCCCGCGTCGAGGCCGTCATCCGGTCCGCCTCGATCGACACCGGCAACGGGATGCGCGACGGACACCTGAAGTCCCCGGACTTCCTGGACGTCGAGCAGTACCCGGAGCTCACGTACCGGTCGAACGGCCTGACGCCGTCGGGCACGGACCGGTGGACGGTCCACGGTGAGCTCGGCATGCACGGGGTCGTACGGCCGGTGGACCTGGACCTGAGCTACCTGGGCACCGGGGCGGACCCCTGGGGCGGGACGCGGGCGGCCTTCCGGGCCACCGCCGAGCTGCGCCGCGAGGACTTCGCCATGAACTACAACCAGGTGGTCCAGGCGGGCATCTCGGCGATCGGTACGACGCTCAAGGTCTCCCTCGACATCCAGGCCGTGCAGGGAGACAGCCTGCCGCAGGCGGGCTGAGGCCCCGGGCGGCCGGGGTCACGAACAAAGGACCGGAGGACCGGGGTCACGAACGCAGGAGGAGGGACTCGATGCCCGCGATCATCAGATCGAGGGCGATCGTGAAGTCCCGTTCCCACATCTCCTCGACCGTGTCCCCGTCCCGCGCCGCCATCAGCTCGTCCGCGCTCTCAAGCAGCCCGTGCGTCGCGAGCTCGTCGCGGACGGTCCCGGCCGCCTCCCGGTAGTACTCCTCCTGCGACATCCCCGCCTCCGCGCAGCGCGAGATGTAGTGGCCCTCGATCGTCCCGAAGCCGTACACGAACTGGAAGACCGCCGAGATCGCCCCGTTCTGCGTGTACGCGGGAAGCCCGGTGCTGCGCACCACGTTCTGGATGGCGAGGGCGAACGCCAGCCAGTTGGGCCCGATGTTGAGGTACCTGCCGACCAGCGGGGAGATCCACGGGTGGCGGATCAGCGCCGCGCGGTACTCCTCCGCCAGCGCGCGCAGCTGCTCGCGCCAGGCCTCCGGCGCCGCCTCCGTGTCGGGAAGGCGCATCTCGCCGCAGACCGCGTCGAGGGCGAGCTCCAGGAGGTCGTCCTTGGTGTCCACGTACCAGTAGACGGACATCGCCGTGACGTCCAGCTCCCCGGCGAGCCTGCGCATCGAGAACTTGGCGAGGCCTTCCGCGTCCAGGAGCCGGACCGTGGCCGCGGTGATGCGGTCCCGGTCGAGGCCGCTCGGCTGGTCGCCCTTGCGGCCGCCGCCGCGCGGGGCCCTGGCCTCCAGCCAGACGCTCGTCCGCGCCGCGCTCTTCGTGCGGTCGGCTGCCTTCGCCATGGCGCACCTTCCTCGTTGGTCCTCGGGCCTGCGGCGGACCGGAGCCTGCAACGGGCCGGAGCCCGCAACGGACCGGAGCCTGCGGCGGACCGGAACGGAGCCGGATGGTCCGCCTTCCCCGATGCTATGCCGCTGTCTTACCCACGGAGTCTGCCCTCTCCGCCCTGCGCAGCAACGCGGCCGCAAGAACACCTCCGAGGAAGACCGCTGCCGCGCCCACCAGCTGGCTCGTCTCGAGCCCTGAGGAGAACGCGTCGGCGATCCGTTCCCGCTCGCCCGCCGACTTCGCCGCCGCCATGGCCGCGGGGAACGACGCGGCGGAGACCGCCACGAGCGAGGCGAAACGGGAGTTGAGGACCGCACCGAGCACGGCGACGCCCAGACCGTTGCCGAACTCCGCGAGCGTGCCGTTGATGCCCGCGCCCACGCCCGCCTTCTCCGGCGGTATGGCGCTCATGATGGCGTTGGCCATCGCGGGCATGGCGAGCGCGATGCCCGCGCCCATGACGATCAGGCCGAACAGCAGCCCGTTGTAGTTGTCGCCGCCGAGCAGGGCGATGGCCGCGAGGCCCGCCGCGAGCAGGCTCATGCCGGACGCGATCGTGACGGGCGTGCCCATCCTGGCGTGCAGCCGCGCGCCGATGCCCGCGAGGTTCAGGGCCACGATGGTCACCGCGAGCGGCGCCGTGCGCAGCCCCGCCTCCAACGGCTCGTACCCGAGCACGAACTGCAGGTGCTGGGTGAGCAGGAAGAGCGAGCCGCTCAGGCCGAAGGCGACCAGGATGGCGCCCGCGACGGCGCCGACGAAGCGCTGGTTGCGGAAGAAGTGCATGTCCAGCATCGGGTACGGGGTCCGCAGCTCCCAGAGCGCGAACGCGCCGAGGACCAGGACTCCGACGGCGGCGGACACGAGGACCTGGCCCGACGTCCAGCCGTGCTCGGGGCCGGAGATGATCGCGTAGACCACCGCGGCCATGCCGATCGTCGAGAGCAGCGCGCCGAGCAGGTCGGGGCGGTCGCCCCGGGGGTTCTTGGACTCCGGGACCAGCCTCAGGACCGCGACGACGCCGATCAGCGCCACGGGGATGTTGATCAGGAAGATCGAGCCCCACCAGAAGTGGTCGAGCATGAAGCCGCCGAGCAGCGGTCCTGCCGCGAATCCCAGGGAATTGATGGTGGCCCAGAGGCCGATCGCCTTGACGCGCTCCGCGTCGTCGAAGATCTGTACGACGACCGCGAGCGTGGTGGTCATGAGCAGCGCACCGCCGATGCCCATGCCCGCGCGGGCGGCGATGAGCTGCCCCGAGCTCTGCGCGAGGCCCGCCGCGAGCGAGCCGATGCCGAACAGGGCGAGGCCTGCCGCGAGGAGCTTCTTGCGGCCGTAGCGGTCGGCGGCGCTGCCCGCGGTGAGCAGCAGGCCCGACTGGACCAGCGAGTACGCGTTGATCATCCACTGGATGTCCGACGTGGACGCGTCCAGCTCCCGGGTGAGGGAGGGGATGGCGACGCTGAGGACGGTGTTGTCGAGCAGCACGGTGAGCTGCGCCAGGCAGATGACGCCGAGGATCAGCCAGCGCTGCGGGTGCCTCTGTGAGGCGGTGGGGGTGGTCTCGGCGGTCGTTGCCGTCATGCAGCCCTCCCTTTCGGTTTTGCGGTTCTACGGTGTACGAGGCGTGCGCGACGTACACCGTAGAACTTCTCTCGTACGGCGTACAAGAGAATTAACCGGAGGAGGGCCGGAGAGGGGGGGCCGGAGAGGGGGCCGCACCCGCCTGAACGCCTAACTCGTCGGCTGCGTCAGGTCGTAGAACGTCGCGCTGCCCACCGTCACCTTCTTGAAGCCGGACTCGACCCAGGAAGTGATCGCGGAGGAGGTGCCGTCGCCGCCGCCCGGACCGTCGCCCGGACCGCCGCCCGTTCCGCCCCCGACGAAGTAGTGGATCTCGCCGTCCGCCACGTACTGCTTGAACTGCGCGAGCGTCGGCGACGGGTCGCTGCCGTTGAAGCCGCCGATGGCCATCACCGGCTCACCGGTGGAGAGTTGGTAGCTCGCCGCGTTCTGGGAACCGATGGCCGCCGCGGCCCACGTGTACTTCCCGGCGTCCGCCTCCAGGAGCTTCTTGGCCTTGGCGGACACCTGCGCGCCGTTCAGCAGGCCGCCCATGCCGCCGCCGCGTCCGGCACGCTCACCCGTGGCGCCGCCACCGGGCATCCCGCCACCGGGGCGGCCCTGAGGGGCGCCGCGCAGGCCGCCCAGCTGAGCATGGCCCGGACCACCCGGACCACCCGGACCGCCATCGCCGGGCCTGCCCCCGCCCCCCGGACCGCCACCCATACCGCCCATCCCGCCCATCCGGCCCGCCGAAGCCGGACCCGCCGTCACGATCGATCCCGTGTGCGCGCTGTCCACCGTCGACAGGGTGTACGCCAATGGGCCCGCGACGGACGCCGCGATGCTCAACCCGAGCGAGACGAGCGCGAGTCGGCGTCCCAGGCCGCTCGCCGCCAGTAGGCCCACCGCCCCCACGAGCCCCACGACGAGCACCGCCCACCGCAGCCACGGCAGGTAGTCCGCGGCCCGCCCGAGCAGCACGTACGCCCAGACCACCGTGCCCGCGACCGTCACGCCGAGCACCGCGCCCACCCACCGCGAGGCCCGCTCCTCCCACAGGACCGTGGCGCCCATGCCGACGAGCGCGGCGATGTAGGGGGCCAGGGCCACCGTGTAGTACTGGTGGAAGATGCCCGCCATGAAGCTGAAGACCGCGGCGGTCATCAGGAGCGAGCCGCCCCACGCCACGAACGCCGCCCGCGCGGTGTCCGTGCGGCGCGCCTTGCGGGTCAGGACGAGTCCGGCCACCAGGAGGATGAGGGCGGCGGGCAGCAGCCAGGAGATCTGGGCGCCGATCTCGGAGTCGAACATCCGGCCGATGCCGGTCTCGCCCCACTGACCGCCACCGCCACCTCCACCGCCACCACCGCCCCGGGGGCCGCCGCCACCGCCCACGCTGCCGGTCTCCTCGCCGTTGATGCGGCCGAGGCCGTTGTAGCCGAAGGTCAGCTCCAGGAACGAGTTGTTCTGCGAGCCGCCGATGTAGGGGCGCGAGGACGCGGGCCACAGCTCGTCGATCGCCACCCACCAGCCGCCCGCGACGGCCATCGCCCCCGCTGCCAGGCCGAGTTGACCGACACGCTTGCGCAGGCGCACCGGCGCGCACACCGCGTAGAGGACCGCGAGCGGCGGCAGGATCAGGAACGCCTGCAGCGTCTTGGTGAGGAAGGCGAAGCCGACCGCGACGCCCGCCCCCACCAGCCACGCGGTACGGCCGTGTTCCAGGGCGCGCAGGACGCAGTACACGGTGACGGTCATCAGGAGCGCGAGCAGCGCGTCGGGGTTGTTGAAGCGGAACATCAGCGCGGCGACGGGCGTCAGCGCGAGGACCGCGCCCGCGAGCAGCCCGGCCGCCGGGCTGAACCGGCGCCGTACGGCCGCGTAGAGCACGCCGACCGTCGCGACCCCCATCAGGACCTGCGGGGCGAGGACCGCCCAGGAATTGAGCCCGAAGAGGCGTACGGAGAGCGCCATCGGCCAGAGCGACGCGGGCGGCTTGTCGACGGTGATCGCGTTGCCCGCGTCGAGTGAGCCGAAGAAGAGGGCCTTCCAGCTCTGGCTGCCGGCCTGGACTGCGGCGGAGTAGAAGGAGTTGGCGTAACCGGACGCGCTCAGGTTCCAGAGGTAGAGGAGCGCGGTGGCGAGCAGCAGGCCGAGGAGCGCGGGGCGTGCCCAGCGGGGGTCGTCGGTGCGGCCGCGCCACAGCCGGGCGGCCGGGGCGCCGGGCCGCGCAGCCTGGAGCGGTGCCGGTGTGGGGGAGGTGGTCGTCATTGTGCGGTCCTCGGGTGGTCGTGGGGAGCGGGGTTCCGGACGTCGTACGCGGGGCTCTGGGCGTCGTACGCAGGGCTCTGGACGTCGTACGCGTGCGTGATGTCGTACGCGGGGGTGGGCGCCGGAGCCGTCGCTTCCGAGGCGGTCTCGCCGCGGTCCGGGAACACCCACGCCCGCAGCAGCAGGAACCGCAGCACCGTCGCCGCGAGGTTCGCCGCGATGAGGACCGCGAGCTCCGTGGAGTGCGCCGGGTGGCCCGAGGCCGCGCCGAGCGCCGCGAGGGAGCCGCTGGTCAGGGCGAGGCCGATGCCGAAGACGACGAGGCCCTGCGCCTGGTGGCGGACCGCACGGTCCCGGCCGCGTACGCCGAAGGTGAGCCTCCGGTTGGCCGCGGTGTTGGCCACGGCCGATACGAGCAGGGCGAGCGCGTTGGCCGCCTGCGACCCCGTGAACGCACGGAAGCCGCTGTAGAGGAGCAGGTAGAACAGGGTCGAGAGGGCGCCGACCACGCAGAAGCCGACGAGCTGGCGGGCCAGGCCGCCGGGGACTCCGGCGAGCTGTCGGTCGCGCGGGTCGTCGCCGAAGGGCCGGGCGAGGCGGTCGAGCGGCAGCGCGCCGACGGTGAGCGCGCGCCCCACCCGCCACACGCCCTTGAGGTCGTCCGTGGCCGTCCGCACCAGGTGGACCGTGGAGTGCGGATCGTCGACCCAGTCCACCGGCACCTCGTGGATGCGCAGCCCGGCGCGCTCGGCGAGGACCAGCATCTCGGTGTCGAAGAACCAGCCGGTGTCCTCGACCAGCGGCAGCAGCACCCGCGCCACATCGCCGCGGATGGCCTTGAACCCGCACTGGGCATCGGAGAAACGGGCGTGCAGCGAGCCGCGCAGGATGAGGTTGTAGGCCCGCGAGACGAACTCCCGCTTGGGGCCGCGCACCACCCGCGAACTGCGCGCGAGGCGCGAGCCGATCGCCAGGTCCGAGTGGCCGGAGATCAGCGGGGCGACCAGCGGGAGCAGGGCGTTGAGGTCGGTGGAGAGGTCGACGTCCATATAGGCGAGGACCGGCGCGTCGGAGGCGGACCAGACGGCGCGCAGGGCCCGGCCCCGGCCCTTCTGGTCGAGCCGTACGTGCCGCACCTCCCGTACGGAGGCGGCGAGCCCGGCGGCGACCCGCGGGGTGCCGTCCGTGGACGCGTTGTCCGCGACGGTGATGCGGAAGGGGTAGGGGAAGGTGCGGGCGAGGTGGTCGTGCAGCCGCAGGACGCACGGCCCGAGGTCCTTCTCCTCGTTGTAGACCGGAATCACGACGTCCAGGACGGGCACGTCACGCCATGCGGCGGGAAGGTGGTCCCGCGACGGCAGGACACCCGGGGAAGAGTCGGTTCGCATGCGACCGACATTCGCCAAGTGGTCTGTCAGGGCTGTGTGGTGAGGCTGTGGCCCGGCTGTGAGGTGGTGACCGGTGCGCTCTCCGCGGCGACAGTCGGGGGATCGGTGGCCGGGAGATCGACGGCCGGAAGATCGACGGTTGGGAGATCGACGGCCGGAAGCTCGACCGTGAACACGGTCCGCCCCGGCACGCTCTCCACGGTCACCACGCCACCGTGCGCCCCCACGATGGCGCGTACGAGGGCGAGGCCGAGGCCCGTGGAGCCCGCCTGGCGCGATCGGGACGCGTCGCCGCGCGCGAACCGCTCGAAGACGGTGGGCAGCAGGTCGGGGGCGATGCCGGGGCCGTCGTCCCGGACCTCCAGGCGGACCCGCGGGCCGTCCGCGCGCACGCGGGCGGTGACCGTCGTGCCCGCGGGGGTGTGGGTCCTGGCGTTGGCGAGGAGGTTGACGACGACCTGGTGCAGGCGGGCGCTGTCGGCGCGGACGAGGGCGGGCTCGTCCGGGAGTTCGAGGCGCCAGTGGTGATCGGGGCCCGCGGCCCGCGCATCGCTGACGGCATCGACGACGAGCGGCGCGAGATCACTGCTCCGGTACGAGAGCGGATGTTCCGCGTCGAGCCGTGCGAGCAACAGCAGATCCTCCACGAGCCCGGTCATCCGCTCGGCCTCGGACTCGATCCTGCCGAGCGCGTGCCGTGTGTCGGGTCCGTTGGACTCCCGTCCGCGGCGGGTGAGTTCGGCGTACCCGCGGATGGAGGCGAGCGGGGTGCGCAGTTCGTGGCTGGCGTCCGCGACGAACTGACGTACCCGTGTCTCGCTGCGCTGGCGCGCGTCGAGAGCGGAGTGAACGTGATCCAGCATGCGGTTGAGCGCGGCGCCCACCTGCCCGACCTCCGTGCGCGGGTCGGCGTGCGGCGCGCGCTCGTGCAGCGCCACCTCACCGCTGTGCAGGGGGAGTTCGGCGACACGTGTCGCGGTCGCGGCGATCCTGCGCAGCGGCCGCAGCGCGACGCCGACCATGGCGGCCCCGGCGAGCGAGGCGGCGACGAGACCGGCCGCGGTGACACAGACCTCGACGACGATCAGCGTACTGAGCGTGTTCTGCGCCTCGGCCGTCGGAATGCCGACGACGAAGTCACCGCGGGCGCCGGTCGTGTACCGCACGCGGTACTCACCGCGCCCCGGGACGTCGACGTCGTGTGCCTCGCCGTCCCTCGGGACGTCGACAAGCGCGGCGATGTCGTCGTCGTCGAGCGGCGTCGCGTCCGGCAGCGGACTGCCGCTGCCGCTGTCCGCCTCGGTACTGACGAGGGCGCGCCCGACCGAGCCGTCCTGCCGCACCTCCGCGCCGATGGTGCCGAGCTCCTGCGGGCCCCGCGAGACGAACTCCAGCGGGTCGTCGTGCGCACCGGGACCGTTGCCCGCGCCCGGCGACCTGTCGCTGCCCGGCGTCCTGTCGCTGCCCGGCATCCCGTCGCTGCCCGGCAGTACGGCGGGCCCGGCCGCCCGCTTCGCCACGTCACCGAGCGCGCCGTCCAACTGGTCGTACAGGTGGGACTTGAGGGCGATGGTGGTGACCGTGCCGATCACCGCGCACACGACGGCGATCAGCGCGACGGCGGAGAGGACGAGCCGCGTACGCAGGGTACGCGGGCGCCCTCGGCGCGTCCGGAGGCGTCTCACGCGGAGCTCACACGGATAGCGGAGCTCACACGCACAGCGGAGCTCACACGGATAGCGGAGCTCACACGCACAGCGGAGCTCACACGCACAGCGGAGCTCACACGCACAGCGGAGCTCACACGGATACGGGCACGGCGGCCTTGATCAGGTACCCCGCCCCGCGCCGCGTGTGGATCATCGGCTCGCGCCCCGCGTCGATCTTCCTGCGCAGGTACGAGATGTAGAGCTCGACGACGTTGGCCTGGCCCCCGAAGTCGTAGTTCCACACCCGGTCGAGTATCTGCGCCTTGCTGAGCACGCGCCGCGGATTGCGCATGAGGTAACGCAGCAGCTCGAACTCGGTGGCGGTGAGGTGGATGGAGTCCCCGCCGCGCGTCACCTCGTGGCTGTCCTCGTCGAGGGTCAGGTCCCCGACCACCAGGGTGGCTTCGCTGCGCTTGTCGGCGGCGCCCGCACGCCGGATCAGTCCGCGCAGCCGCGCCACCACTTCCTCCAGGCTGAAGGGCTTGGTGACGTAGTCGTCGCCGCCGGCCGTGAGCCCGGCGATCCGGTCCTCCACCGCGTCCTTCGCGGTCAGGAAGAGCACCGGCACGTCCGGCATCTCGCGGCGCAGCCTGCCGAGCACGGCGAGGCCGTCCATGTCGGGCAGCATCATGTCGAGCACCACGGCGTCGGGCCGGAACGCGCGGGCGGCCCGCACCGCCCCCGCGCCGTCGCCCGCGCTGCGGATCTCCCAGCCCTCGTAGCGCAGGGCCATGGACAACAGGTCGGTGAGCGACACCTCGTCGTCCACGACGAGCACGCGGACGGGGCTCCCGTCCGGCCTGAGCAGTTCGGTACGTGCCTGGGGCGAGGTCGTGGTCATACGCGACACCCTGCGCCGCGCCTCTGAGAGCACTCTTGCGCGTACCTGTGAATTCCCTGAGAAACCCCGTGCCCCCGGCCGCCGCCCCTCTGTGGCTCAGCAGATGGCGAATCGGTGACTCAGCCGACGGCGAAGACCCGCGCGGCATTCCCGTACAGGACGCCCCGCAGCCAGGCGTCGCCGAGCCCAAGCCGTTCGAGCGCCTGCAGTTGATGCAGGTAGGAGTAGGGGATGTTGGGGAAATCGCTGCCGAGCAGCACCTTTTCGCCCAGGTCCGCCAGCCTCCCCGACTCCTCCTTCGGGAACGGCATCAGCGCCTCGCTGAAGTCGGTGAACGCCATGGTCGTGTCGAGGCGCACCTCCTCGTACCGCTCCGCGAGGGAGAAGAACTCGGCGTACTCGGGCATGCCCATGTGTGCGACGACGAGCGGCAGCCGCGGATGGCGCGAGAGCAGCCGGGCGATCGGCTCAGGCCCGGTGTGCTTGCCGGGCTCGGGCCCGGAACCGCAGTGCACGACCACCGGCACACCGGCCTCGGCGAGCAGGCCCCACACGGGTTCGAGCAGCGGATCGTTGGGGTCGTAACCCCCCACCTGCACATGCGACTTGAAGACCCGGGCGCCCGCCTCGACAGCCTCCCGCACATACCTGTCCACGCCCGGCTCCGGGAAGAACGTCGAGGTGTGCAGGCACCCGGGCGTGCGCCGCGCGAAGTCCACGGCCCAGCCGTTGAGCCACTCCGCCATGCCCGCCTTGTGCGGATAGAGCATCGAGGTGAAGGCCCGCACCCCGAACTCCCCGAGCAGCGCGACCCGCCGCTCCTCCTCGTGCCGGTAGGTGATGGGCCACTCCACCTCGCCCGTCGTGGCGTAGGAGTCGAAGTACGCCCAGACCTTGTCGAGCACCCGCTCCGGCATGAAGTGCGTGTGTACGTCGATGAGTCCGGGCACCCCGACCCGCTGCCAGATCCGCCGCACCGCGTCGGCCTCGACACCACCGCCCCCGTCGCCACTCCCGCCACTCGCGTTGCTCTCGCTACCCCCGCTACTCCCGCTACTCCCGCTACTCCCGCTCAAAACCGTGGCTCCTCTCGACCTTGGCGACGTGCAGGACGTACGACTCGTACCAGTCCTCGCGTCCGCGCCGCTGTGCCGCACGGTGCTCCAGATCGCTCCGCCAGGCCTTGATGGCGTCCTCGTCACGGAAGTACGAGACGGTGATGCCGAGGCCTCCCGGGGTCCGGGCCGATTCGGTGCCGAGGAACCCCGGCACCTTCGCGACCAGCTCGTCCATCCGGTCGGCGGTCTCTCCGTACCCCTGATCCCCCTCGGTGCGCACGGAGGAGAAGACGACGGCGTAGTAAGGCGGTTCGAAGGGCCCGACAGGTCTTGTCGTGTGATCACTCATGTCGCCACACTCGGCCCGGCATCACATCCGCGTCCACCCCTGATCGCCGTATCTTGCCCAACGGTCGCGCAGACTTGACCATTCGGTCAGCGAACGGGACCCACGGCACGGCGGGGCAGCACCTATCTGTCAGAAGAGCCTGTCCTATCTGTCAGAAGAGCCCGTCCTGTCTGTCAGAAGAGCCCGTCCTGCTCGACACCGTCACGCCCGCCACGCCCGCCGCCCCCTTCGCCCCCGGCCACCACGGCCCGGACCGGCACGGTCACGCCCTCACCCGCGCCGGCCGCCACCAACTCCCACCCCACGAGCATCCGCGCGTCGACCACCAGCACGCTCCCGTCCGCGAGCGCCAGATGCAGATCAGGCCCGGCCGCCGCGACAAGGCGCCCCGCGACCACCCCACCGTCGACCAGCTCCCGCACCACCGCGTCCGACGCTCCGCCGCCAGACTCGATGCCGCCAGACTCGATGCCGCCCGACGCGCCACCGCCCGACGCGATGCCGAACGCCTCCGCGTGGTCGACGGCCTCGAACGCCACCCGCTCCAACGCCTCGGCCCACCCGTCGAGCCCCGCGGCCCGCTCGTACAGCTCCGCCAGCTCCCGCGCCCGCTCCGCCGACCCGGGCAGCGCCCCGCGCACCTCCCGCTTGCGCGCGTACGGCACCCGGTCCGGCACCCCGAGCGCCGCCCGCAGCAGCTCCTCCGTACGCCGCGCCGCCATCAACGGCCCCCGACCCAACCAGCAGAACGCCACCGCCCCCTGCTCCAGGAGCCGCGCGCCGCCCCGCTGCTCCGCCGTGATCCCGACCTTGACCAGGCCGGGCCCGAACCACGCCAGATATACCCGGTACGTACGCGGATCGTCGGGCACGCCGTCCGCCGCCACCGAGAACGCCCGGTCGAGCCGCGCGCACTCCGGGCAGCGCGCCTGCGTGGCCCGCCCCGGCACGACGGACCGCAGCGGACACGGATTCTCGCGGGCCCCCACGCACCGCCGCTCGCCGACGGCCCGGAACCCGATGTCCGTCCCGTACACGAGGACACTCTCCCGGCCCCCGGCCCACCGCAGCACAGGCTTCCCACCCGGCCACCCGAGCCCCACGCAACGCCACTCCACTCCGGTGACTCCGATCTCTGCCGAGTTCCCTTGTGCACGGACAACGCAAGAGGCCCCCGGATCATCTCCCGGGGGCCTCTTGGCTGTGGCTGTGTGCGACTCGGCAGGGTTCGAACAGAGCTGCCGTCAATCTGAGCTGGTGCCGCATCAGGCAACGTCTGCCCTTACCGGCGCGCGGTCTCCTGCACACTGAGCAGCAACCCGTCCCCCATCACGGCCGTCACCACCCGCACGCCCACGACGACGCCGTCCACGCTGTGGCGCTCCAGGAACCGGTACACCTCGGGGGTGACGCTGGTGATCTCCTCGACCTCGATCGACAATCCAGGCTGGCTGGCGCCCGCACTGCGCAGGGATCCTCGCAGCGTCGCAAGGTCGAGGATCGCTCCATCTGTCGTCACGAGCACGAAGGTGTCGTGGTGTGCGCCCAGGAATGCGTCGAGGCTTTCCGCGTCTCCATCCCTCAGCCACGCGGTCAACTGGTGATGGTGCCGGACCAAGAAGTCACCGTTCATCCCCCAACTGTGGCAGTTGACGCCTACCGGTCGACGGGTGGGGATCGCATCAGGGCGAACATTGGCTGATGCGGCACCAGGACCACGCCACTCCTCGGAGGCAGGGACCTTTTTCCCAGACCACGGGCACATCGCGGGGACCATGGCTGGCTGGCGACACAAGATCGGCAACTCGACAGTTGCTGTCAGTCTCTGCCGTCAACGCAAAAGCCAGAGGCCCTGTGGATTGCTCCACAGGGCCTCTGGTCTGCTGTGCACTCGGCAGGATTCGAACCTGCAACCTTCTGATCCGTAGTCAGATGCTCTATCCGTTAAGCTACGAGTGCTTGATTTTTCTTTTGTTCTCGTCTTCGCTTCCCGGCTCTTCGGCCCGTTCGCGGCGACAGGAAGAACATTACATGACTGCCGCCGCCATGTGAAATCCGTTCGGTGGACCCCTTGTGAGCTGCGAAAACGCACCGGAGCCCCGGTCCAGTGGACCGGGGCTCCAGGTCGAGCTGCGGAGGCGGAGGGATTTGAACCCTCGATGGGATTTAAGTCCCAAACCGCATTAGCAGTGCGGCGCCATAGACCGGACTAGGCGACGCCTCCAGCTTGCACACCTGCGCGAGCGCGGGGTGCGTGCAGATGATGACACAGCCGGGCGGCTCGTCACCAATCGCGGCCCCTACGGTACTAGTCACGCGGTCCGCAGGGCAAAGCGATACGCGCCATCGCCGCGCCATGGCCGCGCCACCGCAACGTCGGGCGGCGTACGGCGTTAGAGCGGTAGAGCCACCACCCGTCCCAGAACGGTCACCGTCGTTCTTCTCCGTCTTCTCCGTCTTCTCCGTCTTCTCCGTCTTCTCCGTCTTCTCCATGGAGCCCGAAATGTTGCGTCGTCTCGCCCTCACCGCCGTCGCCTCAGCCGCCGCACTGTCCGCCCTCCCCACCACCGCCCACGCCACCGCGCCCGCCCCCACCCCGACCGACCGGCTCACCGTGACGGTCGCCGACTCGGGCGGCGAGAGCGACGGGAGGTACGTACTGAACTGCCACCCGACGGGCGGCACGCACCCGAACGCGGCCGAGGCGTGCAGGCGGCTCCAAGAAGTCACGGTCTACGGCAAGGACCCGTTCGCACCCGTGCCGCGCGACGCGATGTGCACGATGCAGTACGGCGGACCCGCCACCGCGCACATCACGGGAACGTGGCAGGGACGGCCCGTCGACGCGCGGTACAGCCGCAGCGACGGCTGCGAGATCGGGCGGTGGAACGGTCTCGTGCCGGTGCTGCCCGCGACCTCGCCGTGACCAGGCGGTACGGAAAACTCACAGGTTCTGCGTGCGACCTCCCTCTCATCCGGCGTCGCGCCCACAACCACTCCCCGTAGACTCCCTCCCGTGACACGCCACGGGCCGACGGGCAAGATGGCCTGAGCGAGTCGGCAAGAAGCGGTAATCAGGGAGGAAGCGTCGTCGTGAGCAGCAGGCCATCCCGAGGCGCTGCTCGCCTCGCAGCCATACTCGACGCGCTTCCGGACGCGCTGGTGCTCGTCAACGCCAACGGCACGGTCGTGAACGCCAACGCCATCGCCCTTGAGGCGTTCGAGGCACCCGGCACCGCGCTCGTGGGGCGCGGTCTGCTCGATCTGCTCCCGGGGTTCGACTCCCGGCTCATCCCCGGCTCCATGCGCCGCCCGGACACCATCGACGAGCGCGGGCGCACCAAGCCCACGCGGATGACCGCCCGGCGCACGGACGGCATCGAGTTCCCCGTCGAGGTCACCAGCTCCCCGCTGGAGGACAGCAGGGCCGCGTACGACGCCCATGGGTACACCGGCGACGAACTGCTGATGCTCGTCGTACGGGATCTTTCGGGCACCGTGGACACCGAGGCCGAACTCGCGCGCTCACAGCGGCAGACCGAGATGATCCTGCGCGCCGCGGCCGAGGGCGTCGTCGGGACGGACACCGACGGACGGGTCGTCCTCGTCAATCCGGCGGCCGCCCAGATACTGGGTTTCCGGGCCAGCGACCTCGGCGGGCAGGAACTGCACCCGTTGGTCCTGCACTCGCGCTCCGACGGCGAGCCCTTCCCCTACGAAGAGTCCCCGCTCGCCGACACGCTGCGCTCGGGGCGCAAGCACCGGGTGCGCGGACAGGTCCTGTGGTCCAAGAGCGGCGCCAAGGTGCCCGTCGACCTCACGACCTCGCCCGTGCGCGACGGGGACCAGTTGGTCGGCGCGGTGATGACCTTCACCGACCGCAGGCCCTACGACGAGCTGAACGAGAAGTACGAGGCGGCCCTCGCCCGGCACGAGGAGGAGCTCGCCGCCGCCGCCGAGGAGCGCGCCGCGGAGATCAAGGCGGCCGAGGAGCAGCGGGCCGAGGAACTCGCCGCCGAGCAGGAGCGGTACGCGGCGCTCGCCGAGCGCGAGAAGGACCGCTTCGAAGAGCTGGCCGAGCGCGAGAAGGGGCGGTACGAGTCCCTGGCCGCGCGCCACGAACAGCTCCTCGCCGTCCTCGGCTCGTCCCTGCGCGGGCCCCTCGACGAGCTGCGCCGCGAACTGGCCGCGCTCGCCTCGGACGACGCGGGCCAGCTGTGGCCCGAGGCCAACCAGGTCCTGCACCACCTGTCCGCCGGATACGCCCGGATGACCACGCTCGTCGACAACGTCCTCGGCTTCCAGCGCCTCGACGCGGGCGACGACCGGCTTTCCCGTACGACGGTCATGCTCGACGCGGTCGTCGCCGCCGGTGTGGAGCGCGCGGTCGAGCTGATCGGCCCCGGACGCGCGCAGTTCGCCGTGCACGCGCCGCCGATAGAGCTCACGGTCGACGCGGAACGGCTCGCCACGGCGCTCGCGCATCTCGTCGCGGACGTGGCGGGCATCGACGCGACCGGCAACGCCCGCGCGGGAGTCGGCACCGCCGCGACGGCCGGCTACGTCGACTCGACCATCGTGGTGGCCGCGGCCCAGCGCGGCGAGGTCGTCCGCATCGAGGTGCGGGGGCCGTACGCCGGGGGAGACCCGGTGCACGAGCCGATCGTGCGGGGCATCGTGCGAGCGCACGGAGGCGTGCTGCAGACGCATGAGGTGCCGGGTATGGGCGGCAGTGCGTACGTCCTCGAAGTACCGATGGGGTCGAGGGAGGGCTCCAGGGCGGCCTCTACGGAGAGTGGTGGTTCCGGGGCGGTCTCTACGGAGATGGCGCTTTCGCCCGTTCCCGGCAGTTCAGTCATGGTGCCTGAGCAGGCGTCGGCCACCTTGGGTGGCGGGCGTCGGCGGGCTCGGCGTCCCTCGGTGGACTCCTTCCTGGAGAGCGGTGTTCCGGAAGCCGCGGACTCCTCCGCCTCTTCCGCCTCCTCCGCCTCCTCCGGATCTTCCGTCAGTGGTACGGAGGGTGGCGCTGCCGCGTCTCCGACCGGTACGGGGCGACGCAGGGGACGGCGCGCGCCGGAGGCCTCTCCGGAGACGTTCGGTGGGTCGGTGACCGCCGATCCGGTGGCCGGTCCCACGGTGGCCGGTCCCCCGGTGGGCGGTCCGGCGAGCGGCCCCGGTGCGGGGGCGCAGGCTTCGGAGACGTCCGGTGGCGCGTTCGGTGGCGCTTCCGGCGGTACGGGACGGCGTCGTGGGCGGCCGAGTGCCGCAGAGGGCGCGGAGGGTGCGGAAGGCGCCGTGATGACGGCGGCCGAACACGCGGCCGGGTCCGCCGCTTTGGGCGAGACGGTGCCGCCGCAGGGTGTGCCCGTCGCGGAAGGGGGGACCGGGCGCCGCGCGCGGCGGGCCGGTGAGCAGCACGCGCTGCCCGCCCTTGCTTCGGGGCCGTCCGGTTCGGGCAGCGCGTCCGGCGTTGGCACGGGGGTCGAGCTCGCCGCCTTCGAGGCCGGGGCCGGACACGGCGACGCGGGTGCGCGGCCCACGGGGCGGCGGGCGCGCCGGGCGCTGGCCGCCGCCAAGGAGCGTGCCGAGGCGGAGGAGGCGAACAGCGGGCGCGTCTTCGCGCTGCCGCCCGCCGCGGCCGACCGCACGCCGGGCCAGGACGTCGCGGGGTACGCCCCCGCGGGGCACGCGGCGGGTCAGGAGTACGCCGCCGCGCAGGAGGTCACCGGCCAGCACGCGGCGGCCACGCGCCGCGAGGACGACGACCACACACCGCCGCAGCCCCATCCGACGCAGGCCCCGACGGGCCGCCGCTCCCGCCAGACGTCGGCGCCTGGGGTGCCTGTGCCTGGGGTGCCTGGACAGGGGGCTCCTGCTGGGGAGACTGCTGCTGAGGGTGCCCAGGGGCCGAAGAAGGCGCAGCCCCAGTCGCTGCCCCAGTCGCTGCCCCAGTCGCTGCCCCAGCAGGGCGGACGGGGCGCCGGTCCCGGCCCGCTGCCCGCGCCGCAGCCGTGGCCCGACGGCACCACTCCGCCCGGTGGCGTGCCCGCCCAGGGCGCGACCCGGGCGGCCCAGCCGTTGCCCGCCGAGACCCCGGCCGGGGACCCCAATGCGACACAGGGGCGCTCGATCAGCGTGCGCACCCTCGGGCAGGGCGTGCCGTTCGGCCAGCAGATCGGCGAGCAGCGAGGCGGTTCACAGTCCGGTCAGCAGGGCGGTCAGCAGGGCGGTCAACAGGCCGGTCAGCAGGCCGGTGCCGCGGTACCCGGTAAGGGTCAGCAGCAGCCGCCGCGCAACGCCCGCATCTCCCAGTCGCCCCAGCCCCCGCAGCCTCCGCAGCCCCCACTGCCGCCCCAGGCACCGCAGTCCGGGCAGGCGGCCGCGACGGCGGGACCGATGCCGGTGCCGGAGGCCCCCGCCTCGCCGCAACCGACACAGACGGGCGCCGCGCAGTCGCCATCGCACACGCTCGGCGGCTCCGGGCGCAGGCGTCGGCTCGGCACGCCCCCTGACCCGGCGGCCGAAGAGCGTTCCGAGACCTCGGCGCGCCCGCGCCCGCACCCGCACCCGCAGCCACAGCCCCAGCCCCAGCCCCAGCCCCAGCCCCAGCCGCACGCTCCGGCGCACCCCCAGTCCCGTATCGGCTCCACCACCGAGGGCGCCGGACGTTCGTACGCGATCGGCGCCCCGGACGAGGACGCCGACGAGGGCCCGGAGCCGCTGGACGGCCCCGGCGGCGCCGTCGAGGTCGCGAACCGGCCTCAGCCCCAGCCGATGGACGACGAGCTGCCGCCCGAGCCGCTCGACAACCCGCGCCGTCTCCTGGTGTGGCCCGCGCCCGACGTCACCACGCAGCAGGCGCTGAGCGACCGCGGCTACCGCCCGGTGATCGTGCACTCGCGGGAGGAGGTCGACGCGCAGATCGCGGCGTTCCCCGCGGCGCTCTTCGTCGACCCGCTGACCGGTCCGATCACGCGCACGGCGCTGCAGTCGCTGCGTCAGGCCGCCGTGGCCGCCGAAGTGCCGGTGCTCGTGACGGCGGGCCTCGGCCAGGCGACGCGCGAGGCGGCGTACGGCGCCGACCCCGCCGTACTCCTGAAGGCCCTCGCACCGCGCGACAGCGAGCAGCACCCGCCGCGGGTCCTCCTCATCGAGGAGCACGAGGAGATCGCGCTCGCCCTGACCACCACGCTGGAGCGGCGTGGCATGCAGGTCGCGCGGGCCGAGAGCGACGCGGACGCGGTGACGCTCGCGGCCCAGATGCGGCCGAACCTCGTGGTGATGGACCTGCTTCAGGTGCGCCGCCGCAGGGCCGGGATCGTCGACTGGCTGCGCGCGAACGGCCAGTTGAACCGCACGCCGCTGGTCGTCTACACCGCCGCCGTCGACGAGACGGAGCTGCCGAAGCTCGCGGCGGGCGAGACCGTGCTGTTCCTGGCGGAGCGCTCCACCAGCAGTGAGGTGCAGGGCCGGATCGTGGACCTGCTGGCGAAGATCGGCACGAATTAGCGACGCGCATTAGCGACGCCAATGAGCGACGCGAATGAGCGGAGCTACCGGTTCAGGCCGTCAGGCGCCGAACCGCCGCCTTGATGGAGGTGCGCAACCGCTCCCGGTCTGCGTCCTCGTCACCGATGATGATCCGCCGCATCTGCGGCACGGCCGTCGACCAGCCTGCCAGCGCGACCACCATGAAGAGCAGATGGGCCGCGGGGATCTCGTCGCCGATGACGCCACGGGCCTGGGCGTCGGCGAGGACGGCGACCTTGCTGTCGTAGTGGTCGCGACGCTCCCGCTCGTCGGGGAGCTCGTCCGTGCCGTACTCGATGCCCTCCCAGAAGAGCAGGCGCAGCAGCTCGGGATGGGCGGCGTGGTAATCCATCAGCCGGTCCATCCAGCCGTCCATGTCGTCGGCGTCGACGGGGTTGGCGACGGCCATCTCCAGCATGCGCGCCTCGAGGACCTGCGTGAACAGCTCCGCCTTGTTGCCGAAATAGGCATAGATGAGCTGCTTGTTGGCTTTCGCCTGACTCGCGATGCGATCGATACGGGCGCCCGCGATGCCGTACCGGGCGAACTCGGCGACTGCCGCTTCGAAGATCCGCGCCTTGGTGGCCTCGGGGTCTCTCACTGCCATGCGCACAGGGTAGGCCACCCCGTTCGGGTAACCAACTGGTTGGTTGCTTGACAGGGCGGCTCACGCAGGCGCAGACTTTTTCCAACCAACCAGTTGGTTGCCATATTTGCTCGCCGCAGTTGATTGCCGCATGTGATCGCCACATTCGTCGCGGAGACGCCAAGGAGCACAGCCCGCTCATGCCTTCAGCACGACCAACGTCCCCGGCCCTCCCCACATCTACGTCCACATCCATACCCGCAGCCACGTCTACGTCCACGCCCGCTCGGGAGGCCGCCGATGCGGCGAACGCGGCGGGTGCCGCCCCGCACCCCCTTCCCGTCCCGCACGGCGTCTTCCTCGGGCTCATCGCGGTCTGCACCGCGGTGACGGCCGCCAACATCTATCTGGCCGCGCCGCTGCTCCCCCTGATCGCCCACGACTTCGGGTCCACCCCGTCGGCGGTCGCGTGGATCGCGTCAGTGGCCCAGTTCGGATACGCGGCAGGACTGCTCTTCTTCGCCCCGCTCGGTGACAGGGTGAACCGCCGCAGGATCGTCGCCGTGCTCTCCCTCGTCGCGGCGGTGGCGCTCGCTTCGGGCGCGGCCGCCTCGGGGCCCACCGTGCTCGCCGCCGCCGTCCTGGTGGCCTCCGCGGCGACGGTCGTGCCACAGCTGCTCGTGCCGCTGGTCGCCGAGCGGGCGCCCGCGCACCGGCGGGCCAGCCATGTCGCGGCGGTCATAGCCGGTCTCTTCACGGGGGTCGTCGCCGCCCGCGTGCTCGGCGCCGTCGTCGGCCAGGCCTTCGGCTGGCGGTACGTCTTCGTGGGCGCCGCCGTCCTCACCGCGCTGCTCGGTCTGGCCTCCGCCGCCGTGCTGCCCGCCGAGCACCGCCGCCGGACGGGCCCGCTCTTCGCCGGTCTCGCCCGACTGCCCGGCGTGGTGCGCAGCTCCGCCGACCTGCGGCGGGCCTGCATCCGTCAGGCCGGGATGTACGGGGCGTGGAGCGCGCTGTGGACGTCTCTGGCCCTGCTGCTCACCGAGAGCGGCGACGACGGGTACGGCATGACGACCGCCACCGCGGGCCTCTTCGGGCTCTTCGGCCTCGCGGCCGCCGTCGTGGCGCCGCTCGCGGGCGGCCTCGTCGACCGTTTCGGCGCGGCCAAGGTCGTCTCGTACGCGTACGGCGCCGCCGCCGTCTCCGTGCCGCTCTTCTGGCTGGGCGGCGGCGCCCTGTGGGCCCTGTGCGCGGCGGCGATCGTCCTGCACATGGCGCTGGTCGCAAGCCACATCGCCAACCAGACCCTGGCGCTGACGACCACCTCCACCCCGGCGGTCGCCAACACCGCCTATGTGGTGGCCGGTTTCGCGGGCGGCGCGCTGGCATCGGCCTTCGCGGGCACCGCGTTCACCCACTGGGGGTGGGCGGGCGTGTGCGCGGTCTCCGGCCTCTGGCTCGCGCTCGGCTGGGCGACGGCGGCGATACCGTCCCGGCGGGGACGCGTCAGAGCTTCGTGACGTCCAGCTCGCCATCCGCGTACTGCCTGCGCAGCACCTTCTTGTCGAACTTGCCGACGCTGGTCTTCGGGACCGCGGGAATGATCGCCCAGCGCTCGGGGAGCTGCCACTTGGCGATGGTGCCGGCGAGGAAGTCGCGGAGGGTGGCGTAGTCGGCGGTCGCGTTCTCCTTCAGCACGACCGTGGCGAGCGGGCGTTCGCCCCACTTCTCGTCGGGGACGGCCACGACCGCGGCCTCGGCGACGTCCGGGTGCGCCATGAGGGCGTTCTCCAGGTCGACCGACGAGATCCACTCGCCGCCCGACTTGATGACGTCCTTGGCCCGGTCGGTGAGGGTCAGGAAACCGTCCGCGGTGATCACGCCGACGTCGCCCGTCTTCAGCCAGCCGTCCTCGCTGAACTTGTCCTCGGGCCTGAGGGCTTCGCCGCCCGCACCACCGAAGTAGGAGCCCGCGATCCAGGGGCCGCGCACCTCGAGCTCACCGGCCGACTCGCCGTCCCACGGCAGGTGTTCGCCGCCGGGGCCGACCAGCCTGGCCTCGACCGAGGCGGGGAACCGGCCCTGCGTGAGCCGGTAGCCGAACTCCTCGTCGGTGCCGACGGCGTGGGCCGGCGGGCGGGCGACGGTGCCGAGCGGGGACGTCTCCGTCATGCCCCAGGCGTGGCAGACCCGCATGCCGAGGCGGTCGAAGGCCTCCATCAGGGCGGGCGGACAGGCCGAACCGCCGATGGTGACCTGGCCGAGCGAGCTGACGTCGCGCGGCTTCGCGGTGAGCTCGGCGAGCAGGCCCTGCCAGATGGTGGGCACGGCGGCCGCGTGAGTGGGACGCTCCGCCTCGATCATCTCGGCGAGCGGGGCGGGCTGCAGGAAGCGGTCCGGCATCAGCATGTTCACGCCGGTCATGAAGGTGGCGTGGGGCAGGCCCCAGGCGTTGACGTGGAACTGCGGGACGACGACGAGTGAGAGGTCGGCGTCCGTGAGGCCCATCGACTGCGCCATGTTGACCTGCATGGAGTGGAGGTAGATGGAGCGGTGGGAGTAGACGACGCCCTTGGGTTCGCCGGTGGTGCCGGAGGTGTAGCACATGGCGGCCGCGGCGCGCTCGTCCAGCTCGGGCCAGTCGTAGGCGGTGGGCCTGTCGGCGATGAGCTGCTCGTACTCGTGCACCTGGACGCGGGCGTCCGCAAGCAGGGAGCGGTCGCCGGGGCCCGAGACCACCAGGTGTTCGACGGTCGTCAGCTGCGGAAGGAGCGGCGCGAGGAGGCCGAGGAGGGAGCCGTTGACGATGATGACGCGGTCGGCCGCGTGGTTGACGATCCACGTCAGCTGGTCCGCGGGCAGCCGCAGATTGAGGGTGTGCAGGATGGCGCCCATACAGGGCACCGCGAAGTAGGCCTCGACGTGTTCGGCGTTGTTCCACATGAAGGTGGCGACGCGCTCGTCGTCCGTGACGCCGAGCTCCTCGCGCAGGGCGTGGGCGAGCTGGGCCGTGCGCTCACCGAGCTCGCGGAAATTGCGCCGCTGCGGGGCACCCTCGCCGGTCCAGGTCGTGACCTGCGATGTTCCGTGCACGGTCATGCCGTGCCGGAGGATGCGGGTGACGGTCAGCGGTACGTCCTGCATCGTGCTCAGCACGGCGTCCTCCTGGGGCGACATCGCCTACGCGGCAGTAAGGGCTGCGCTGATTCTGCGCGCATACCGCTTGGTATGTCACTACTCCAGGGGATGATCGATCATCGGGCCCGTTCCAGCCGTGTTCCGGCCGCGTTCCATCTGCCCTCAAGTTCAGCGGACGGGCGTGAGCTCCGGGTCCTCACGGAGCTTGCCGAGCGCACGCGACACCGCGCTCTTGACCGTGCCGATGGACACTCCGAGCACCTCGGCGGTCTGCGCCTCGCTGAGGTCCTCGTAATACCTGAGGACGACCATCGCCCGCTGCCGGGCCGGCAGCTTCATGATCGCGCGCCACATCGCGTCACGGAGCACCTGCTGCTCGGCCGGGTCCCCGGCCGGCGCCACCTCGGGCTCCGGCAGCTCGTCGCACGCGAACTCGTCGACCTTCCGCTTGCGCCACTGCGACGTACGCGTGTTCAGCAGCGCCCGGCGCACATAGCCGTCGAGCGCACGGTGGTCCTCGATCCGGTCCCACGCGACATACGTCTTGGTGAGCGCGGTCTGCAGCAGGTCCTCGGCATCGCTCGGATTCGCGGTCAGCGAGCGGGCGGTGCGCAGCAGCACGGACTGGCGTGCCCGTACGTAGGATGCGAACGACGGGTACGAGTTGGGCCCGTTGGCCCGTGTCGGACCTGGGCGCCGCGTCGCGGCCTGCGATGCGCTGGTGCACACGGACACCATGGATGCGGTCATGGCTCCACGCTAGAAGCGCCCCCTACTTCTGCGGATCGGCCGCAGGTCCCGAAGCGGTGTCCGCCTCAGGTTGTACGAGTGGGGTTGCCCCCACCTCCTACAGGTGGAGGCGGCGGAGCGCCCCTCTGAGGGTTCACCCCCGAGAGCCGCCCCGGCGCATCCTGTCCCCGAGCAGCGACTGGCCCAGCGGGTGGCTGGCCCAGCGGGTGGCTGGGCCAGCCGGTGACCCAGGGGCGGTCTAGCTGATGCGTGCCACGGGGGCGTGCACGTAATTGCGGTCGATCGTCAGCGTGCGCCCGCCGTGCCGCTCCTTCACGTTCCCCGCGTACTGGTGGATACGCCGGGCCGGACGCCATGCCTGGCTGCTCAGCATGGGCTCCCCGTACAGGGACGGCTTGGTGTGCCAGCGCGCGAACCACATCACCGACGGCAGATCCCGCACGCCGGCCCGCCGCGCCAACTCCATGTGGCGCACTCCGGCGTTGGCGCTGCTGTAGAACCCGGGGACGTAGCCGTGCCTGCGCACCTCGCGGTCCCAGGACCTGATGAAGGAGAGCGTGGTGTTGGCGCAGCTCTTCTTGCGGTAGGTGTACGCCTCCATGTCCAGGTAGAGGGGGCTCTGCCGCTGGATGCCGACGGCCTTCGCCGCGCGTACCGCGTCGCGTCCCTCGTTCCTCCCCCGGCCCGCGGGGTTCCGTCCGATGCTCACGTGCTTCTTGTTCTTCGCGACGACGCACGGCGACTGCGAGCCCACGTACACCGGGAGGACCCGCCAGCCCATCCTCTTCATCGCGCGCATCCAGCCGTGGTTCAGCTGTGACTGGTTCTTGCAAGCCCGGCCGCGGCCCGCGTAGTAGGTGGCGACGGCGCCGTAGCTGGACCGTTTCCAGCGCCGCATGGTGTCGGTGGACGGAGTGATGCAGGTGTCGAAGGCACGGCCTCGGAAGATCGACCTCTTGGCGGCCGCCTGCGCGCCCGGCCGGGCCGCGCCACTCGCGGTGCCTACGGTGCCCGCAGGGCCTACGGTGCCTGCGGTGCCTGTGGGGTGGTCGGCGGCGACGCCCGGGGGCGACGCCGACAGGTCCGCGGTCAGGGCGGTCAGGACCAGGGCCAGTCCAATGATCAGCTTTCTCAGACGCATAAGGCGAGGGAACGTTCCGAGCCGCGCGACAGACCGGGGACACGCGCTGCGTTCAGCCGTCTGCCCCCAGAATCAGCCCCGATGTGGGGACACCCGTGCCCGCCGTCACCACAATGCGCGCGGCGTCGGGTATCTGGTTCACGGATGTGCCGCGCACCTGCCGGACGGCCTCCGCTATGCCGTTCATGCCGTGCAGATAGGCCTCACCCAGCTGGCCGCCGTGCGTGTTCAGGGGGAGTAGCTCCTCGGCGACGAAGCCCGTGGCCTCACCGGGCGGGCAGAACCCGAACTCCTCCAGCTGCATCAGCACGAACGGGGTGAAGTGGTCGTAGAGGATCCCGACGTCGATGTCGGCCGGAGCCAGCCCCGAGGTCCGCCACAGCTGACGCGCCACCACCCCCATCTCGGGCAGCCCGCTCAGGTCGTCGCGGTAGAAGCTGGTCATCTGTTCCTGCGCCCGGCCCGCCCCCTGGGCCGCCGCCGCGATGACGGCGGGCGGGCGGGGCAGGTCACGGGCCCGCTCCACGCTCGTCACCACGATCGCCTGGCCGCCGTCCGTCTCCTGGCAGCAGTCCAGGAGACGCAGCGGCTCGACGATCCAGCGCGACGCGGCGTGGTCCTCCAGCGTGATCGGTTTGCCGTGGAAGTACGCCGCGGGGTTGGTGGCCGCGTACTTCCTGTCCATGACGGCCACGTGACCGAAGGCGTCCGGCGTGAGCCCGTACGCGTGGAGGTAGCGCTGGGCTGCCATCGCCACCCAGGAGGCGGGGGTGAGCAGGCCGTACGGCAGGGACCAGCCGAGCGCGGCGCCCTCGGCGGAGGGTTCGCGCCGCTGGACCCCGGAGCCGAACCTGCGGCCCGAGCGTTCGTTGAACGCGCGGTAGCAGACGACGACCTCGGCGACCCCCGTCGCCACCGCGAGCGCCGCCTGCTGGACGGTGGCGCAGGCCGCCCCGCCGCCGTAGTGGACGCGGGAGAAGAAGGACAGCTCGCCGATGCCCGCCGCCTGGGCGACGGTGATCTCCGGGTTGGTGTCCATGGTGAACGTGACCATGCCGTCGACGTCGGCGGGGGTCAGTCCGGCGTCGTCGAGCGCGGCGCCCACCGCCTCGACGGCCAGCTTGAGCTCACTGCGTCCGGAGTCCTTGGAGAACTCCGTCGCCCCGATGCCGACGATCGCGGCCTTGCCGCCGAGACTGTCGCGCCGTCGGACACTCATGCGGCACCTCCCGCGGGGACGGCCGGGGGGACCGTCACCGTGACCGTGCCGGTGACGTGGTTGCCGATGCCGTTGACCCCGACGACCCTGACGGTGACCGTCTCGCCCACGGAGTCCACGGAGCCCACGGAGCCCACGGAGCCCTCAGAGCCCTCAGAGCCCTCAGAGCCCTCAGACGAGGGCTCGACCCGCTCGACGGTCCCCGTCAACACCATCGTGTCGCCCGGATAGTTGGGCGCCCCGAGGCGGATCGCCACCTTGCACAGGACGGCGGTGGGGCCGAAGTGGTCGGTGATGTACCGGCCGACAAGCCCGTTCGTGGTGAGGATGTTCATGAAGATGTCGGGGGAGCCCTTGGCGCGCGCCAGCTCGGCGTCGTGGTGCACGTCCTGATAGTCGCGGGACGCGATGGCGCCGGAGACGATCAGTGTGCGAGTGATCGGAATCTCCAGCGGAGCCATCTCTTCGCCCTGTGTCATGTCGACCTCTCCCTGGCAATCAACTCGCCCAGCTCCTCCAGGACCTCGCTGCCGCAGCCCAGATACGCGTCCAGCTGCCGTCCCCACAGGAAGTGCCGGTGGACGGGGTGGTCTAGGTCGGCACCCATGCCGCCGTGCAGGTGCTGGACCGCGTGCACGACGCGGGTGCCCGCCTCCGACGCCCACCAGGCGGCGGTGAGCGCATGCGTGGCGTACGGGAGGTCTGCGTCGCGGCGCCAGGCCGCCTCGTAGGCCGTGACTCTGATCGCCTCCGTGTCCATATGGGCGTCGGCGGCGCGCAGTTGGACGCCCTGCTTGGCGGCGAGGGGGCGACCGAACTGCTCCCGCTCGTTCGTGTGGGCCACCGCGCGGGCCAGTGCCCCCGCGCACACTCCGGCCTGCAGCCCTGCGAAGGCGGTGCGGGCGCCGGCCCGTACGTCCTCGTACGCGGCGGGACCGCCGAGGCGCTCCCCGGGGGCCCGGTCCAGGACGAGCCGCCCCGCCGCCCAGGGCGCGGTCAGCTCGACCGGCTCCACCCGCGCGTCGGCCACCCGCACCAGCCACAGGCTCCGGTCGCCCGCCGCCACCAGAACGTGCGTCGCGTCCCGCAGCCAGGGCACCCATGGCACCGTGCCGCTCAGCAACCCGTCCGGTGTCCCCTCGGCCGCGTCCATGGACACCTCGGCCGCGTCCATGGACACCTCGGCCGCGTCCATGGACACCTCGACCCCGCCCCGGCCCCGCAACGCCCCCGTCGCGACCGCGCTCCCCCGCCGCAGCGCGGGCAACAGGCGTTCCCGCTGCTCCGACGTGCCGTGCACGGCCACCGCGAGCAGCCCGTAGACACAGCTCGCCGCGAACGGCACCTGGGCCGTGACCCGCCCCTGCTCCTCCAGGAGCAGCACGAGGCCGAGCAGCCCGATGTCCTCCACCGCACCCGGCAGCCCCGCCGCACACAGCGAACTCCATAGCTCGGCGTCCGAACCCGTCCCCGCCGCCGCGAGCCGCTCCGGGGTGGCCAGGTCGGCGAAGATCTCCCCGGCGAGACCCCGCGCGGCCGCCTGCTCCTCCGTAGGCGTGAAGTCCATGTCAGCCCGCACCTCCCGCCGCGTCCACGGCCCGGAACATCGGCAGCTCCAACTCCGCGTCTACTCGCCGGAATTCGAGCCGCACCGGCATCCCGATGCGCACCTTGCCGTACGGCACCCCGGTGATGTTGCTGACGATCCGCACGCCTTCCGCCAGCTCGACGAGACCCACGGCGTAGGGCGGGTCGAAGGCCGGGAAGGGTGGGTGGTGCATCACGACGTACGAATAGACCGTGCCCTCGCCGCTCGCCTCGACCGTGTCCCACTCGGGCAACCCGCAGGCGTTGCAGCCCGGGAGCCAGGGGAAGCGGAGTTCGCCGCAACCGGTGCAGCGCTGGATCAGCAGGCGGTGATCGGCGACACCGGCCCAGAATCCGGCGTTGTCGCGATTGACGACAGGGCGGGGCCGCTCACCCTTCGGCCGCTCGCTCTTCGGCCGCTCGCCCTTCAGCCGCTCACCCTTCAGCCGCTCACCCTTCGTCCGCTCGTCCTTCAGCCGCTCACCCTTCGGCCGTTGCCTCGCCGGGGCGTACTTGAGGATGCGGAAGCGGTGGGTCCCGACGAGGTCGTCGCCGACGCGCACGTCCATTCGCGTCGTGACGAAGTGGCCCGTCCCCAGCTTGGTCGTCTTGCGCTCCGAGACCGACTCGATCATGGAGTCGTAGGTGATCTCGTCGCCGGGACGCAGTGCCCGCAGATACTCCTGCTCGCAATCCGTGGCGACCACCGAGGTGTACCCCGCGCCGTCGAGCAGCGCGAACAGCTCGTCGTGGGCGCGGAAGCGGCCGCCGTTCGCGGAGAGGCCGCCCATCGTCCAGGCCTGCAGCATCGTCGCCGGTGCGACCGGATCCGCGCCCCCGTACGCGGGGCCGATGTCGCCCATCGCCTCGCACCAGTGCCTGATCATCGGCCGGTTGACCGGGTCCTTGCCGCGCCCCGCCTCCTCCGCCGCCCTGCCCTCGAACGCCTTCAACTCCTCGTACGCGATGTCCTTCACCGCGCCCTTCCCTGCTTCCGTCACCGCGTCCTTCACCGCATCGGCCACCGCGTCCGTCACCGCGTCCTTCACCGCATCCGTCACCGCCGCCCCCTCCGCATCCCGAGCCGCATCGTCGCGACGATCTCGCGCTGCACCTCGCTCACCCCGCCCCCGAATGTGTTGATCTGCGCGGCCCTGTTCATCCGCTCCAGCTCGCCGTCCCCGAACCCGCCCGGCGACCCGGCCCGGACCAGCCCCGCATCTCCGGCGATCTCCTGGCACATCCGGTACACCGCCACGGCCGATTCGGTCCCCATGAACTTCACGCCGCTCGCGTCGCCCGGCGTCAACGCGCCCGCGCCCACATCGCCCACCAGACGCCAGCTGAGCAGTCGCGTCGCCGCCAACCTGGCATGCACCTCGGCCAGCCTCGACCGCACCCACGGCGCGTCGATCCGGCGCTCGCCCGTCACCGGATCGGGCGTCCGCGTGGCGTCCAGAGCCGCCGCGTAGCAGTCCTCCGCCTGCATGCCGATCGCCGCGAGGGCCACCCGCTCGTGGTTGAGCTGGTTGGTGATGAGGCCCCAGCCGCCGTTCTCCTCGCCGACGAGGTTGGTGGCGGGCACCCGGATCCCGTCGTAGTAGGTCGCCGTCGTCGTCAGGCCGCCCACCGTCTCGATCGGCGTCCAGGAGAAGCCGGGGTCGTCGGTCGGTACGAGCAGGATCGAGATGCCCTGGTGCTTGGGGGCGTCGGGGTCGGTGCGGCAGGCGAGCCAGATCCAGTCGGCGTTCTGCGCGTTCGAGGTGAAGATCTTCTGCCCGTCGATCACCCAGGCGTCACCGCCGCCCCCATGACCTACCCCATGGCCGCCGCCCCCGCCACCGCCCCCGCTCCCGCCCCCATTTCCGCCCCCGCCCCCGGTGTCGCGCACCGCCCTGGTCCGCAGTGACGCGAGATCCGTTCCGGCGGAAGGCTCGCTGTAGCCGATCGCGAAGACGAGCTCACCGCTGAGGATGCGGGGCAGGAAGGCAGCCTTCTGCTCCTCCGTGCCGTACTTCATGAGCGTCGGTCCGACGGTGTTCAGGGTGACCATCGAGACGGGCGCGCCCGCGCGGTAGGCCTCGTCGAAGAAGACGAACTGCTCGTCGGCGCCGCGCCCTTGGCCTCCGTACTCGATGGGCCAGCCGAGGCCGAGCATCCCGTCGGCGCCGATGCGCCGCAGCAGGCGACGCTGAGCCGCCCCGTCCGCCCCGTCCGCCCCGTCCGCCCCGTCCGCCCCGTCCGACCCGTCCGACCCACCCGACCTGCCCGACCCACCCGACCTGCCCGACCCACCGCCCGCTCCTCCGCCCACTCCGCCACCCGCCCCGCCGGGCGGCCCATCGGGCATCACGTCACGGAAATACGCGCGCAGTTCGGCGCGGAGTCGGCGCTGGCGTTCGGTGGGGGCGAGGTGCACGGTGGCGGCCTCTCCGTCTCGTGTCCATCTCGTACCGACAAGGGTTTCTGACTGTCCGTCAGATACCGTGCCGATGTCAAGAGATCGCCCACCGCATCAAGAGACCACCCACCCGACCGCGCGCGTACGCACCCCGCCCCCGGAGCCGGACCGACCCCTGAACACGCCTGTGCGGCGGCGCCGAAGCACCGCCGCACAGGACGTCACACCCCACAGACCAGGCCCCTCGGAGTCGTCCCGAGCGGCTCCAAGGGGCTACCGGCTCACCAGAGTTCGGTGAAGTTGACCGCGATGTTCTCGTTCTCCTGGTCGAGGGCCGTGAACGCGGAGCCGTTCACCTGGGCGGTGTTGCTCTGGTTGGAGGCGCCGTTGCCGACGGCCTGCTGCTGCGTCGTGGACGAGTTGCCGCTGTTGTTGTGGCCGACGCCGCTGCCGTTCACAGTCGCTACGCCCGCATTCGATCCGTTGTTCGCGAAGGCCCCGTTGTCGGCCATCGCGACGCCCGAGAAGAGTGCCGCAGCCAGCGGTACGGCAGCAGCGGCGGCGATGATGCGGGCGGTACGGATGCTTGCCATGTCAATTCCTCCAGAGCAGGAGGCACACACCGGCTGACAGCCGGGCGTGCCCGAAGTGCGGCTTTCCCAAGGCAGTTGGCCGACCGTCTTGGCGTTCCGTGCGGCGTCGCGACTCCAGAGTTGCCCACCGAATCCCCGGCGAACCACCCTGGAAGCCTCAATTCCCCCGCAAGCGTGATGACATGCCGATAAACGCGCCGTGCGCCCCCTGAGTCCGGGCCGAGCCCGGGCCGATCCCGCGCGACCCCCGCCGGACCGCGGTTCGCGTCAGGCGCCGCACGGGGCGAAGCGTTCCGGCAGGGCTCCACACCGAGGCCCGCCCGAGGGGGCGCCGCCCCTCCGAAAGCGCACCACCCCCGCCATCTCCGGGCCATCCCCCCTTCCCTTCTTCGAACGTGTGTACGAACATGGAGTCATGGCCCCCATCGACCGCCATGCCGCCGAGCACCCCGCCACCGGGAATCCCGCCACCGGACACCCCACCACCGGGAATCCGACCACCGGACATCCCGCCGCCGAACCCGCCACCGCCCGCAACACCCCTGGCAACACCCCCGACCGCCGGGCCGGCACCCTCGCGCTCGCCCACGCCCTGTCCGCCGCCGAGCGCGGCCTCGCGGTCATCCCGCTGTCCCGCACCAAGCTCCCCGCCCTGCGCTCCCCCCACCACGAAGATCCCCACCCGGCCGTCTGCCACGGCGAATGCGGCCGCCTCGGACACGGCGTCCACGACGCGTCGACCGATCCGCAGCGCATCCGGGCACTCTTCGCCGCCGCCCCCTGGGCCACCGGTTACGGCATCGCCTGCGGCCTGCCGCCGCACCACCTGATCGGCATCGACCTGGACACCAAGTCCGGTACGGACGCTCCGGCGGCCCTGCGCGAACTGGCCCTGCGCCACCTCTTCACGATCCCCGACACCGTCGTCGTGACGACGCCGAGCGGCGGCCGCCACCTCTGGCTGGCGGGCCCGGTCGGCACCGTGGTCCCCAACTCGGCGGGCCGGCTCGCACCCGGCATCGACATCCGGGGCGCGGGCGGCTACCTCGTCGGCCCCGGATCCCGAACCGAACACGGCGTCTACGGCACCGTCCCCGGCACCGCCCACCTGCCGCCCGCGCCCTGTCCGCCCGCACTGCTTCGCCTGCTGGCGCCCCCACCGCACGCCCCCGACCGGTCGTCCCACCAGTCGTCCCACCAACCGCCCCACCCGGCCGGGCACCCCGCTGCGGAGGCCCAACGCGGCCAGGGCCTTGTCCAGTTCGTGCTCGCGGCGCACGAGGGCCAGCGCAACACCCGCCTCTTCTGGGCGGCCTGCCGTGCCTACGAGAACGGCATCGGCGAGGCCCTGGCCCCGCAGCTCACCGACGCCGCCCTCCGCGTCGGCCTCACCGAGCGCGAGGCTCACTCGACGATCGCCTCGGCGGCACGCCTGACGGGACACGCCTGACGGGACATGCCAGACAGGACATGCCGGACAGGGCGGCATGCCCCGAATGGGGGGCAAGAACGTGTCCGAGGGCGCGGCCAGGCGTTGGTCACGCGGGCGCCCGACAGGTGTGCTGCTCCTCTGCCGGAGCGACGTCGCGTCGTGGCCCGGCGGGGCGCCTTTCGACTGGCACGTACTCAAGGAGAAACAAGCATGTCCGCAATGAAGAAGACCACCGCAGTCGTGCTGGGCACCGGTGCCCTCATCATGGGTGGCGCCGGCCTCGCCAGCGCCGACTCCGGCGCTCAGGGTGCCGCCCTGAACTCCCCGGGCGTCATCTCGGGCAACACCATCCAGGCCCCGATCCACATCCCGGTCAACGTCTGCGGCAACACCATCAACGTCATCGGCCTGCTCAACCCGGCCTTCGGCAACACCTGCGTCAACGACTGACCGGACACAGCACGCCGTAAGGGGTCACAGCCCGCCCCACACGGCCCCGGCCGAGCGCGCCACCGCCCTTCCTTCCGGTGGCGCGCTCGCGCGTTCCACGCGGTCGGTCGGACAGGGGCCCTCGTAATCCCAGGGGCCCTCGTAATCCGCTGTACGAAGGGCCCCGAGATGTCATAGCATGGTCAGGCTTCTGCTCCGGAGGTCTCGGCAGCAGTCGCCGGAGTTCCTGTTCCTTCTGCGTCGATCTTGAGGTGACGTCCTATCAACCAGGCCATGTAGTCGTCCGCGTTCCCCGCGTGCTGATTTGTCGCACGTGTCCGGGGCGGACGTCGCGCTGGTCTGAGTTGCGTCACCCCCGCAGTTTTCTGTCTTTCCCCGGGTGCAGCTCTGCCGTCTGCCCCGGGTTCCGTGTTTTCCGGCCCCGGTGCGGCTTTCGGCAGGGCTCCCCGATTCCTTTGGATCAGGAGTTCCCGTCGTGTCTTCCTCCGCGCTCGACAACGAGCCGCAGAACACCACCCAGTCCCCAACCCGCCCAGCACCTGGATTGTCGAAGATGGGCTTGGCCGCCTGGATCGCCCTCTTGGTGCTGCTGGGCGCCGAGCTGATGGACATGATCGACCAGTCGGTCGTCCTCACCGCTCTGCCCGCCATCCAGGAGTCGACCGGCGCCGGACCGGACGCGGTGCAGTGGCTGACCACCGGCTATTCACTGCCCATCGCCGTCGGGCTCATCACCGGCGGACGCCTCGGCGACCTCTACGGTCGGCGCAGGATCCTCCTCATCGGCACCGTCGCGTTCACCACGGCCTCGCTGCTGTGCGGCCTTGCCGCCGGGCCAGGTGTGCTGATCGGCGCCCGCGGGCTCCAGGGCGCGGGAGTGGCCCTGATGATCCCGCAGATCCTGGCCACCCTCCATGTCACCTTCGAGGGGCAGAACCGCAGCAAGGTGTTCGGCCTGTACGGGGCCGTCATGTCGCTCGCCAATGTCCTGGGCCCGGTGATGGGCGGTCTGCTGACCGAGGCGGACCTGTTCGGGCTGTCCTGGCGGCCGATCTTCCTGGTCAACGTGCCTGTCGGCCTCGCAGTGATCCTTCTGGGACGCAGGTTCATCCCCGAGTCGACCGTGAAGAAGGCCGACCGGCTTGACCTCACCGGCATGCTGCTGTCCGCGCTGGCCATCGTCCTGATCGTATTCCCGCTCACCGAGGGTCACCTGCATCACTGGCCGCTGTGGTGCTTCGCCCTGCTCGCCGCGGGCGTTCTCGTCCTCGGCGTCTTCCTGCGCCACCAGCGGCGCAAGCAGGGCAACGCACCCCTCGTGGCCCTGTCCCTCTTCCGGAGTCGGCAGTTCTCCGGCGGCATGGCCGCGCAGCTGATGCACGGCCTGCTGTGCGGGCTGTTCTTCATGACCTGGACGCTCTACCTCCAGCGCGGACTGGGCATGAGCCCCTTCCACGCGGCCCTGGCCTTCGTGCTGCTCTCCCTCGGAGAGCTGGCCGGTGCGACGATCGTGGCGAAGAGCGGCGGGCGCTTCGCCCGTCGGCTGCCGCAGGCGGGAGCTCTCGTCGCGCTCGCCTCGATGGCTGCCTACGGGCTCCAGGTCGACGCAGGCCAGGCGGACTTGACCCTGCTGGCGATGACCGCTCCGGTGGTACTGGTCGGGTTCGGCCTCGGCATGGTCGGCGGCCCGCTCGCCGACATGTCGTTGGCGCGAGTCCCGCATGAGGACGCCGGGTCGGCCTCTGGCCTGTTCAACACCGTCATGCACCTGGGCATCGCCCTCGGTACCGCGCTGACCGCCCTGGTGTTCTTCGCCACCACTGACGGCTCGCTCGACGCCGGGCTCAACCGCGACGCGTTCATCACCGTGCTGTGGTGGGTCGGCAGCCTTCTCGCCCTGCTGTGGGCCCTGATGTTCTGCCTGCCCAAGCGGGCGAACAGCCCGGCCGATTGCTGATTCACTCCGCGGCCCGCGCCTCACGAGGTTCCCGACGGTATCGGGGACCTTGTGAGGCGCTCCGGGACAGCCGCGATTCAGGGTGAGACACGCCTGCACGAAAAAGGGTGCCTCTCATGGAGAGACACCCTTCTGAACTGCTACTTCGCTGACCTGCAAGCGGTGGGTGTGGGATTTGAACCCACGGTGGCGTGAACCACGACGGTTTTCAAGACCGTTCCCTTAGGCCGCTCGGGCAACCCACCCCGCGCCGTCCACGGAAACGGAATCCGGACGGCGCGAGGACAAGACTAGCGGGTCAGCTGTCGCCCTTGCGCTGGCCCAGGGTCACGTCGACCGTGTGCTCCTTGCCGTCGCGCTCGTAGGTGATCTTGACGGTGTCGCCCGGCTTGTGTGTCCAGATCTGGCCGATCAGGGTCGGGCCGCTGTCGACCGCCATGTCGTCCAGCTTCGTGATGACGTCGCCGGGCTTGAGGCCCGCCTTGTCCGCCGGGCCGTTCGGGGTGACCGGTTCCGTATTGCCCGCGCCCTGTCGGCTGATGGTCGCGCCGCTGCCCTCCTGCTGCAGGGAGACCGAGGCACCGATCACCGGGTAGACCGGCCGACCGGTCTTGATCAGTTGCTGGGCCACCTGCTTGGCCTGGTTGACCGGGATCGCGAAGCCCAGGCCGATGGAGCCGGACTGGCCACCGCCGCCGCCGAGACCGCCGCCGCTCTCGGCGGGCTTGATCGCGGAGTTGATGCCGATGACCGCACCGCGCGCGTCGAGCAGCGGGCCGCCGGAGTTGCCGGGGTTGATGGACGCGTCGGTCTGCAACGCGCTCATGTACGAGCTCTTGCCGCTCTGGCCGCCGTCGCTGGAGGTCACCGGGCGGTTCTTGGCGCTGATGATGCCGGTGGTGACGGTGTTCGACAGGCCGAAGGGCGCGCCGATCGCGATGGTCGAGTCGCCGACGGCCACGCGGTCGGAGTTGCCGAGGGCGAGCGGCTTCAGGCCCTCGGGCGCGTTCTTGAGCTTGATGACCGCCACGTCATAGCCCTCGGCGCGGCCGACGACCTCGGCGGCGTACTTCTTGCCGTTCGAGAACGTCACCTGGAGCTTGCCGCCCTCCGCGGCCGACGCCACCACGTGGTTGTTGGTGAGGATGTGGCCCTGCTTGTCGTAGACGAAGCCGGTACCCGTGCCGCCCTCGCCGCCGCCGCTCTGGGCCTCGATGGTCACGACGCTCGGCAGCGCGTCGTTGGCGGTCTTGGCGACGGAGCCGGGCTCGCGCTTGAGGTCGCCGGGGGTGTCCGCGGCGGAGACCGTCGTGGAACCCGTGTCGTCGTCGTTCCGCTCGGCCGCCCAGTAGCCGACGCCGCCGCCGATGCCGCCCGCGATCAGGGCGGCGGCGAGCACCGCGGCGACCAGGCCGCCGCGCCGGCCGCCGGGCTTCGGCTCCTGCGGGTGGTACGACGCGCCCCAGCCGGATCCGGAACCGCCGCCTGTGGCGTACGAGGGCACGGCGGGCGGCGGCGGAGGCGGCCAGTTCCCGGCGCCGGGGGCCTGCCCGGGAGCGTGCCCCGAGGCCTGCCCGGGAGCGGTCTCGTGGGGGGCCTGCGGAGCCCCCGCGTAGGCCGGGGCGGGCGCGTGCTCGGGGGCGTGGCCCGGAGCGGAGTGCGCCCCCTCGTAACCCGGCTGCCCGGCGGGCGGGATGGCACCCGTCGAAGCCGGAGCCGCGGCAGCGGAGTCGGCGGGAACAGCGGGAGCGTCCACCGGCGCAGGGGGCGCGGACGGGGCCTTGGGTACCTCGTTGCCCTCGTTCTCGGTGCTCACAGCTCTTCTCCTCGGTCCATGCTGTCGTTGCGTGCGTTCTCGGTCACGGCCTGGCGGTGCCGACTGTGCGTCAGTCGTCTCTGTACGAGTCATCTCTGTTCGAGTCGTCTCCGTACAACTGTCTGCAGTCAGCTTTTCCCATGGGCTGTCAGGGCACCATAAGCCGAGCCTGTGTGTCCGGCGCTCCCGGAGGGTGCCGTCCGGCGAGCCGTCGAGTACCCCGTGATGGCACCATGACGCGGTGACCCTCGCACGACAGCACCAGATCCAGGTCGTCGCCCACCGCGGAGCCTCCGAAGACGCTCCCGAGCACACGCTGGCCGCGTACAAGAAGGCGGTCGAGGACGGTGCCGACGCCCTCGAATGCGATGTACGGCTCACCGCCGACGGGCACCTCGTGTGTGTCCATGACCGGCGCGTCAACCGTACGTCGAACGGCCGCGGGGCCGTCTCCGCCCTCGAACTCGCCGATCTCGCCGCCCTGGACTTCGGGTCCTGGAAGAAGCAGCACGGCGAGGCCGACGAGGGACCCGACTGGGAGGGCTCCGCGGGCGAGGCCACGTCCGTCCTGACCCTGGAGCGGCTCCTTGAGCTGGTGGCCGAAAGTAATGCTTCGGGGCGCCGGGTGCGGCTGGCGATCGAGACCAAACACCCCACGCGCTGGGCGGGCCAGGTCGAGGAGCGGCTGTTTCTGCTGTTGAAGCGCTTCGGTCTGGACGCCCCCTCCCGCGAGGCCGACTCGCCGATCCGGGTCATGAGCTTCTCCGCCCGTTCGCTGCACCGCGTGCGGGCCGCGTCGCCGACGCTGCCGACCGTCTATCTGATGCAGTTCGTCTCGCCGCGCCACCGTGACGGACGCCTTCCCGAGGGCGTCCGCATCGCAGGCCCGGGCATGCGGATCCTGCGCAACCATCCCGGCTACGTGGCCAAGCTGAAACGCGCGGGACACCAGGTGCACGTGTGGACAGTGGACGAGCCGGAGGACGTCGAACTCTGCGCCGAACTGGGTGTCGACGCGATCATCACCAACCGCCCCAAGCAGGTTCTGTCCCAACTGGATCGTCTGGGACTCCGTTAACTCCGGTTACAGGGTGTGCACCGGCGCGTTCGGTCCGTATTCGATCGTTACGAGTGCGTCACCGGACGGGGTTTGGCCGGTTTCCGGTCCAGTCCATTGGGGCATCCACACCGTGGCGTGGGGCAAAGGAGGTCTCGGGGGTGGCGTTGGTGGTGGCACGGGAGGTGCCCACGTCGTCGAGCATGGCCGTTCCCCATGGCCCTGCGGGCGTGGGGGAAGCGAGACGCCGTATGCGCAATCAACTGCGCATGAGCGGGGTCCCGGATTCGGTGGTCGACGATGCCGTACTGATCCTGTCGGAGTTGCTCAGCAACGCCTGTCGGCACGGCAGGCCGCTGGGCCGCGGCATGGTCGGCGACGGTGATGTACGAGCGGCCTGGCACATCGATCGGCAGGGCCGCCTGACGGTCGAGGTGACGGACGGCGGCGGACCGACCCGCCCGGCCCCGGCCACTCCGTCGGTCACGGCGCACGGCGGCCGCGGGCTCAACATCATCACGGCGCTCTCCGACACCTGGGGAGTCCGCGACGACGTGCACGGCGAGGTCACCGTGTGGGTCATCCTTCAAGCGGGGCACCATCGCGAGGATTTCGCTACGCGCGTCGCCGCGCCGACACCGTCCGCGATATCCGAACTCGCCTTCGCCGACCCCTTCGACGACCTGGACTGACCTCGACCGGCCGGGCCGCGAACCGGACCGTTGACCGGGCCGCGCACCGACCCGCGTACGGGCAGCCGTCCCAGCACGCGTCCCGACGGCCCCCGTGCCAACGGCTAGGCTCGCGCCCGTACGCAAGAGAGCCGTAGCCGGGAGACACCCAAGATGGCCAAGAAGCGCCCCCAGACCAAGGGCAAGTCGCAGCAGCCGCAGCTCAAGGACGGGGAGATGCCTGTCGTCGGCGCCCGTGAGCCCTGCCCCTGCGGCTCGGGCCGCCGGTACAAGGCATGTCACGGCCGGGCCGCCGCCCACGCGGTGACCGAGCTGGTGCAGCGCCCCTTCGAGGGCCTGCCCGGCGAGTGCGACTGGGTCGCGCTGCGCGAACTGGTCCCCGCCGCCACGGTCGAGCTGCCCCTCAAGGCCGGGCTCCCCGAGGGCGTCCCCTCGGTCTCCCTCGCCACCGTGCTGCCGATGGCCTGGCCCGCGCTGCGCCGCGACGACGGCTCGGTCCTGCTCGGCCTGCAGAACGACACCTCGTCCGGCGACATCAGCCGCGACCTGGCCGACACCCTGCAGCGCGCCCTGGAGGCCGAGCCGGGTACGCCGGTGAAGGGCCGCCGCGCCCCCGCCGACGGCCCGCGGCTACAGGATCTGCTCGACCCCGCAGGCACGTTCGAGCCGGTCGTGCACGCCGGCTTCGAGTTCTGGGTGCCGGACGCGGAGAACGCGACGCCGGAGGTCTCCGCCTCCCTGGAGCGGGCGAACGACGCCGCCATCCCGACCGTGAAGCTGACCGGCGTGGACGCCGCGTACTGGTGCGAGACGCCGGACAAGAACCACCTGCGCTGGGTCATGCCGCACCCCGAGGAGCAGCTCCTTGACGCCCTTGCCCGGCTGCACGCGGCCGGTACGTCGAGCCTCGGCGAAGGCACCCGGCTCGTCGGCTCCTTCCGCGCGCACGGCCTGACCGTGCCCGTGTGGGACCTGCCGAGCGAGGTCGGCGCCGCGGACATCGAGAAGCCGGCGGCGGAGTTCGCCGAGCGGCTCGCGGCGGCGCTCGCCTCGGACGCCCCGCTGACCCCGGACGAGCGCCGGGCGCGCGGTGGCCTCACCAACCGCCAGGTCACGCTCAGCTGAAGCAGTGTGCGGGGTCGTGCGGGGTCGTGCGGGGTCGTGCGGGTTGTGCCGGGCCCTGCCGTACCACTGACGCGTCAGTCAGTCGGTGCGGCAGGGGAGGAATGGGTGACTCCTGTCACAACTACCCGTAGGCGCAAGTAAATCCCTGTCCGGATAACTGGGATCGAATTTGCCAAGAGCCGATCTCTTGTTACCGTTCAGGTAGCCCGGTTGCTGGTGCATCCCCCGTCGCCAGCAACCGGGCCTTTGCGTGCCCGCAAGCCGGTTCAGGGCTCAACTGCCCTGCGGTGACGCGGAGTTGCTCCCTGAGCGCAGCAACAGCCCGCCCGACTCACCCGCCGCGTACTCCGCCACCGCCGAGTACGCCGCCGCTTCGCCCACCGACCGCTCGCGCGGAGTCTCGCAGGTCGCCGGTTCGTCCCCCGCACCCACCGCACAGTGCATCTGCACGGTGTGCGCGCCGGGTCCCATCAGGGTCAGTACGGCGGTCAGCTCCTCGCCGGTGGCATTGCGGTAATAGGTACGCGCCCAGGTGTCGCGCCCCAGCGTCAGGACGCACGTCTGCGCTTCGACGCCGTCGGGCGAGGAGACTTCGGGGCCGCAGTGGGCGGCGGTGGTGGCGCCGAGACCCGCGAGCAACGAGGGCTCCCGTCCTGCCGCCGCCGGCCGACGCGGCTCCGAAGGGGCGTTCGAAGGGGCGGGGAGGGGCGACTTCGCGTCACCGTCGCCCACCGGCCCCGCGGATGCGCCGGCGAGCGGCAGGAGAACCGTGAGGGCCGCGACGCCCAGGAGCACGATCAGGCGGGGTTGCATGAGCCGAAGATAACGACAGTGGGCGCGCGGCCCGGTCGCCGCGCGCCCAATTCCCCTACAACTCGGGCGCGCTCACACCCGTACGAGTGAGGGCGTCCACGACGGCGTCCACCACCGCTTCGACGTCCGGCACCCAGGGGGCGGCGGAGCCGGGCAGCGGCGCACGCTCCCAGCGGACCTGCCCCTGTCCCGTCCCGGAGGGCGGCAGCGCGAGATAGCCGCCCTCTCCGTGGAAGCGCAAGGAGCCGGGGACGTAGGCCTTCGTATAGAGGAGCTCGCCCAACTGGGCCATGGAGTACGGCGCCACGAGGATGTGGAGCCTGGCTTCGGTGGCGACCACCGGGCCGAGCCTGATGCCCGCCTCGTCGAGTGCGGCGAGGGCGCGCACGCCCGCGTCCACGGGGAGGCTCACGGCGCACGGGGCGCTGTCCCCGGTGGCGAGCACGACGGGTGCGCCGGGTCGGTTGGTCCACCACCAGCGGACCATCCGCTCGTCGGTGGTGGCGGCGAGGAGGCCGGGGTCGAGGGGGTGCGCGCCCGGTACCGCGCAGTCGGGGTCGGGGCAGGCGCACCGGCTGCCGTCGCGCCGGTCGAGGGCGACTCCCGGCAGTACGGGCCACCGCCATGCGGTCGCGAAGGTCAGAGCCGCGCCGAGCTGTCCGGCGCTCCGGCCGGGCTTTCTTCCGATTCGCCAGGACAGGAGCCTGCGTCGCCTTCCGAGGATCTCGCGCATGAGCGCTCGTTCCTTTCCGTTGCACGCCGGCGTTAGCCGGGGAGACTGCGGGCCACATCACACCATGTGTGGATCTCTTCGCTGTACGTACGAGCTGGCACATCCGACCCCAGCCTGCGGCATGGGGAACCACTCTGAACCGAGCGTTGACGTGGCGTGGGGTGGCGGCGCCTGGCGTTTGCCGTCCCGCGATATTGCTTGCCGCCTCCGCCACGGGAGGATGGGGCACGGTCGTCGTGAGTTAGGACGCCCGGGTTCTTGGTCAGGTTCCGGACGGGTCCCAACTGCCCCTGGCCATCACTGAGTACGTACCCAGCGCGACCACTGCAACGCTTTACCGAACAACGTCAGTCGACCCCAATATGCCCTAACCCGGCGCTGTTTTCAGCCATCTTTTCAAGATCTTTTTCAAGTCACGCAATTCCCTCGGACACCAGGAATCCCAGCAGGACAATGCTGGACATCCCCTCATCAGTGCGTGTACATCTGGAGGCACTGCTAGCGGCGCAGAATGACATGGGGGTTTGCGATGCTATTGAGCATTACGCACCGGCCGGAAAGCCGTCAGCCATGAACGCCCCGCACCTTCCGAAAGTGGCCGGAATCGATTCCACAGTTCCGCCACCGGCCCACACTGTCGCGCCCACCGCGCAAGCCACGCCCGCCACGGCACCCCCGCAGGACACCTCCCTGCCGTGCGCACCGGGAGCCGTGCTCCAGGACCGCCTCGCGGGCTGGGTCTCCGACCTCACCACGCTCCACGAACTCACCGAGCGGATCGCCCGCACAGCCACCCTCGACGACGCCCTGCACGAGCTCCTGCGCGCCGGTGCCGCACTGGTGGGAGCCCGGCGCGGACTCGCCGTCGTGGAGCCCGGCGACGGGCTCGGCCCCGACACCACCGTCGGCCTCGGCCTCGACCGCGCCGACCTCGGGCACCTCGAGACGGTGCCGCGCGACGCCACCGCGTACGGCAGGATCCTCGACGCCGCGGAGGGCCGGCCGGGCGGTGTGCCGGACGAGATCGCACAGCCCGATCTGCTAGCCGACGACAGCCTCGACCCGCGCCACCGCGAGGTGGCCGCCCGCCTCGGCTACGCCGCGAGCTACGCCCTGCCCCTGGCCACTGGGACGGCGGGCCGGATCGGCGCCGCGGTCTGGCTGTACGACGAGCCCGCCGAACCGGCCGAGCGCCGCCGCCACCTCGTCGGGCTCTACACCCGCCACGCCACCGAGCACGTGGCGCGGCTGATCGAGCTGGACCGCGCCCGCGCGGCCGACGCCACCCTGCGCGAGGAGCTCATGCCCTCGCGGCTGCCCCGGATCGCCGGGGTGCAGCTCGCCGCCCGGCACCGCACGGGCCCGCGCGGCGGCGGCGACTGGCACGACGCGCTGCCGCTGCCCGACGCGGCGCTCGGACTCGCGGTCGGGTCCGTGACCGGCTCGGGGCCCAGCGCCGTGGCCGCGATGGGACGGCTGCGCGCCTCCCTGCGGGCGTACGCCGTGATGGAGGGCGAGGACCCGGTCGCCGTCCTCTCCGACCTGGAGCTGCTGCTGCGGCTTACCGAGCCCGCGCGCTCGGCGACGGCCCTCTTCGCGTACTGCGAGCCCGCCCTGCGCAAGGTCGTCCTCGCCGGTGCCGGGCACAGCCCGCCGCTGATCATCGGCGAGCGGCGCACGGAGTTCGTGGAGACCTCCCTGTCCGCGCCGCTCGGGATGCTGGCCTGCTGGGAGGCGCCGAGCGTGGAGATCAGCCCGGAGCCCGGAGAAACGGTGCTTCTCTACACCGACGGCCTTCTGCACCGCACCGGCGACCCGATGGACCGGGCCTTCGCGCGGCTGCACGCGGCGGCGGCGAGCGTGCCGAGGAGCGTCAGGGACGACCCCGGAGCCATCGCCGACCACGTGCTGCGCACCGTCCTGCCGGACGGCCTCGACACGGCGGACAGCGACGAGGACGTGGTGGTGCTCGCGGCCCGCTTCGAGTGAGACGCCGGGCACGCGCGCGTGGAGACCTCTTCCGCGCTTCCTTGTGAGGCGCCGGGCACGCGCTTCTTCGTGAGGCGCCGGGCACGCTGTGTAAGAGGCCTTCCGGCCCTGAGCCCCCTTCCGTACGCCCGTACGATGGAGGACGGCCCAGTGTCGTACATAGGAGGCAGATCGTGTCGGAGGCGCTCAACCCGGCTGAACCCATTGCTGCTACCGCAGCGGGTGCGGACGAGACCGAAGAAGAGCCGATCAAGCAGCGCAAGAACGGCCTGTACCCGGGCGTTTCCGATGAGCTCGCCGAGAACATGCAGTCCGGCTGGGCCGACACCGAGCTGCACGACCTGCAGCCGATCGCGCAGGCCGAGCACACCGCCGCCCGCCGTGCCGCGCTCTCCGCGCGCTTCCCGGGCGAGCGTCTCGTCGTTCCCGCGGGCAACCTGAAGACGCGTTCGAACGACACCGAGTACGCCTTCCGGGCCTCCGTGGAGTACGCGTACCTCACGGGCAACCAGACCGAGGACGGCGTCCTGGTCATGGAGCCCACCGCGACCGGCCACGACGCCACCGTGTACCTGCTGCCGCGCTCCAACCGTGCGAACGGCGAGTTCTGGCTGGACGGCATGGGCGAGCTCTGGGTCGGCCGCCGGAACTCCCTCACCGAGGCCGAGAAGCTGTACGGCCTGCCCGCCTCCGACGTGCGCGAGCTCACCGACGCGCTGCGCGAGGCCACCGGGCCCGTCCGCGTCGTGCGCGGCCACGACGCCGGCATCGAGGCGGCCCTGACCGACAAGGTCACCGCCGAGCGCGACGAGGAGCTGCGCGTCTTCCTCTCCGAGGCCCGGCTGGTCAAGGACGCCTTCGAGATCGGCGAGCTGCAGAAGGCCTGCGACTCGACCGCCCGCGGCTTCGAGGACGTCGTGAAGGTCCTCGACAAGGCCGAGGCCACCAGCGAACGCTACATCGAGGGCACGTTCTTCCTGCGCGCCCGCGTCGAGGGCAACGACATCGGCTACGGCTCGATCTGCGCCGCGGGCCCGCACGCCACCACCCTGCACTGGGTGCGCAACGACGGAGCCGTGCGCTCCGGCGAGCTGCTGCTGCTCGACGCCGGTGTGGAGACGCACTCGTACTACACCGCGGACATCACGCGCACGCTGCCGATCAACGGCCGCTACACCGAGCTGCAGAAGAAGATCTACGACGCCGTGTACGAGGCCCAGGAGGCGGGCATCGCGGCCGTCAAGCCCGGCGCCAAGTTCCGCGACTTCCACGACGCCTCGCAGCGCGTGCTCGCCGAGAAGCTCGTCGAGTGGGGCCTCGTCGAGGGCCCGGTCGAGCGCGTCCTCGAACTCGGTCTGCAACGCCGCTGGACCCTGCACGGCACCGGCCACATGCTCGGCATGGACGTCCACGACTGCGCCGCCGCGCGCACCGAGGCGTACGTGAACGGCACGCTGGAGCCCGGCATGTGCCTGACCGTCGAGCCCGGCCTGTACTTCCAGGCGGACGACCTGACCGTGCCGGAGGAGTACCGCGGCATCGGCGTCCGGATCGAGGACGACATCCTCGTCACGGAGGACGGCAACAAGAACCTGTCGGCGGCTCTGCCGCGCACGTCCGACGATGTCGAGGCGTGGATGGCGCAGCTCAAGGGCTGAGCAGCTTCCTGCCGGACCGGGCCTCTTCTTTAAGAAGGGGCCCGGTTCTGCGTTTCCGGGTTGCCGGGCTGCCGGGTTGCCGGGTTGCCGGGTTGCCGGGGTTTCGGGGTTTCCGGGCTTGGGCGGGGCACGGCCTAGCGCTCGTCCTCGCCTGCCACCTTGGCGGTGCTCAGGGCGATGCGGTTCCAGGTGTTGATGGTGAAGATCAGGGCGAGGACGCGGGCCAGTTCCGGCGCGTCGAAGTGGCGGGCCGCCTCGGCGTAGACGTCGTCCGGCACGCCGCCACGGGAGACGAGCGTGACGGACTCGGTCAGGGCGAGGGCCGCCTGCTCCTTCGCCGTGAAGAAGCTCCTGGCCTCGCGCCACACGCCGATCATGTGCAGCCGCGCCTCGTCCTCACCGGCCTTGCGGGCGTCGGAGGTGTGCATGTGGAGGCAGTAGGCGCAGCCGTTGAGGAGCGAGGCGCGGATCTGGATCAGCTCGACCAGGACCGGGTCGAGGCCTTCGCGGGCGGCGGCGTCGAAGCCTATGAGGGCCTTGAACGCCTTGGGGGCGGACTTGGCGAAGTCGAGGCGGGGCGCGTGCTCGTGGGCCTGGACGGTCGTGGTGGCGGCGGTCTGCGGGATGTTCGCGCTGTTCGTGTTGTTCGTGTTGTTCGTGTTGTTCGTCATGACCATGAATCTACGGGCGGAAAAGACCTCGGGTAGGGTGCATTTTCATGCCGGAATCATGGGTCAATCTGGCGGAGCCCATCGGCAGCGACCTGCATGTGGAGCTGTCGGGCCCCGGAAGTCGCCGCGCCGTTCTGATCCGTGCGCTGCGGGACGCCGTACGCGAGGGCAGGCTCGCCCCCGGCACCCGGCTGCCGCCCTACCGCTCGCTCGCCGCCGACCTCGGTCTGGCCCGCAACACGGTCGCCGACGCCTACGCCGAACTGGTCGCCGAGGGCTGGCTGACCGCGCGGCAGGGCTCGGGCACGCGGGTCGCGGCCGGGACCTCCGCCGCCGGGGCGCCACCCCGGCGCGCGCGAAGGCCCGCCCCTGCCCGGCCCGCCGCCCCCGCCCACAACCTTCGCCAGGGCACGCCGGACGCCGCCTCCTTCCCCCGCACGGCCTGGCTCGCGGCCGCCCGTCGCGCACTGGGCGCCGCGCCCAACGAGGCCTTCGGCCCCGGCGATCCGCGCGGCAGGACCGAGCTGCGCCAGGCGCTCGCCGACTATCTGGCGAGGGCCCGCGGAGTGCGTACGGACCCCGAACGGATCGTGGTGTGCTCCGGCTTCGCGCACGGCCTTCGGCTGCTCTTCGGGGGCGCGCGGGGCGCGGGCGGCGGGGTGCTGCGCGGGCCCTTCGCCGTGGAGTCGTACGGCCTCGGCTTCCACCGGGAGATCCTGGAGGACTCGGGCGTACGGACGGTGCCGCTGGGCCTGGACGAACAGGGCGCCCGCGTCGAGGAGTTGGCGGGAGGCCTACGGGTACGCGGCGTGCTGCTCACGCCCGCGCACCAGTTCCCGACCGGCGGTCCGCTGCGGGCCGCCCGGCGCGCGGCGGTCGTCGACTGGGCCCGTACCGGCGGTGGTGTGGTCCTGGAGGACGACTACGACGGAGAGTTCCGTTACGACCGCGAGCCGGTCGGCGCCCTGCAAGGCCTGGACCCCGAACGGGTCGTCTATCTGGGCTCGGTCAGCAAGAGCCTGTCCCCCGCGGTGCGCCTGGGCTGGATGGTCCTTCCGGAGCACCTCGTCGACGGCGTCCTCGCGGCCAAGGGGGAGCGGGAGGCGTGGGCGAGCGTCCTCGACCAGCTGACGCTCGCCGACTTCATCGCCTCCGGGCAGTACGACCGCCACATCCGCCGGATGCGCCAGCGCTACCGGAGCCGCCGCGACCGTATCGTCACCGCCCTCGCCGAACACGCCCCGCACATCGCGGCCACCGGCATCGCGGCAGGCCTGCACGCGGTGCTACGGCTGCCGCCCGGCACGGAGGCGTCCGCGGTCAAGGCCGCGTCCTGGCAGGGGATCGCGCTCGACGGCCTCGCCGCGTTCCGGCACCCGCGGGCGACGATGCCCGCCGGGGACGGGCTCGTCGTCGGCTACTCGACACCGGCCGAGCACGCGTACGGGGCGGCCGTCGAGGCACTGCTCCGGGCACTGCCACCCGCGGACGACCTCTCCGTAGACGGCTCCTCCGTAGACGGCTCCTCCGTAGACGGCCTCTCCGTAGAGGGGAAATAGGCCCGGCTCCTTGATCGTTCAGGGTGGATACCAGTCGGTACGCGGAGGGGATCTGACCATGAGCAGCGCGAGTGGCACCGTCGGTGCCGGGGCCGTCGACAGTCATGCCGTCGACATCGACGACGGCGTCAACAACGCCAACCCCTTCAACCGCCGTGTCATCGAGGAGTTCCGGGCCAACGGCGGCCGGGTCGGCGGGCCGTTCGAAGGGGCGAGTCTGCTTCTGCTGACCACCCGTGGCGCGAAGAGCGGGCTGCCGCGGACGACTCCCGCGGTCTATCTGCCGGACCCCCGACCGGACAGTGGCCGCCTCGTCGTCTTCGCCTCCAACGGGGGCTCGGAAAAGGCCCCAGGCTGGTACCACAATCTCCTGCGCGACCCCGCGGTCGTCGTCGAGGTCGGCACGGAGCGGTACGAGGCCCGCGCCACGCCCGTCGACCCTCGCGAGCACGACGAGCTGTGGCGTCGCCAGATCGAACGGGACCCGAACTTCGCGGAGTTCCGGGACCGGGCCCCGCGCACGATCCCGGTGATCGCGCTGACCCGCACGGATCAGTCCGTGGCGTCCTCCGGGTAAGGCACCCAGCGGTACCCGTCGCCGTCCCGGTGGACCGTGCCGAAGGGGACGTCCGCGAAGTGGATGCCGAAGCCGATGGTGCCGGGCTCCGCGAGCTCGGCGACCAGGGCGCGGCGGGCCTCGGCGGCCGCGTCCCGGTCCAGGTCCGGGGCGGCGGACCACTCGGGGTGGGCGACCTGGACGGGCGAGTGCAGCGCGTCGCCGAACGCGATGACGCGCTGTCCACCGGCGGAGATGACGTACGCGGTGTGCCCGGACGTGTGCCCGGGGATCAGCCGGGCCCGGACGCCGGGGCGTATCTCCTCGCCGTCGGCCACGGTGCGCACCCGCGGTGCGAGAGCCGCGAGGATGTCGTCGCCGAGCCCCTCCGCACCGGCGTGTCGGCGTCCGGCCCACTCCTGTTCGGCCAGCAGGTACTCGGCACCGGCGAGCGCGGGCCCTTCGCCGCCGGGCGCGGCCTGCCAGGCCCAGCCGACGTGGTCGGGGTGGAGGTGGGTGAGGGCGACCGCGCCTATCTCCGCCGGGGGGCGGCCGGTCGCGGCGAGGCTGTCGAGCAGCGACCCGCTCCGGACGGCGCCGAGCCGCGCGCCCTCTTGCGCGGGCATCGTCATCGGGCCGAATCCGGCGTCGATCAGCAGGGCACCCGCGCTGTCCCCGTCCTGCTCGACGAGGAGGCCGCCGATGCTCGCCACCAAGTAGCCGTCGGAGTCCAGGTATTCGGGGTGCGCGGCCCAGTCGGCCTCGGTGGACGCGGCGAACCACAGGCGGGGCGACAGTTGCACCATGCCGTCGGGTACGTACGTCAGCTTGAGGGGGCCGATGCGCAGCGAGCGCATCCGCGCGGGGCTCCTGAGCCGGTCGCCGCCATCTGCCGCTGTCTGACTACTAGTTGTCATGATTGCTGCCAACCGCGTTGCGGGGCCCCACATTCCCGCACCCACGCCGTCATACGGTTCAGGCCGTCATCAACGGCGCGTCCTCACGCCACTTGAGGATCTTGTCGAAGCTGATCACCGCGCCGCCCCTGCCCGGCTTGTTGCCGAGGTGGACGTGGTCGGCGAGTTCCCTGATGAGGCAGAGGCCCCGCCCGTGCTCGTCCGTCTCCGCGGCGGGCGGCCGGGGCGCCGGGCAGCCGCGCGAGACTCCGGCTCCGGGGAAGCCCGGTCCGGAGTCGGTCACCTCGATACGGCACTTCTCGCCGTCCAGATAGGCCGTGACCCGATACCCGCCCGTACCGCCCACCGCGCTCCCGGGGATGCCCGCACCGCCGTGCTCCACCGCGTTGGCGCACGCTTCGCTGAGAGCGACCGACAGATCGTAGGAGACCTCCGGGTCCACGCCCGCCGTCTCCATCGTGCCGATCAACAGGCGGCGGGCAAGCGGAACGCTCGCAGCTTCGCGCCGCAAATGGAGAGACCACCAGATGCTCATGCTCCAGCCTCCTGGCTGCGGCTCGACATACCGATACGTATTGCCACACGCGCTCACGGCTAAGCGCCCGCCCGACGTGATACCGCCCATACGGCGGATGCGCGCCCCCCGCCACCCGGTGTAGGACGGCGGCACCGGAACCCTCCCGGCCCGGCCCGCGAACCCGTCCGACCGGCCGCAGAAGCCCCCAACACCCTGGAACAGGACCTTCCGGACCTGCCGTACGCACCGGGTGGGCCCAGTGCGATGATGGCCCCGCCATGACTGCCCCCCACCAGCGCCAGCCGTGCGACGGAGCCGATCTCCGGCTGCTCAGGGCCGCGACATTCGCCGCGGTCTGCGTCGTGCTGTCCGCCGGGGGCCATGTGCTCGCTTCCTGCGCGGGCGTCCCGCTGTGGACGCTGGGTCCGGCCTTCCTCCTCGTGCTCGCCGTCGCGCTGCCGCTCGCCGGACGGGCCCGTTCGCTGCCCGGCATCGCCGCGCTGCTCGCGGTGGGACAGCTCGGCCTGCACGCCCTGTTCGGCCTCGGCCAGCACGGCGCCACCGCCGTCTCCGTCACCGTCACTCGTGACGGTGACGGCACCCTGGTGGAACGGGCCGCGCGCCTGGTCTGCGGGGCGGGCGCGGCGACGATCACGCCCGCGCAGGCCCACCGGATCCTCACCACCGCGGGGCTCGGCCCCGGCGGCACGGGCGGCTCCGGAGCGGCCCACTCCGCAGGACACGGGCACGGCAGGTCCGCCGCCGCGGCCGCGGGCACCGCCCTTGACTCCGTGGCGGGCGCGCCGGGGGCCGGAGGGTCCATGAGCTCGATGGGGTCGATGGGCGCCATGTCGCTCCTGCCCTCCGTGCCCATGCTCATCGCCCACGTCCTCGCCGCCCTGGCCGCCGGCTGGCTGCTGCGCCGCGGCGACGTCGCGCTGCTCCGCCTCGTCCGGCTCGCCGACGGGGCGCAGGGGGTCGCCGAAGGGGCGCTCGTACGTTCGCTGCGTTCGGCGCTCACCCTCGTACGCGCCCTGCGGGCGGGGCTGCCCGGCGCGCCCGAGACGACCGGGCCGCGGACTCCGCGCACCGCTCGGCTCGCGCTGCCGAAGCCGCGCACCGTCGCGCTCGAGGACACCGTGATCAGGCGCGGCCCACCGGCGGGGCTCCGCGACATCGAACTCGCCGCCTGAGGCGACACACTCCACACCGCTGTACGGAGGGGTCGCCCGGCGCCGCGCGCGTGCCCGACCGGCCGCGCTCACCCCTCGTATTCAGCACCGGTAGGCGACCCACGCGTCGCACACCGCTCACCACTGACGAAAGTGGAGTGTTCCTGTCATGAAGATGTCCCGTATCGCCGCCGTCGGCACCGTCGCCGCCTCCGCCGTCCTCGTTCTCTCGGCGCCCGCGTTCGCGCACGTCAGCGTCTCCCCGGAGGGCGAGGCCGCCAAGGGCGGGTACGCCACGGTCAACTTCAAGGTGCCGAACGAGATGGACGACGCCTCGACCAACAAGCTCGAGGTCTCCTTCCCGACCGACCACCCGCTGGCCTCCGTCATGACGCAGCCCATCCCCGGCTGGACCGTCAAGGTCACCAAGAGCAAGCTCGACAAGCCGCTGGAGATCCACGGCGAGAAGATCGACGAGGCCGTCTCCAAGGTCACCTGGACCGCCGACGGCAAGGGCATCCAGCCCGGCACCTTCCAGAAGTTCCCGGTCTCCATGGGCCAGCTGCCCGAGGACGCCGACCAGCTCGTCTTCAAGGCGATCCAGACGTACGACAACAAGGACGTCGTCCGCTGGATCGAGCCGCAGCAGAAGGGCCAGGAGGAGCCGGAGCACCCGGCGCCCGCCCTCGAGCTGACCGCCGCCTCCGAGGGCCACGGCGCCGCCGGTGACACCGCGTCGGACGACAAGCCCGCCAAGACCGAGAGCGCGTCCTCCGACTCCTCGGACAGCAGCGACACCACCGCCCGCGTCCTCGGCATCGTCGGCATCGTCGTCGGCGCCGCGGGCGTCGCGTTCGGCGTGCTCGCGGGCCGCCGCCGCGTCACCGGCTGAGCCGCGGGATCGAGCCACCCACGGGGTGCGCCGCCGCGGCAGACAGCCGCCCCGGTGCACCCCGGCCCCCTCACATCTGGGACATTTTCGTATGCGCACGATGAGCTCGAAGAGCCACTCCACGTACCCCTCGCAGAGCGCCGGGAAGAGCACCCGCAAGAAGCTCGCCGCGGCCGCCCTGCTGGCCGCGGCCGCTCTCACGCTGACCGCCTGCGGCAGCGGTGACGACAAGAAGTCGACGGCCGACGTCTCCGTAGAGACCGATTCGGGCAAGGCCGCCACAGTCCTCGACCAGCCGTACAAGAAGCCGGACCTCGTCCTCAAGGACACGCACGGCAAGAAGTACGACCTGCGCAAGGAGACCGCGGGCAAGCCGACGCTGATCTACTTCGGCTACACGCACTGCCCGGACGTCTGCCCGCTGACGATGAACAACATCGCGGCCGCCAAGCAGAAGACCCTGTCCAAGGCCGACCAGAAGAAGCTCAAGGTCGTCTTCGTCACCACCGACCCCGGGCGCGACACCCCCCCGGAGCTCGGCGAGTGGCTCAAGGGCGTGGACGCCGACTTCGTCGGTCTCACCGGTGACTTCGCCACCATCCAGGCAGGCGCCCATCAGCTCGCCATCAGCGTCGAGCCGTCCAAGAAGGACAAGAAGGGCAAGATCGTCTCGATGCACGGCACGCAGGTCATCGCCTTCTCGCCGAAGACCGACGCGGGATACGTCATCTACAACGACAAGGCCACGGCGGACGACTACGCCAAGGACCTCCCCAAGCTCCTCAAGGGACAGAACCCGTGAACCACCGCACCACCCGACACCGCGCGCTCACCGGCGGAGCCGTGGCGCTGGCCGCCGCACTCACCCTGGCGGGCTGCGGCGACTCGGACTCCGACAAGGCGTCCGGCCCGGCCTCCGCGAAGGCACCCGAGCTCAAGGTCGGCGGCGCCTACATCCCCGAGCCCACCATGGACGACATGGCGGCCGGTTTCTTCACGCTCACGAACAAGGGCGGCGCCGACAAGCTCACCTCCGCGAGCAGCGACGTCGCGGGCTCCATCACGCTGCACAGCACCAAGGGCGGCACGATGAAGGAGCAGAAGTCCTTCGACGTGCCCGCCAACGGCCACCTGGACTTCGCCAGCGGCGGCAACCACCTGATGCTCGAAAAGCTCAAGCGCAAGCCGGAGAAGGGCCAGAAGGTCGCCCTGACACTGCACTTCCAGAAGTCGGACCCGATCACGATCGAGGTGCCGGTCAAGGAAGCGACGTACAAGCCCGCGCAGCACGACACGTCACACAACTCGCACTGAGGGACGGACCGTTGATGCAGACCATCGCTCCCCGCTCCAGGGTCGCCCCCCGGACCAGCGCCGCCCCACGCGTCTGGCGGCTCCTCCTCGTGCTCCTCGCCGCGACCGGCGCCTTCCTCGCCGGGGCCGCGCCGGCCTCCGCGCACGCCGCGCTGACCGGCAGCGACCCGAGGCAGGGAGCGGTGGTCGCGTCGGCCCCCGCCCAGGTGAAGCTCACCTTCTCGGAGAAGGTCGCCATGTCGGACGGCTCGGTGCGGGTGCTCGACCCGTCCGGCAAGCGCGCCGACAACGGCAAGGCGACGGACCTGGGCGCCAACACGTACGGCGTGAAGCTGCGGCCGGGCCTGCCCGACGGCACCTTCACCGTCGCCTACCAAGTGGTCTCCGCCGACAGCCACCCGGTCTCCGGCGCCTTCACCTTCTCCATCGGCGCGCCCTCCGACACCAAGGTCGCGCTGCCCGACCAGGAGGCAGGCGGCGGTCTGGTCGGCCTGCTCTACGACATCACCCGCTACTTCTCGTACGCCGGGTTCATCGTGCTCGTCGGCGGCGCCGCCTTCATCCTCGGGTGCTGGCCGCCCGGCGCCGCGGTGCGGCCCCTGCAGCGGCTCGTGACGTCCGGCTGGGTCACGCTCACCGGTTGCACCCTCGTCCTGCTGCTCCTGCGCGCCCCCTACACCGGCTCCGGCAAGCTCGGTGACGCCTTCGACATGGGCAAGCTCGGCGACGTCCTCAACACCAAGACGGGTGCGGCCCTCGTCTCCCGGCTGCTGCTCCTCGCCGCCGCCGCGCTGTTCATCGCGGTGCTCTTCGGCGCGTACGTGAAGCGCGACGGGCCCGAGGAGGCCGCCGAGAAGAAGGACCTCACCTTCGGGCTCGCCATCGGCGGCACCGTCGTCGCCCTCGGCATCGCGGCGACCTGGGCGATGGCCGAACACGCCTCGACCGGCATCCAGGCAGGCATCGCGATGCCCGTCGACGTGCTGCATCTGCTCGCCGTCGCCACCTGGCTCGGCGGGCTCGCGGCGCTGGGCCTCGCGCTGTTCCGCACGGCGTCGGTGGACGCGCGGGCCGTGCGGCGGTTCTCGACCGTGGCGTTCACCAGCGTCGTCGTCCTCGCCGCGACCGGCACCTATCAGGGGTGGCGCCAGGTCGGTTCGTGGTCGGCGCTGACCGGCACGTCGTACGGGCAGCTGCTCCTCGTCAAGATCGGCCTGGTCGTCGTCCTGGTGGGCGTCGCCTCCATCTCCCGCAGGTGGACCCGGCGCATCGCCGCCGAGGCGGGCGGCACGGCCCCCGAGGTGGCCGCCGCCGTGGTCGTCGAGCAGCGCGGCAAGCAGTCGTCGACGAAGCCGCAGAAGAAGGCGCAGAAGAAGCCGGTCACGGTGCCCGCGTCCGGCGAGGGTGCGAGCGGCTCGGGCGGCTCAGGCGGCTCGGGCGGCTCAGGCGGCTCGGGCGGCTCAGGCGGCTCGGGCGGCTCAGGCGGCTCGGGCGGCTCGGGCGGTGACTCCAAGCGCTCCGCGCAACTGGCGCGCCAGCAGGCCGCCATGGACACCGCCCGCGAGAAGCGCGTCCGCGACGCCGACCCGCACCGCTCAGGACTGCGCCGCTCGGTGCTCGCCGAGACCGGTGTCGCCGTCGTGCTGCTCGCCGTGACGACGATCCTCACCACCACCGAGCCGGGCCGCACCGAGGAGGAGGCCGCCAACGCCACATCGGCGGCGGCGGCACAGCGCTCGGGCCCGCTCAGCCTCAAGGTGCCCTTCGACACGGGCGGCACCGACGGCAAGGGCACCGTGCAGCTGGACCTCGACCCGGGCCGCAGCGGCAGCAACGCCCTGCACGTGTACGCGAAGCGCCCCAACGGCAGCGCCTTCGACGTCCCCGAGGTGAAGCTCTCCTTCACCCTCAAGTCGAAGGACGTCGGGCCGCTGCCCGTCAAGCCCGACCACATCGCCACCGGACACTGGAGCGCGAACGGCGTGCAGATCCCGATGGCAGGAAATTGGCAGATCGCGGTGACGGTGCGGACCTCCGACATCGACCAGATCACCGTGAAGAAGAACGCGCAGATCGGCTGAACGGAACCACCATGGCGGACAACGGCATTTCGAGGCGACGGCTGCTCGGCACCGCGGGCGCGACCGGTCTCGCGCTCGGCGCGGCGGGTGGCGCCGCCGGATACGCCGCGGCGCCCGCGTCGGACGGGTCCGCCCCGGCGGGCTCGTCGTCCGCCCTGGCGAGCCTCGGCACGGACGAGGTGATGTTTCACGGGAAACATCAGCCCGGCATCACCACGCCCATGCAGTCCCGCGGCCATCTGGCCGCCTTCGACCTGGCGGCGGGCGCGGGCCGCAAGGAGGCGGCGGCCCTGCTGCGCCGCTGGTCGGCGGCGGCCGAACGGCTGATGGCGGGCAAGCCGGCCGACGGCGAGGACACGGCGGTCGCCCGCGACGCGGGTCCGTCCTCGCTCTCCGTCACCTTCGGTTTCGGTGCCTCCTTCTTCTCCCGCACGGGCCTGCGGAAGCAGCGTCCGGATGCCCTGAACCCGCTGCCCGACTTCTCCTCGGACCGCCTCGACAAGGCGCGCAGCAACGGCGACCTGTGGGTGCAGATCGGCGCGAACGACCCGCTGGTCGCCTTCCACGCGCTGCGCGCGCTCCAGCGGGAGGCGGCGGGCACGGCGAAGGTCCGCTGGCAGATGAACGGGTTCAACCGTTCGCCGGGCGCCACCGCCCGCCCGCTGACCACGCGCAACCTGATGGGCCAGATCGACGGCTCGAACAATCCCAAGCCGTCGGAGAAGGACTTCGACCGGCGCGTCTTCGTTCCGGAGGATGGGGATCCGGCGTGGATGGCGGGCGGCTCCTACGTCGTCGTGCGCCGCATCCGCATGCTCCTCGACGACTGGGAGAAGCTCGGCCTGACGGAGCAGGAGGCGGTCATCGGGCGGCACAAGTCGGACGGCTCGCCGCTGACCGGCGGCACGGAGACGACCGAGCCGAAGCTCGACAAGACGGGCCCGGACGGCAAGGTCGTCATCCCGGTCAACGCGCACGCCCGCATCACGCGGCCCGACCAGAACGGCGGCGCCGCGATGCTGCGGCGCCCGTTCTCGTACCACGACGGCTTCGACGCCAAGGGTGAGCCCGACGCGGGTCTGCTCTTCGTCTGCTGGCAGGCGGACCCGATGACCGGCTTCATTCCGGTGCAGCGCAAGCTCGACCGGGGCGACGCCCTGTCGGACTTCATCCGGCACGAGGCGAGCGGGCTCTTCGCGGTGCCGGGCGGTGCGGCGAAGGGCGAGTACGTGGGGCAGCGGCTGCTGGAGGCGTGAGCCGGGGCTTGCTGGAGGCGTGAGCCGGGGCTTGTTGGAGGCGTGACCGCGGTTCGCGGGGGCTACACGGGGGCGTACGTCTTCTTCGTACGCCCGTACGTGCGGCGGGCGCCGCTCTGTGAGACGCGTGAGCCGTGCCACGTCGGGCCCATTAGGGTGACGGTATGTCGGCGACGCGCTATACGTACCTGGGCCCCGAAGGCACCTTCACCGAGGCGGCCCTCCGCACGCTGCCCGAGGCGGCCACCAGGGAGCTCGTCCCCATGGTCTCCGTGCCGGCCACGCTTGACGCGGTCCGCAGCGGCGAGGCGGCGGCCGCCCTCGTACCGATCGAGAACTCCGTCGAGGGCGGCGTCACCACCACCGTCGACGAGCTCGCCAAGGGCGAGCCCCTGATGATCTACCGCGAGGTCGTCCTGCCGATCGCGTTCGCACTCCTGGTGCGGCCCGGCACGAAGCTCAAGGACATCAAGACGGTCACCGGTCACCCCGTGGCCCAGCCGCAGGTCCGCAACTGGCTGGCCGCGCACCTGCCGGACGCCGTGTGGGAGTCGGCGGCCTCGAACGCGGACGGCGCCCGCCTCGTCCAGGAGGGCCGTTTCGACGCCGCCTTCGCGGGCGAGTTCGCCGCGGCGACGTACGGCCTCGAACCGCTGGTCAGCGAGATCCACGACGCGGCCAACGCCGAGACGCGCTTCGTCCTGGTCGGCCGCCCGGCCCGCCCCGCCGCGCCGACCGGCGCCGACAAGACCTCCGTCGTCATCTGGCTGGGCGACGACCACCCCGGCGCCCTGCTCGAACTGCTGCAGGAATTCGCCGTGCGCGGCGTCAACCTGATGCGGATCGAATCGCGGCCGACGGGCCAGGGCATCGGCAACTACTGCTTCTCGGTGGACGCCGAGGGCCACATCACGGACCGCCGGGTCGGTGAGGCGCTGATGGGTCTCAAGCGGATCTGCCCGCAGGTGCGCTTCCTCGGCTCGTATCCGCGCGCCGGAGTGGCGACGGAGGATGTCCGGCCGCAGCGGCCCGGCACCACCGACAGCGAGTTCATGGCGGCGTCGGACTGGCTGGCACGCTGCCAGGACGGCCGTTTCTAGCCACGCGCGACAGGTCGCTTCGGACCGCTCTCCGTAGCCCCGTCAGCCGCTTTTCTGCGGCCCTTCTGCCTGCCCTGTGGCTATCCCTTGCCTGCTCCCCGCAGTCCTACCGCAGTCCTACCTGCAGATTTACGTTGTCCACAGAAGTTATCCACAGGCGCGCGTCTCGACCTGGGGACAAGTCGACAACGAAGCACGACATGGTCGACAAATCGGCCCACAGCCCCCAAGTCCTTTCACGGTCCGCCACGTCACCCCTCGTCCACTCTTTTCTATTGATCAACTCTTTGGAGTGAGGTATTTCCACTCGAAAGTGGGTGTGCGCGTGGTTTGGGAAGAGAACCTTTCGTCCCGCGCGAGGCTTTCGGAACGCCTCCTTCCGGCATCCACAGATCTTTCGCACAGGCTGTGGATAACCGTCCGGAGTCGCTGATTCCTGTGGACAACCACAGTGGACAGGCGGCCCAAGTCCCGCCTCCCACAAGGGGTTCCGGTCAAGGCGACGGACACGCTCTGCCCCATTTCGGGGAATGGTGCCCTTTTTATTGACCCAGATCGACTCAGCCGGGCGGGCGACCGGCCCCGGGAATTTACATTCCGGCAAAACAGACATAACGCACACCGTGGAATATCGATTCGTAGGCCGGAACCGCACGACGGTAGCCTTGAGGGGTGATTGACCTTCGCCTGCTCCGTGAGGACCCCGACCGTGTTCGCGCCTCCCAGCGCGCCCGTGGAGAGGACGTCGCGCTCGTCGACGCCCTGCTCTCCGCCGACGAGCGGCGCAGGTCGTCCGGCCTCCGCTTCGACGAGCTCCGCTCCGAGCAGAAGGCGCTCGGCAAGCTGATCCCCAAGGCCGCGCCCGAGGAGAAGCAGGAGCTTCTCAAGAAGGCCGGCGAGCTCTCCGCCGCGGTCAAGGCCGCGAACGCCGCACAGGACGAGGCGGACGACGAGACCAAGCGGCTCCTGCAGCAGCTGGGCAACATCGTCCATCCGGACGTCCCGGTCGGCGGCGAGGAGGACTTCGTCGTCCTCGACACCATCGGCACCCCGCGCGACTTCGCCGCCGAGGGCTTCGAGCCCAAGGACCACCTGGAGCTCGGCGAGCTGCTCGGCGCCATCGACGTCGAGCGCGGCGCGAAGGTCTCCGGCTCGCGCTTCTACTACCTCACCGGTGTCGGCGCCCTGCTCGAACTGGCCCTGGTCAACGCCGCCATCGCGCAGGCGACCGAGGCCGGCTTCATCCCGATGCTGACCCCGTCCCTGGTCCGCCCGCGCGCCATGGAGGGCACCGGCTTCCTCGGCCAGGCCGCGGAGAACGTGTACCACCTGGAGAAGGACGACTACTACCTCGTCGGCACCTCCGAGGTCGCGCTCGCGGCGTACCACATGGACGAGATCATCGACGCCGACAAGCTGCCCCTGCGGTACGCGGGCTTCTCGCCCTGCTACCGCCGCGAGGCCGGCACGTACGGCAAGGACACCCGCGGCATCTTCCGCGTCCACCAGTTCGACAAGGTCGAGATGTTCTCGTACGTCGACCCGGCCGACGCCGAGAACGAGCACAAGCGCCTCCTGGAGTGGGAGAAGCAGTGGCTGACCGGCCTCGGCCTGCCGTTCCAGGTGATCGACGTGGCCACCGGTGACCTCGGCTCCTCGGCCTCGCGCAAGTACGACTGCGAGGCGTGGATCCCCACCCAGGGCAAGTACCGCGAGCTGACCTCCGCCTCGAACTGCGACGGCTTCCAGGCCCGCCGCCTGTCGATCCGCATGCGCGAGAACCGCGACGGCAAGAAGGCCCTCCAGCCCCTCGCCACCCTGAACGGCACGCTGTGCGCCGTGCCGCGGACCATCGTGGCCATCCTGGAGAACCACCAGCAGGCCGACGGCTCCGTGGTGGTGCCCGAGGTCCTGCGCCCGTACCTGGGGGGACGAGAGATTCTGGAGCCCATCGCCAAGTGAGTCACCCTGCCCCGGTCCCGCCCTCCTTCCCGTACAAGCTGGTCGCGACCGACCTCGACGGGACGCTGCTGCGCTCCGACGACACGGTTTCGGGACGTACGCGCCAGGCGCTCACCGCGGCCACCGCGGCGGGCGCGGCGCACATCATCGTCACCGGCCGTGCGGTGCCCTGGACCCGCCACATCCTCGACGACCTCGGTTACGAGGGGCTCGCGGTGTGCGGCCAGGGCGCGCAGGTCTACCACGCGGGGGAGCACCGGCTGCTCACCTCGGTGACGCTCGACCGGCAGCTCGCGGGGCTCGCGCTCGCCAAGATCGAGGCGGAGGTCGGCCCCCTCTTCCTGGCCGCGAGCCGCGACGGCATCGACGGCGAGGTGATCGTCGGCCCGGGGTACGGGGTCCAGGACGGCCCGCTCCCGGCCGTCCCCTTCACGGACGTCGCCGACCTGTGGGCGGCCCCGCTGAACAAGGTGTACATCCAGCACCCCGGCCTCGGTGACGACGCGCTGACCGAGGTGGCGCGCGACGTGGCGGGTGACCTGGTCGGCGTGACCATGGCGGGCGAGGGCATAGTCGAACTCCTCCCGCTCGGCCTCTCCAAGGCCACTGGCCTCTCCCTGGCGGCGCGCCGGCTCGGCGCGAAGGCTGCGGACACGATCGCGTTCGGCGACATGCCGAACGACATCCCCATGTTCGGCTGGGCGGCACACGGCGTGGCCATGGCCAACGCCCACGACGAGCTGAAGATGGTCGCTGACGAGGTGACGGCGTCGAACGAGGCGGACGGCATCGCGGTGGTGCTCGAGCGGCTGCTGGGCTGAGAGCCTGCCTGAACCCGCCCCGGCCGACGCACCGGGGGGAGGGGCGGCCCGCGCAGCGATGCGGACCCCGCGCGCTCGAAGCGGCCGCCCCCGGGCAGCTCCCCCGTGAAGCGGGACTCTACGAAGTGGGTGACCACATCGGAGCCTGCCGCACGCTGCCCTGCCGGGAACTCGACGGACCGTTTGACGGGTACGTCGGCTCCTCTCCCGGACGGTTACCGCACCGGTTTCCCGTTGCGGTGACGTCAACTACTTTGCCCTCGACCCGAATTCACCGCCACCGAATAAATCGGGTCACTTGAACCGAATAAATCGAGGGCGGCCCGGACCGGGCCGCCCCCGGGCCGGGCCGCCTCGCACCGGGTCACTCCTCACCGGCCAGCGTCAGCGAGCGCAGCTTCTGCCCCGCGTACCAGGTGGCGAGCGCCGTGACGGCGACCAGCAGGACCGTCGCGGCCGGCAGGCCGACGTCCGAGGTGATCAGGTCGCCGTGACCGACCTTCTGAGCCACCGCGAGGGACCACTGCTGCACGCTGAGCGTGCGTGCTCCGGAGACCAGCGATCCGAACAGCGCCTCCCACACGAGGGCGTAGACGAGGCCGAAGACCACGGCGTGCCGGGTGATCGTGCCGAGGAGCAGGAAGATCGCGGCGTACGTGACGGACGCGACGAGCGCGGCGATCGTGTACGCGATGGCGATCTGCTGGCCGTTGCCGTTCAGGATCATCCCCGCGATGAACGTGGGGATCGCGGAGAAGGCCATGGTCACGGCGATGGCGACGATCAGCTTGGTGAAGATGATCGTGGGCCGCTTGACCGGCTTGGACAGCAGGTAGACGACGGAGCCGTCGTCGATCTCGGGGCCGATCGCGCCGGTGCCCGCGATGACGCCGATGATCGGCACCATCGTGGCGAGCGCGAAGCCGCCGAGGACGTCGACGGCCACTTGGTCGTCGGCGCCGCTGAAGCCCCGTACCGCCGCAGAGATGACGATCAGGAGGAGGGGCAGGGCGAAGAGGATCAGAGCCCGGCGCTTGCCGAGCAGGGCCCGGTAGGTGAGCCGGGCGACAGTGGGGTTGTACACGGTGACTCCCTTCAGGCCGCGACGAGGTAGGAGAAGACCGACTCGAGGGACTCGTCCGATGGCGAGACCGTCAGGAGCCGGATGCCGTGTTCGCGGGCGACCCGGGGCAGCAGCGCCGTGAACCGCCCGAAGTCGACCGCCTGGATACGCAACGCGCCCTCCTTGAGGTCGACTTCGATGCCGGCCGTCGACGGGTCAGCGATCAGGGCGGCGGCCAGGGTGCGGTCGTCGCTGGAACGGATCAGATAGCGGTGCGGGCGGTCGGTCATCAGGCGGCGGATCCTGCGGAAGTCACCACTGGCCGCGTGCCGTCCGGCGACGATCACCTCGATGTGCGAGGCCAGTTGCTCGACCTCTTCGAGGATGTGCGAGGAGAACAGGACCGTGCGGCCCTGGTCGCCCATGGTCCGCAGGAGCTCCATGAGCTGCATGCGCTGGCGTGGGTCCATGCCGTTGAAGGGCTCGTCGAGCAGCAGCACGGACGGGTCGTGGACCAGGGCGGAGGCCATCTTCACGCGCTGGCGCATGCCCTTGGAGTACGTGGAGATCTTGCGGTCCTGCGCGTACTCCATCTGGACGGTGGCGAGCGCCTTCTTGGCGGCCCGCTCGTCCAGGCCGTGCAACTCGGCGTTGGCGACGACGAATTCGCGGCCCGTGAGGAAGTCGTACATGCCCTCGCGCTCGGGGACGATGCCGATGTCCCGGTAGATCGCCTCGTTGCGCCAGATCGGCTTCCCGTCGAGGGTGACGCTGCCCGTGGAGGGGGCGAGGAAGCCGCCCATCATGTTGATGAGGGTCGATTTGCCCGCGCCGTTCGGACCGAGGAGCCCCGTGACTCCCGGGCCGATGTTCATGGTGATGTCGTTGACCGCCACCACGTTGCCGAACCAGCGCGACGTGTGGTCGATGCTGATGGTGGTCATTAGAGGCCGACCTTCCGGTAGCGGCGCATCAGTGCGCCGTAGCAGCCCGCGATGAGGCCGAGAACGACTACTACGTAGACGACGCCCACGCCGGACGACGGGCCTTCCCCTCCGGGGAAGGCGGACGTCGCGCCGAGGAAGGCGGTCTGTACGCCGTCGACGAGCGTGATCGGCGAGAAGAGGCCGAGCCAGGCGATGGCTCCGCTGCTGCCCTGCTCGAAGGCGATCGCCTGGACCGTGGACACCGCTCCGTAGGTGATGGTCAGGACGGCGATGACGGCGGCGATGCCGAAGCCGCGGCGGGGCGTGACCGCCGAGATGATCAGCGCGATGCCGGAGAAGAGCAGGCAGAGCACCGCTACGGAGACCAGGCCTTGGGCGAACCCTGCCGTCTGGTCGGCGAAGTCGAGTTTGGCGAGCAGCGCGCCCACGTAGAGCACGAGGAGCGGCGCGGCGGTGAGGACGAAGAGGGCGCAGGACATCGCGGCGAACTTCGCCAGTACGTAGTCGCCGCGTTCGATGGGACGCGAGAAGTAGAGGGGCACCGTCTTGAAGCGCAGGTCGCGCGACACGGTCTGCGGGGCCTGGGCCGCCAGGAAGAGGCTGATGACGGCCTGGAGCACGATCGCGTAGCGGGTGTAGTCGACGGGGAGGTCGTCGGCCTTCGTGGCGACGGCGACCGCCACCATGATCGCCGCGGGCAGGCACATGACCGCGAACAGGATCATGGGCAGGACCTTGGACTTGGCGGAGCGCCCGAGTCCGTACGCGCCGCGCAGGCTCTGGGAGAAGAGCGAGCGGCGGGCGTAGGAACGGCCGAGGCGCGGTCCTTCGTAGTTGCGGTATCCGATGTTGTGGATCCGGGTGGACTCGGTGCTCATCGCGCCCCTCCCTCCTTCTGCTGTGCGGCAGCGGTGGCCGACCGGGCGGCCGCGCGCTCGGTCACGGGCTCGGTCACGGGCTCGGTCACGGGCTCGGTCACGGGCTCGGTCACGGGCTCCTGCCGCGGCTGCTGCGGCTCGTCCTTGAAGACCTCCGCGATGTGGTGCCTGCGCTGTTCCATCCGGACCAGGCCGAGGCCGAGGTCGGCGACGAGGTCGCGCACGATGTCGTACGTCTCCTCGCCGTCGGCGGTGAGCAGGATCGTGTGTCCCGCGCCGGGCAGTTCGCCGCCGGTCTCGGTGCCGATGCCGCGGTCCCGCAGCGCGTCGCGCAGGGCGCGGGTGCCGTCGGGGTGCTCGTCGGTGTCGGTGACCTCGACGGCGAGCGTCGTGGTGGCCTGGGTGAAGTCGGTGGTGGAGCTGGACCGCAGGAGCTTGCCGCCGTCGATGACGACGACGTGGTCGCAGGTGCGCTCCAGCTCGCCGAGGAGGTGCGAGGTGACCAGGACCGAGATGCCGAAGTCGGTGTGGACGCGGCGGATCAGGCCGAGCATCTCGTCGCGGCCGACCGGGTCGAGGCCGTTCGTCGGCTCGTCGAGGAGGACTAGTTGGGGGTCGTGGACGAGGGCCTGCGCGAGCTTCACGCGCTGCTTCATGCCGGTCGAGTAGCCGCCGATGGGGCGGTACCGCTCTTCGTAGAGCCCGACGTGGCGCAGGGTGTCCGCGGTGCGCTCGCGGGCCGCGGTGGGTGGGAGTCCGGACATGCGCGCCATGTGGACGACGAACTCGGTCGCCGAGACGTCGGGCGGCAGACAGTCGTGCTCGGGCATGTATCCCACGCGTTCGCGGATCTCACCGCCGCTCGTGGCGACGTCGAGGCCGAGCACGGCGGCGCGGCCCTCCGTGGCGGGGGACAGACCCAGCAGGATCTTGATCAGAGTGGACTTGCCGGCTCCGTTGGCTCCGACGAGGCCGGTCACACCGGGCCCGATATCCATGGAGAGCCGGTCAAGCGCGGTCACCCTCGGGAACCGCTTGCTCAGGCTTTCGGTCGCGATCACAGTCACGCTTCGACGCTAGTGGCGCGGACCATACGGGTCGTCAGTCCATGGGCTTGCCCTGACCTCACTCTGGAGTATTACGGGCCCGTAGGGGTCGTCCGGAAGTCGATCCCTACGGGTTCTTCCGGACGTGTCCCGCAGGGTTGGGCAGAACTCTTGACGTAGCCGCCGGGCATTGTCACATTCATCAGTGTCAAGTTACGACCGCGTACGGCGATGGACCGGACACGGGATGGACCGGACTCGGGACGGACGGTGGCATGACCTCAGCAGTGGCAGGCGAGCTCTCCGCGGAACTGCGGGGGTTCAGAGAAGTGCAGACCCTCGCGTATGAATGCGCGGAGGCGGTCGCGGCCCAGCTCAAGCCGGGTGTGACGGAGCGCGGGGCGGCGCGGATGCAGCGCGAGTGGCTGCGCGAGCGGGGTGTGCGGGACTGGTTCCACCTGCCCTTCGCCTGGTTCGGGGACCGCACGGCGTTCGTGAACTTCCGGGTCCCCCTGCAGTTCTTCCCGACCAACCGCAAGCTGGAGCCGGGGATGCCCTTCATCCTTGACATGGCGCCGGTGTACAAGGGCTTCACCGCCGACATCGGCTATTCCGGCTGCCTCGGTCTGAACCCCGTGCACGACAAGCTCCTCGCCGACCTGGAGGCGCACCGCGAGCTGCTCCTGCGCGAGGTGCGCGAGCGCCGCCCGCTCCGGGAGATCTATGAGGACGTCGACCGGCTCATGGTCCGCCAGGGCTATGCCAACCGTCACCGCGCCTATCCGTTCGGCGTCATCGCGCACAAGGTCGACCGGGTCAAGGAGCGCCGGCTGACCCCGCATGTCTTCGGGTTCGGCACGCAGTCGCTGAAGGGTCTCGCGAGCGACGCGATCCACGGCCACCGGGACGGCTGGTCGCCGCTGTGGTCCCCGTACAAGTTCTCCGACCACCCGCCCCAGAAGGGGCTGTGGGCGGTCGAACCGCACCTCGGATTCAGGGGTACGGGCGCGAAGTTCGAGGAGATCCTGGTCGTCACCGACTCCAAGGACCCCGAGGAGAGCGCGTTCTGGCTGGACGACGATCTGCCGCATGTGCGGCGCTGGGCTGAGGAGAGGGCCGCCGCATGACGACCGGAGACATCGGCAAGGACACCGGCGTGGGTGTCGGCGCGGGCACCGGCGGGATTCTGAAGGGCGCGCGCGAGCGATGGGTGCGCACGGGCGGCGTGGAGCTGTGCGTCGCCGAGCTGGGCGAAGCCGACCGGCCCACGGTCCTGCTGGTGCACGGCTATCCGGACTCCAAGGAGGTGTGGAGCGAGGTTGCCGAGCGCCTCGCCGACCGCTTCCACGTCGTGCTGTACGACGTCCGCGGGCACGGCAGGTCGACCGCCCCGCAGCCGTTGCGCGGCGGCTTCACCCTGGAGAAGCTGACCGACGACTTCATGGCGGTCGTCGACGCGGTCAGCCCGGACAGGCCGGTGCACGTGGTCGGGCACGACTGGGGCTCGGTGCAGTCCTGGGAGTTCGTCACCGTGAAGCGCACCGAGGGCCGCATCGCGTCCTTCACCTCGATGTCGGGTCCCTCGCTCGACCACTTCGGCCACTGGATCAAGCAGCGCGTGTCCCGGCCCACCCCCCGCAAGGTGGGCCAACTGCTCGGCCAGGGCGCCAAGTCCTGGTACGTGTACATGCTGCACACCCCCGTGCTCCCCGAGCTCGCCTGGCGCGGCCCGCTCGCCAAGCAGTGGCCGAAGATCCTCCAGCGCCTGGAGAAGGTCCCGGCCGGCGACTATCCGACGTCGTCGCTGCCTCAGGACGCCGCGCACGGCGCCTGGCTCTACCGCGACAACGTCCGCGCGCGGCTGCGCAGGCCCCGCACCGACGCGTATGCCCACGCGCCCGTGCAGCTCATCACGCCCTCCGGAGACATCTTCCTGTCCGAGCGGCTCTACGACGAGCTGGAGCTGTGGGCCCCGCAGCTGATCCGCCGCACCCTGCCGGCCAAGCACTGGGTGCCGCGCACCCGGCCCGACCAACTGGCCGCTTGGATCGGCGAATTCGTCACGACGAACGAGGATGGCATGCCCGTCAACGACAGCGGCGCGACCGGCAGGCACGCCGACCGGTTCGGCGGTCAGCTCGTGCTGGTCACCGGTGCGGGCAGCGGCATCGGACGGGCCGCCGCCTTCGCGTTCGCCGAGGCGGGCGCACGCGTGGTGGCCGTCGACCGGGACGCCGAGAGCGCGGCCCGTACGGCGGAGATGGCCCGCCTGATAGGCGCCCCGGCCGCCTGGGGGGAGACGGTCGACGTCACCGACGAGCAGGCCATGGAGAAGCTCGCCGAACGGGTCGCCACGGAGTACGGCGTGGTGGACGTCCTGGTGAACAACGCCGGCATCGGCCTCGCGGGCTCCTTCCTCGACACCAGCAGCGAGGACTGGAAGAAGGTCCTCGACGTCAATCTGTGGGGTGTGATCCACGGCTGCCGGCTCTTCGGCAAGCAGATGGCCGAGCGCGGCCAGGGCGGCCACATCGTCAACACCGCCTCCGCCGCGGCGTACCAGCCCTCCCGGACCCTGCCCGCCTACAGCACCTCCAAGGCGGCCGTCCTGATGCTCAGCGAGTGCCTGCGCGCGGAGCTCGCGGGCCAGGGCATCGGCGTCTCCGCGATCTGCCCGGGCATCGTGAACACGAACATCACGGCGACGTCCCGCTTCGTCGGTGTCGAGGCCGACGAGGAGAAGCGCCGCCAGAAGAAGTCCGCCCGGCTCTACGGCATGCGCAACTACCCGCCGGAGAAGGTCGCCGACGCGATCCTGGACGCCGTCGTCAAGAACCGGGCGGTGGTCCCGGTCACCCCCGAGGCCCGTGGCGCCCGCCTCCTGTCCCGGTTCAGCCCGAAGGCCCTGCGTGCGATAGCCCGATTGGAGCCGCCGCTGTGAGCAAGGAGACCGATCCGCGGACACGGACCGAGGAGCACTACACGATCGTTCCGCGCCGGGTCTCGTTCGACTGGGACGGGACACCGCTGCACTGGATACCGGACGAGCCGACCGCCACCCACGTCATCAATGTCCTGCACCTGCTGCTCCCGGCGGGGGAGCGGTGGTTCGTGAAGGTCTTCAAGGAAGGCCTGCCGCTGATCACCGACCCGGTGCTGCGCAGTGACGTCAAGGGGTTCATGGGCCAGGAGGCCACGCACAGCGTGCAGCACGCGCATGTGCTCGACCACCTGGCGGCGCAGCGCCTCGACACCGCCGCCTTCACCAAGTACGTCGACTTCCTCTTCGAGAAACTCCTCGGCGAGCGGCCGCCGTTCGGCGCGCCGGTGCCGACACAGGAGTGGCTGCGGTTCCGCCTTTCGATCGTCGCCGCGATCGAGCAGTTCACAGCGGTCCTGGGCAACTGGGTCCTGCACGCCGAGGGCCTCGACCGCGCCGGTTCCGACGAGGTGATGCTCGACCTGCTGCGGTGGCACGGCGCGGAGGAGGTCGAGCACCGCGCGGTCGCCTTCGACATGTACCAGCACTGCGGCGGCCGGGGCCTTCCCCGGTATGCCCGCCGGATCGCGGGCATGACGGTCACGGCGCCGGTGCTGCTGTACCTGTGGATGTGGGGCACGGCCTATCTGATCCGCCACGACCCCCAACTCGCGGGCCGCCTGCGGTACTCACTGGCGGAGCACAACCGGGCGGTCGGCAAGGGCCTGCTGCCCACCTGGGGCGAGATAGGGACGGCGATACCGCGCTACCTGCGGCGGTCGTACCATCCCTCGCAGGAAGGCTCGTTGCGCAAGGCCGTCGCATATCTGGCGCAGTCGCCCGCGGCGCGGGCCGCGGCGGGCGCGATCGGCAGGGCGGCGATCCAAGGTCCGGGCGTCCACCGCCCAGGGTCTGGCACGAGGTAATACGAAGGGCGGGGAGCGTGGCGTACACGGAGCCCACAGAGCACCGGGCGGAACACCGCCCGGAGTACCGCATCGAGGATCTGGCGCACCACAGCGGCGCGACGGTCCGTACGATCCGCGCCTATCAGGACCGCGGGCTGCTCCCCCGCCCGGAGCGGCGCGGCCGGTCCAATGTGTACGGGGACGCGCATCTGGCCCGGCTGCGGCAGATCGCGGACCTGCTCGACCGCGGGTACACGCTGGCCTCCATCAAGGAGCTCTTGGAGGCCTGGGACGCGGGCCGGGGGCTCGGTGGGGTGCTCGGACTGGCCGCGGAGGTCGACGGCCCGTGGACGGACGAGAAGGCCGACCGGATCACGCGCGCCGAGCTCGACGCGGCCTTCGGCGGTACGCCCGACGAGGCGGCGGTGGCCGACGCGGTCGCCCTCGGCGTGCTCGAACCGATGCCGGGGCGCGAGGACGAGTTCCTGGTGCCGAGCCCTCAAGAGCTGTCGGTGGCGGTGGAGTTGTATGCGGCGGGTGTGCCGCTTCCGGCGATCTCGGGCCATTTGCGGGAGTTGAGGGGCCAGGTCGAGCACATAGCGTCCCGTTTCCTGGAGTTCACGACCGAGCACGTGTTCGCGCGCTATCTCGGTCCGCACCCGCCGACCGAGTCGGACGCGGCGGAAGCGGCTTCGCTGGTACGAAGGCTCCGGCCGCTCGCCCAGCAGTCGGTGGACGCCGAACTGGCCCGCGCGATGCGCCTGTTCGCGACGCGCCACCTCCGTCAGCACCTGGAACCCGGCCAGCGCGCCCAGGCCCCCGATGAGCCGCGGAGCGTCGCGCTGCCGATGTCCACAATGCGTGCCGTGCAGGCTCTGGTTGGCGAGGAGAACGCGGCGGCGTTCATCGCGGCTGCCGCCGAACGCGAGGTGCAGACAAGGACATTGGACGCACTAGCCGCAAGTCCGCACAATACACAGCAACTTGACCAAATGCCGCCTCACACCTAAGAGTTATCCACAGAATTATCAACTAGCCTGTGGATAACCCGACTTGGCTGTGGATCAAACCTTCGGACCGAAATACATCGATGAAAAGTGGGTGGACAAAAATCGAGTGCGCGGAGAACGGATCACCGCGACGCTGAAGGCATGAACGAAAGATCCGCGCCAGCCAGGGCCACTCCGTGGCCGTCGACCTCGATCTGCCCCCTGCGACGCCGCCCGCGTACCTCTACCACGGCACCATCGCCGCCCACCTGGCCGCGATCCGCGCCGAAGGGCTGCGCCCCATGAACCGGCACGCCGTGCACCTCTCGGCCGACCGCGAGACGGCGACACACGTCGGCGCCCGTCGCGGACGGCCCGTCGTCCTGTCCGTCGACGCGGGCAGGATGCACCGCGACGGCCATGTGTTCCAGGTCAGCGCCAACGGCGTCTGGCTCACGGCCGCCGTACCGCCCGGCTGCCTGCGGTTTCCAGGGCCGCACTGAACCGAGCGGGGGGACTCAGCCCAGCTGGCGGACCGCCTCCGTGGCGATCTTCTCGAACACCGACTCGTCCGCGGCGAAGTCGGAGCCGGGGATCGGCCAGTGGACGACGATCTCCGTGAAGCCCAGCTCCTGGTGACGGCCCGCGAAGTCCACGAAGGCGTCGACGGACCGCAAGGGGCGGCTGCGGTCCGGCGTGAAGCCGGTCAGCAGGACCTTGTCCAGCTCCGCCGTGTCCCGGCCGATCTCCGCGCACGCCTTGCCGAGCTTCTCGATCTGCCCAGCGAGCGCCTCGCGGGACTGCTCAGGCGTGCCCGCCTCGAACAGCTTCGGGTCCCCCGTGGTCACCCACGCCTGCCCGTGCCGGGCAGCGAGCTTCAGACCGCGCGGGCCGGTGGCCGCCACGGCGAAGGGCAGCCGGGGCCGCTGCACGCACCCCGGGATGTTGCGGGCCTCGGTCGCCGAGTAGAAGGCCCCCTCGTACGTCACCGAGTCCTCGGTGAGGAGCCGGTCGAGCAGCGGCACGAACTCCCCGAACCGGTCGGCGCGCTCACGCGGGGTCCAGGGCTCCTCGCCGCTCTTCAGCAGCGTCGTGGCGTCGAAGCCGTTGCCGCCCGCGCCGATGCCGAGCGTGATCCGGCCGCCGGAGATGTCGTCGAGCGAGATGAGTTCCTTGGCGAGCGTCACCGGGTGCCGGAAGTTGGGCGACGTGACGAGCGTCCCGAGGCGCAGCCGCTCGGTGGCCGCCGCGGCGGCGGTCAGCGTGGGCAGAGCACCGAACCACGGACCGTCGCGGAAGGTGCGCCAGGCCAGGTGGTCGTACGTGTACGCCGCGTGGAAGCCGAGCTCCTCGGCCCGCAGCCACTGGTCGCGGGCGCCCTCGTGCCAGCGACGGACGGGAAGAATCACGGTGCTCAGGCGCAGACTCATGTCACAGAGCTTACGGTGACGCCCGCGTGCCGCCGGTCCTGCCCAGGGGCCCCAGGGCACTCAGATGTGCGCCCCAGCGCACGCCCGTGCACACAGGTGCGGGACAATCGGCCGTGTGACCTCAGCTACCCCAGGGCCCCAGCGCCCGGCCCCCGACGCCCCGGCAGCCACCGCTTCGGCAACCGGCGCCCCGGCCGGGCCGCGACCGCGCCCGCGGCCCCGGCTGATCGCGACGGACCTCGACGGCACGCTGCTGCGCGACGACAAGACGGTCTCGGACCGCACCGTCGCGGCGCTGGCGGCCGCCGAAAAGGCCGGTATCGAGGTCTTCTTCGTGACCGGCCGTCCGGCCCGCTGGATGGACGTCGTCAGCGCCCACGTCCACGGCCACGGCCTCGCCATCTGCGGCAACGGCGCCGCAGTGGTCGACCTGCACGGCGGCCCCGGCACCCACAGCTTCGTCAAGACCCGCGCGCTGCAGCGGGAGTGCGCCCTCGATGTCGTGCGCCGACTGCGCGCCGCCGCGCCGGGCACGTCCTTCGCGATCGAGCGGACCGGCGGACTGCACCACGAGGAGACGTACCCGCCGCTGCACATGGAGCCCGGCGAAAGCGTCGCACCCGCCGAGAAGCTGCTCGCCGAGCACCCGGCGGACTCCGCCGCCGCCGACCAGCCCGTACTGAAGGTGCTGGCCTTCCACCCCGGCCTTGCCCCCGACGAGTTCCTGGTGCTCGCCCGCGCGGCCATCGGCGACCGGGCCACGGTCACCCGCTCCAGTCCCAGCGCCCTCCTGGAGATCAGCGGACCCGGCGTCTCCAAGGCCAGCACCCTGGAGCTGTGCTGCGCCGAGCGCGGCATCACCCCGCAGGAAGTCGTCGCCTTCGGAGACATGCCCAACGACATCGAGATGCTCGCCTGGGCGGGCACGTCGTACGCGATGGGCAACGCCCACCCCGACGTCGTCGCCGCGGCCTCCGAGCGCACCGTCGCCAACAACGACGACGGCGTCGCGGTCGTGATCGAACGGATCCTCCAGGAGAGGCTGCGTAACGCATAACGGAGAAACGCATAACGGAGAAGGGGCAACGGGCAACAGGTAGCGAGCCCCCGCGCGGTTCAGAGCCTGACGCCCCGCTTGGCCAGCCACTTCAGCGGGTCGACCGCCGACCCCTGATGCGGTGTGCGCCGCGCCTCGAAGTGCAGGTGCGGTCCGGTCGAGTTGCCGGTCGTACCGGCCTGCCCGACCCACTGGCCGGGACGCACCCGGTCCCCTCGTTCGACGGTGACGGCCGCGAGGTGCGCGTACTGCGTGAAGTGCCCGCCCTTGTGCCGCACCACGACCTCGATGCCGAAGCCCCCGCCGCACGACACGCTCTCCACTCGGCCCGCACCGACCGACCGCACGGGCGCCCCGATGCCGACCGCGAAGTCCTGCCCGGTGTGCCGGTGCGCCCAGTGCTCACCGGCGCTGTCGAAGCCCGCCGAGAGCTCGTACGACGCCACGGGCGCCACCCACGCGCGCGTGACGGGTCTCCTCGGCTGGTCGAGCCGGACCGCCCCGCGGCACTTCCCCGCGGCGACCGACCGGTCGGCCTCGCCCTGCAGGGTCCACCGCGCCGTCTCCAGCTTCCGTCTGATGTCCCGCTTGAGCTGCGCCAGGCGCACGTTGCGCCGCTCCAGGACACGCTTGGCGCGGGCCGCCTCGCGCTTGGCGACGGCGAGGGCGACCGCCGCCCGCCGAGTCTTGGCGACGACACTGTTGACGGCGAGGTCCGCCTGCCGGAACGCCTGCTCCCCGCGCACCAGGTCGTCGGGGCTGTCCGCGAGGAGCAACTGGGCGGTGTAGGGCAGGCCGCCGCCACTGCGGTACTGGGCGCTGGCCAGTCGGCCCAGGTCGCCGTGGAGCGCCTTCGCCTCGTGCCGCTCCTCGGCGAGGAGCCGGCCCAGTTTCCGGACCTTCACCTTCTGGATGCCGGCCGCCCGATGCACCTCTTCGTAGCGTGCGGTTGCCGTGGAGGCCTCTCTGTAGAGCCGCGCCACGTCAGCGCTCGTGCCCGGCCCCTCGGAGGCGTGGGCGGCGGTGGGAGGCATGGCCCAGAGCAGCGCGCACAACAGCACCGGCAGCGCCGGCACACTGACGAACGGGCGCGGACGGCTGCGGATCAGGACCATGCCCCGGATCGTTGCCCGCCGCGGCGGCGCGGTCCCTGTGCCACTCGTGCACGCGGGGTGCACGATGCCCGTACGGCCCACCCGGGTACCGCCGAACAGGGGCCCCCGCCGCCCGCCGCGGAATCCGAACGCCGCCGTCAGGACGGGGACCGCGTCAGTACGGCGCCTCCCACACCACCGTCGTGCCCCCGCCGTCCTCGCCGATCCCGGACCCGTACCAGCTGTCGCCGCCCAGCGACTCGGCCCGTCTCTTGAGATTCTTCAGGCCGCTGCGACGGCCTCCCTCCGCGATGCCCACGCCGTCGTCGGCGACGGTCAGGCGGGCGCCGTGCTGCCCGTCGGGGAGAACCACGGTCGAGTCGACCACGACGTCGATACGGGCGGCCTGCGCGTGCCGGAACGCGTTGGACAGCGCCTCCCGCAGCGCCGCGATGAGGTTCTTGCCGGTCAGTTCGCCGACCACCGTGTCGACGGGCCCCACGAAGTGGTGCGAGGGCTTGAAGCCCAGCGGTACGGCGGCCATGTTGATCTCGCGCAGGACCCGGGTGCGCAGCCCCGACGGCGCCTCGGCAGGGCCCTGCTGCAGCGCGAAGATCGCCGTACGGATCTCCTGGATCGTCACGTCCAGCTCGTCGACGGCCCTGCCGACGCCGACCTGCACCTCCGGCACGACCGACCTGCGCTGGGCGCTCTCCAGCATCATCCCGGTGGCGAACAGCCGTTGGATGACGAGGTCGTGCAGGTCCCTGGCGATCCGGTCGCGGTCCTCGTAGACCGCGAGCCGTTCCCGGTCCCGCTGGGCCTCGGCCATCATCAGCGCCAGCGCGGCCTGCGAGGCGAACTGGGTGGCGAGCGTCCGCTCCGCCTCGCTGAACGGGCGCCCCCCACGCGCGCGTGGCGTCACGAGCGTGCCGAGGACCCGGCCGTCGCTCTGTAGCGGCAGCATCATGACGGGGCCGAAGGCGCGGGCGATCTCGGTCATGACGCGTGGGTCGGCGGCCACGTCGTCGATGAACACGGAGTGACCTTCGAGGAGGTCGGCCACGATGCGGCTCTCCGGAGGGACGATCACGCCGAGGGCCCCGATGGGCTCCTCCGAAGAGACCGCGACGACCTCCATGCCGCCCTCCTCGTCCGGCAGCAGCACGATGCCCGCGGTCGAGTCCGCGAGGTGCCTGGCCTGCTCGGCGACGACCGCGAGCGCGTCCTCCGCGTCGCTGCCGGACAGCAGGGCGGTGGTGACGGCCACGGAGCCGTCGATCCATCGCTCACGCTGCTTGGCGGCTTCGTAGAGGCGTGCGTTTCCGATGGCGATGCCCGCCTCCGTGGCGAGGACGCGCACCATGTGCACGTCGTAGTCGTTGAATTCCGCCCCGTCCCGCTTCTCCGTCAGGTAGAGGTTGCCGAAGATCTCGCCCTGGACGCGGATGGGGACGCCCAGGAAGGTCCGCATCGGGGGATGGTGCGCCGGGAATCCGCAGGAACGCGGGTCGGCGGAGAGATCGCCGAGGCGCAGCGTCCGCGGCTGGTGGATGAGGGCGCCGAGAAGGCCCTTGTGGCCGTCGGGCAGATGCCCGATCCGCTCGGCGGTCTCCGCGTCGATGCCGTGGTAGACGAAGTCGGAGAGCCCCTCGCCGTCCTCGGCGACGACGCCGATCGCGGCGTAGTGGGCGTCCGCGAGCTCGGCGGCCGTCTCACAGATGCGATCCAGGGTGGTGTGCAGTTCGAGCCCGGTACCGACCGCCCGCATGGCTTCGAGCAGCTGCGGCACCCGCGAGGTCAGCTCGGGCGAGAGCCCCTGGAGGCTGCGGGTCGCCCGTGCCGCCGCCTCGACCGAGTTCGCTGTGCCGTCGGAGGGCGGGGGGTCGGCGGAGGCCGAGGGTGCTGACATGCCTTTGAGCCTAGTAAGTCCTATTTGCAGGGGAAAGTCGAAGCCATTGCCGATCTTCCCCGAGTCCCGGTTCCCCGCACATCCGCAGCACCGTCCTCACCCCGCACATCCGCAGCACCGTCCTCACCCCGCACATCCGCAGCACCGTCCTCACCCCGCCACCAACAGATCTGCCGCCCGCTCCACCTCCAGCATCCGCCGCAGCGGCCCCTCCTCCGCCGCGAGCTCCGCGTACGTGCCGCGCTGCGCCACCCGCCCCTCCTCCAGGACGATCACCTCGTCCACGGCGTCGAGCCCGGCGAGCCGGTGGGTGATGAGCAGGGTCGTGCGGCCCTCGGTCGCGGCCAGCAGGTCGGCGGTGAGGGCGTCGGCGGTCGGCAGGTCGAGGTGCTCGGCGGGCTCGTCCAGGATGAGGACGGGGAAGTCGGCGAGGAGCGCGCGGGCCAGCGCGAGGCGCTGTCGCTGCCCTCCGGAGAGCCGTGCTCCGTGCTCGCCCACGAGCGTGTCGAGCCCGTCGGGCAGCGCATGGGCCCAGCCGTCGAGCCGCGCGCGCTTCAGGGCGTCATGCAACTCCTCCTCCGAGGCGCCCTTCTTGGCGAGCAGCAGATTCTCGCGCACCGAGCTATCGAAGATGTGGGCGTCCTGGGCGCACAGCCCGACCGTCCGGCGCACGGTGTCACCGTCCAGCGCGGTCGCGTCCGTGCCGCCGAGCGTGTACGTCCCCGCGTGCGCCCCGAGGAAGCGCAGCAGCACCTGAGCGAGCGTCGTCTTGCCGGAGCCGGACGGGCCGACCACCGCGATCCGGCGTCCGCGCTCCAGCGTCAGACCGACGCCGGCGAGCGCGTCCCGGTTCTGCCCTTCGTACCGGGCGCGCAGCCCCTCGACGCGGAGCGGGAAGGGCGTCTGGGGCGCCTGTGCGGGCACGGCGGGCTCGGGGACGGGTACGGGCGCGTCGAGGACCTCGTAGACCCGCTCTGCGCTCTTCCTGACCCGCTGGCGGTACTGCACGGCGAGCGGCAGCCCCAGCACCGCTTCGAAGGCGGCCAGCGGCGTGAGTACGACCGCGCCGAGGGCGACGCCGCTGAGCCGCCCGTCATGGACCGCCTGGACGCCGACGAGCGAGGCCGCGGCCACGGTGAGCCCGGTGACGAGTGCCCCGAGGCCATCACCGAGCGCGGTGGCGGTGGCGCCCCTGGAGGCGATCCGGGTCAGCTCGGCGTCGGCCTCCCCCGCCTTGGCCGTACGACGCTTCAGCGCACCGGCGACGGTCAGTTCGGCGGTCCCGGTGAGCAGGTCGGCGACGCGGGTGGCGAGCACCCCGCGCGCGGGGGCCAGCTTCCGCTCCGTGCGCCGGGCCACGGCACCGCTCACCCATGGGACACCGGCGCCCGCGGCGAGCAGCCCCACGGCGAGCACGGCACCCGCTTCGGGCAGCAGCCAGGCGGTGAAGCCGACGGCGCCCGCGCTCACGAGGGCCGCGGCGGACGCGGGGAGCAGCCAGCGCAGCCAGTAGTCCTGCAGCGCGTCGACGTCGGCGACCAGGCGCGAGAGGAGGTCGCCGCGCCGGGCCCCGCGCAGGCCCGCGGGGGCGAGCCGCTCCAGGCGCCGGTAGACGGCGACCCGGGTGTCGGCGAGCATCCGCAGCACGGCGTCGTGCGAGACGAGGCGTTCCGCGTACCGGAAGACGGCGCGGCCGATCCCGAAGGCGCGGGTCGCCGTCACGGCGATCATCAGGTACATCACGGGGGGCTGTTCCGAGGCCCGCGAGATCAGCCACCCGGAGGTGGCCATGAGGCCGACAGCGCTCCCGAGCGCGAGGGCGCCGAGCAGCAGTGCGAGCGCCAACTGCCCACGCCGGGCCCGCGCGGCCGCCCGGACCCGCCCCAACAGGCTCCGCCGCGAGGGCTCCAGAGACTTCGGAAGCCCGGCGCCACCGCCGCTGTCGTTCCCGGTGCCGTTCTCGTTCCCGGTGCCGTTCTCGTCGTTCTGGTTCCCGGTGCCGTTCTCGTTCTGGTTCTCGTAGGCAGGCATTCCATGCGCCGACGCCGACGAGCGGAACCCACCCTGCGCCCCCCGCCGCCCGCCATCGCCGCCATCCACCGCCACACCGATCCGCACCACCCTGTCGGCCACAGCCAGCAGCGCGGGCCGGTGCACGACCAGCAGAACGGTCCGTCCCATGGCCAGCCTGCGGACCGCCTCGACCACCTCCGCCTCGGTCCCGCCGTCGAGCGCCGCCGTCGGCTCGTCGAGAAGCACGACGGGCCGGTCGGCCAGAAACGCCCGTGCCAGGGCGAGCCGTTGCCGCTGTCCGGCGGAGAGCCCGGCCCCGTCCTCACCGAGGGCGGTGTCGACCCCGGCGGGCAGCGCGTCCACGAACTCCAGGGCACCCGCCTCCCGCAGGGCACCCCGCAGCTGAGCGTCGTCCGCGTCCGGCCGCGCGAGGCGTACGTTCTCCGCGACGGTCCCGGCGAAGAGGTGCGGCCGCTGCGGCACCCAGGCGATCCGCTCCCGCCACCGCTCGGGCGAGACGTCGGCCAGATCGACGCCACCGACGCACACCCGCCCCTCGGTGGGCCCGACGAACCCGAGCACCACGTTCAGCAGGGTCGACTTGCCCGCCCCGCTGGGGCCCACGAGCGCCACGGTCTCCCCGGGCGCCACCTCGAAGGCCGCTCCGGAGACCGCATCCGACGTCCGCCCCGGATACCGGACCGTCACGCCTTCCACGCTCAGAACACCCGAGGGCGCCGCCCCGGCCCCGGCGGCCGGCACCGGGGTCTCCAGGACCTCGAAGATCTCCTCGGCGGCCGAGAGCCCCTCCGCCGCCGCGTGGTACTGCGCCCCGACCTGGCGCAGCGGGAGGTAGGCCTCAGGCGCGAGGACGAGGACGACGAGTCCGTCGTACAGCTCCATCTCGCCGTGCACGAGCCGCATGCCGATGGTGACCGCGACCAGTGCGACCGAGATCGTCGCGAGCAGTTCCAGGGCGAACGACGACAGGAAGGTGATGCGCAGCGTCCGCATCGTCGCCTGCCGGTACTCGCCGGTGATCTTGCGGATGGACTCGGCCTGCGCCTTGGCACGACCGAACACCTTCAGGGTGGGGAGCCCCGCCACCACGTCCAGGAAGTGGCCCGAGAGCCGCGAGAGGAGCCGCCACTGGCGGTCCATGCGGTTCTGCGTGGCCCAGCCGATCAGGATCATGAAGACCGGGATGAGCGGCAGGGTCACGACGATGATCACCGCCGACACCCAGTCCTCGGTGACGATGCGGGCGAGCACCGCCACGGGCACCACGACCGCAAGTCCCAACTGCGGCAGATAGCGCGAGAAGTAGTCGTCGAGCGCGTCGACTCCGCGCGTGGCGAGGGAGATCAGCGACCCCGTGCGCTGCCCCCCGAGCCACCCGGGCCCGAGCGCGCCCGCCTGCTCCAACAGCCGCCCCCGCAGCTCCGACTTGACCGCCGCGCTGGCCCGGTGCGCGGCGAGCTCGGTCAGCCAGGCGACCAGGCCCCGTCCGGCCGCGACGGCGGCGAGCAGCACCAGCGGGGTGCCCAGGTCACCCGCGGAGAGGTCCTTCTGGAAGGCGCCCACCACGATCTCGGCGACGAGCATCGCCTGACCGATGACCAGGCCGGCCCCGATCAGCCCCAGGACGACCACTGCCACGAGGAAGAAGCGGGTGGCGCGGGCGTACCGAAGCAGGCGCGGGTCGATCGGTTTCACGTGAAACACACCCTCCGAAGGACGGGGGACAGGCAGGTCGAAACGGGCTCAGTGCGCGGCATCGGCGATGTGCTGGGTCCCGATCCGCTTGCGGAACACCCAGTACGTCCACGACTGGTAGAGCAGCACGACCGGCGTCGCGACGCCCGCGCACCACGTCATGATCTTCAGGGTGTACGGGCTCGACGAGGAGTTGGTGACCGTGAGGCTCCACTCCTCGTTCAGCGACGACGGCATGACGTTCGGGAAGAGCGTCAGGAAGAGCATCGCGACGGCGGCCGCGATCGTGATCCCGGAGAGCGCGAACGACCAGCCCTCGCGCCCGATCTTGATCGCGGCGATGGCACCGACGAGCGCGACAACCGCCACGGCCATCGCGATCATGCTCTTGCCGTCACCCTTGTCGGCCTGGGTCCAGATCAGGAACCCGAGCGCGAGGACGGCGGTGACGAGTCCGAGGCCCAGCGCCATCTTCCGCGCCCGCACCCGGATGTCGCCCACCGTCTTGAGCGAGGCGAACACCGCGCCGTGGAAGGTGAACAGCGTCAGGGTGACCAGGCCGCCCAGGATCGCGTACGGGTTCAGCAGGTCCCAGAAGGTGCCCACGTACTCCTTGTGGGCGTCGATCTTCACGCCGCGCACGATGTTGCCGAAGGCCACGCCCCACAGCAGCGCCGGGATCAGCGAGGTCCAGAAGATCGCGTGTTCCCAGTTGGTCTGCCACCGCTCCTCGGGCCGCTTGGCGCGGTACTCGAAGGCGACGCCGCGCACGATCAGGCAGATCAGGATGAGCAGCAGCGGCAGGTAGAAGCCGGAGAAGAGCGTCGCGTACCAGTCGGGGAAGGCGGCGAAGGTCGCGCCGCCCGCCGTGAGCAGCCACACCTCGTTGCCGTCCCAGACGGGGCCGATGGTGTTGATGAGGACCCGCTTCTCGACCCGGTCGCGGGCGAGCAGCTTGGTCAGGACACCGATCCCGAAGTCGAAGCCCTCCAGGAAGAAGTAGCCGATCCACAGGACGGCGATCAGTACGAACCAGACGTCGTGAAGTTCCATGTCCTCGTCGCTCCTTCCTTCAGTACGAGAAGGCCATCGGCCGGTCGGAATCGGAGTCGGCGTCGGAGTCGGAGCCGTTGCCCGGTCCGGGGCCGCCGATCTTGGTGGGCGGGTTGAGGTCCGCCTCGGTCAGCTCGGGCGGGCCCTTCCTGACGTACTTGAGCAGCAGCTTCACCTCGATCACGGCGAGGATCGCGTAGATCAGCGTGAACCCGATCAGCGAGGTGAGCACCTCACCCTGCGAGACCCCGGGGGAGACCGCGTCCCTGGTGCGCAGGACCCCGTAGACCACCCAGGGCTGCCGCCCCGTCTCGGTGAAGATCCAGCCCCAGGCGGTGCCGATGAGCGGGAAGATCAGCGTCCACTGCGAGAGCCGCCACCACCAGTTGCCGAGCTTCGGCGAGAGCTCCTTGTTCTTGGTGAGCATCAGCTTGGGGATGTCGTCCGCCCCGGTGCGGTGTTCCGGCGCGAGCCAGAACTTCTTCCGCGTCAGCCACAGGCCCGCGGTGCACAGCACCATCGAGACCCCGCCGAAGCCGATCATCCAGCGGTACGACCAGTAGGCGGTGGGGATGTTCGGCCGGTAGTCACCGGGACCGAACTTGTCCTGCGCCTCCTTGTTGAGGTCGTTGATGCCGGGGATCTCGGCGTTGAAGTTGTTCTTGGCGAGGAAGGACAGCACCCCGGGGACCTCTATGGCCACGTCGTTGTGCCCCTTGGCGACGTCTCCGTACGCGAAGAGCGAGAACGGCGCCGGCTTCTCGGTCTCCCACAGCGCCTCGGCGGCCGACATCTTCATCGGCTGCTGCTCGTACATGACCTTGCCAAGGGTGTCGGCGCTCACGACGGTGAGCAGCGTCCCGGCGAACGCGGCGACCAGACCGAGCCGCATCGACATCCGCATGGTGCGGACGTGCCGCTTCTTGCGCAGGTGGACGATGGCGATGCCGGTCATGAAGGCGCCGCCGACCAGGATGGCCGCCGAGATGACGTGGAAGAAGTTGACGAGCGTCGTCTCCTGGAAGAGCACCTTCGAGAAGTCGGTGAGCTCCGCGCGTTTGCTGCCGTCCCGCTCCACGATCTTGTAGCCGACCGGGTGCTGCATGAAGGCGTTGGCGGCGATGATGAAGTACGCCGACAGGACGGTGCCGATGGAGACGATCCAGATCGTCGCGCAGTGCAGCTTCTTCGGCAGCTTGTCCCAGCCGAAGATCCACAGGCCGATGAAGGTCGACTCGAAGAAGAAGGCGATCAGCGCCTCGAACGCGAGCGGCGCCCCGAAGACGTCACCGACGAAGCGCGAGTAGTCGGACCAGTTCATGCCGAACTGGAACTCCTGGACGATGCCCGTGACGACACCCATCGCGATATTGATCAGGAACAGCTTTCCCCAGAACTTGGTCGCTCTGAGGTAGTGCTCCTTGCCGGTCCGCACCCACGCCGTCTCAAGGATCGCCGTGAGGGCGGCGAGCGAGATCGTCAGGGGGACGAACAAGAAGTGGTAGACGGTCGTGATGCCGAACTGCCATCGCGCCAGGGTTTCCGGCGCCAGAGCCAGGTCCACTGCGACTTCTCCTTACTCACCGCGGGCCAAGGAGGCAATTTGCCGCCTTTTGTCCCACTGATCTCCGGATGAACCGGGACACGCTTGTGAACGCGTTCACATTCACAAGCATTATGTCGTACGGACTGTCGACACTCAAAGGGGGGTCCCCCCTTACCGCCGGGAACGCGAAGAAGGCCCCGGGACCCTGCCCGAGGCCTTCCTCATCACTTCCACTTCAGCGGCGCACTTCCTTCAGCGGTGCGCTCCAACACGGGCACCGGCGTCCCGCCGCGCCTAGAGCTCCTTGCGGAAGGCCTCCGCCGCCTGCAAGAAGATGTCGTTGGCCTCGGTCTCGCCGATCGTGACCCGCATCCCCTCGCCCGCGAACGGCCGCACGACCACGCCGGCCTCCTCACACGCCGCCGCGAAGTCGGCGGTACGGTCCCCGAGCCGCAGCCACACGAAGTTCGCCTGCGTCTCGGGCACCGTCCAGCCCTGCCCGCGCAGCGTCTCGACCACACGCGTGCGCTCGCCGACCAGCGAACCGACCCGGCCCATCAGCTCGTCCTCGGCGCGCAGCGACGCCACCGCCGCGTCCTGCGCGAGCTGGCTCACGCCGAACGGCACCGCCGTCTTGCGCAGCGCGGCGGCCACCGGCTCGTGAGCGACGGCGAAGCCGACACGGAGGCCCGCGAGGCCGTACGCCTTGGAGAAGGTGCGCAGGACGCAGACGTTCGGGCGGTCGCGGTAGAGCTCGATGCCGTCCGGCACCTCGGTGTCGCGGATGAACTCGCGGTACGCCTCGTCGAGGACGACCAGCACGTCACTCGGCACCCGGTCCAGGAACCGCTCGAGCTCCGCCCTGCGGACCACGGTGCCCGTGGGGTTGTTGGGGTTGCAGACGAAGATGAGCCGGGTGCGGTCGGTGATGGCCGCGGCCATCGCGTCGAGGTCGTGCACCTCGCCGTCCGTCAGCGGCACCCGTACCGAGGTCGCGCCGCTGACCTGCGTGATGATCGGGTACGCCTCGAAGGACCGCCACGCGTAGATCACCTCGTCGCCCGGGCCCGCGGTGGCCTGCAACAGCTGCTGGGCGACGCCCACGGAGCCGGTGCCCGTGGCGATGTGCGAGACGGGCACTCCGAAGCGGTCGGCCAGCTCGGCCATCAAGGTCGTGCAGGCCATGTCGGGGTAGCGGTTGAAGGAGCCGGCCGCGGCGAGCACACTCTCCAGCACGCCGGGAAGCGGCGGATAGGGGTTCTCGTTCGAGGACAGCTTGTAGGCCGCCGGACCGTCGGCCACCGCGGGCTTGCCCGGCTTGTAGGTGGGGATCCCCTCAAGCTCGGCGCGCAGCCTCGGGTTCGTCTCGCTCACCGCAGTCCTCCTCGTAGCCAGTCACAACCAGTTCGAATACTGCTTACCTTATGAGGATTCGGCTCCCCTGCGAATGGGCTTCCGGCATCTCCTCCACGGAGGGGCACGGAGCGGCCCGTGCAGGCGCGCGGAGAGATCCGTGCAGGCGTACGAGGAGAGAGGGGCGCCCCGTGCTCCCCCGTGCGCCGGTGGCTCGCTCCGTGGCGCGCGTCCCTCGTGAAGGTGAGTTGAGACCTCTTCGAGACCTGACCCTTTTGGCAGGCCCATGCGCGACGATCAGGGGCAGCTGTCCATCGGCCCCTTCAACTCCCTTGCATTCCAAGGTCATTGACCCACCCGTGCCATGCAGAAACGTGCCTGTCAACGCGTGAATATGCGCCCCTGCTACCCACCCCCATGAGCCCTACTATCGGCTCGCCATGACAGCAGCAGGGAAGCACCAGGTGAGCCGAGCGGAGACCGCACGCCGGGGCAACCGGCAAAGTCGAGCGGGGATCAGAGACGTCGCCGCAGCCGCCGGTGTCTCCATCACGACTGTCTCCGACGCCCTCAACGGCAAGGGTCGGCTACCCGACGCCACCCGACGCCACGTACGCGAAGTCGCAGAGCGGCTGGGCTATCGCCCGTCCGCGGCGGCCCGCACCCTCCGTACCGGCAAGTCCGGCCTCATCGGCCTGACCGTGACGACGTACGGGGATGAACCTTTCACCTTCACCGAATTCGCCTACTTCGCCGAGATGGCCAGAGCCGCCACCTCGGCCGCACTCGCCAGGGGATACGCCCTGGTGATCCTCCCCGCCACCTCCCGCCGCAGCCCCGTCGACGTGTGGTCGAACGTGGCACTCGACGGGACCGTCGTCGTCGACCCCTCCGATCACGACCCCGTGGTCAGCGAACTGGTCCGGCAGGGCCTTCCGGTGGTCTCCGACGGCCGCCCGGCGGGTTCGCTCCCGGTCACCGCCTGGGTCGACAACGACCACGAGGCGGCGGTCCTGGAGATCCTCGACCACCTCGCGGCCGCCGGCGCCCGCCGGATCGGCCTCCTCACCGGCACCACCACGGACACCTACACGCACCTCTCCACCACCGCGTATCTGCGCTGGTGCGAACGCGTCGGACAGGACCCGGTCTACGAGTCCTATCCCGCGCACGACCCGTGCGCGGGCGCCGTCGCCGCCGACCGGCTGCTCGCCAGGCCCGACCGGCCCGACGCCGTCTACGGCCTCTTCGACCCCAACGGCACCGACCTGCTCGCCGCCGCCCGGCGGTACGGCCTGCGCGTCCCCGACGACCTGCTGCTCGTCTGCTGCAGCGAGTCCACGGTGTACGCCACCACAGAACCGCCCATCACCACGCTCTCCCTCAAACCCCGGCGCATCGGCACGGCCGTCGTACAGCTCCTCATCGACGCCATCGAGGGCCTCGATACGGGCCGGCCCATCGAGCAGGTGATACCGACCGAACTGATCGTGCGCACCTCTTCCGAGCGACGTCCACCGCGCACGACGGTCAGCCCGCCCCGCTCGCCCGGGCACGGCTGACCGCTCCCGCCCGAGCACCCGGCCCCGGGCAGAGGTTGGCATCCTCCCCGCCACCTGCGGGGAAACCTCTGCCCAATTCGGGAGAAAACCTCGGCGAACCGGCCTCCGGAACCGATTCACCACCCCTGGTGCACCACACAGCGGGAGCCGCATTCCTATGATGGGCGGACGACACCGCGGGCCGCTGCGACCAAGCAGTCCGATCTCGGTGCAGATGCGGCGCAATGGTGGTGGAGGGGTCGATGACTCAGGGGGCCGGTCAGGGACCCGATGTGCGGACGGCGACGCTGCGCGACTTCCGCGTACCGGCGTACGTCCATGAGACGACCGGACCCGCCCCGGCGAGCCCCGGAGCGCCCGGCGAACCGCCGGAGGAGGGCTATACCCCCACCCAGCGCGACCTGCCCGTCATCAACCGGGGAGACACGGTCCAGGTGCAGGTCATGCCCGAGCCTCCGCAGCCGCGGGCGAGCGAGGAGTTCGGTCCGCTGTTCGTCGTGGGCGACGTGCACGGCTATCTGGGCGAGCTCGTCGCGGCCCTTCATGAGCAGGGGCTCGTCGACGAAGAGGGCAACTGGTCCGCGGGCAACGCGCGCCTGTGGTTCCTCGGCGACTTCACCGACCGCGGGCCCGACGGCATCGGCGTCATCGACCTCGTGATGCGGCTCTCCGCCGAAGCGGCGGCCGCCGGCGGCTACTGCAAGGCGCTCATGGGCAACCACGAGCTGCTCCTGCTCGGCGCCAAGCGCTTCGGCGACACCCCCGTCAACTCCGGGGCGGGCACCGCCACCTTCCAGGCCGCCTGGCTGCTCAACGGCGGCCAGAAGACCGACATGGAGCGCCTGGAGGACCACCACCTGCAGTGGATGGCCCGCCTGGACGCGATGGAGGAGGCCGACGGCCACCTGCTCGTACACTCCGACACAACCGCCTATCTGGATTACGGCGACTCGATCGAGGCGGTGAACGACACCATCCGGGAGACCCTTACGCGCAATGACGCCGACGAGTGCTGGGACCTCTTCCGCAAGTTCACCAAGCGCTTCGCGTTCCGCGACGAGTCCGGCCCCTCGGCCGTCCGCGAACTCCTCGATGTCTACGGCGGCACCCGCATCGTCCACGGTCACAGCCCCATCCCCTACCTCCTGGGCGACGTCGGCTCCGAGGACGAGTCGGACGGCGGCGGCCCGGTCATCGAGGGCCCGCACGTCTACGCCGGCGGCCTGGCCATCGCCATGGACGGCGGGGTGACCATGGCCGGAAAGCTACTGGTCTGCCAACTCCCTCTGGATAACTGAGCGTTCTTCGGGCAGGTGCCCCTCTACACGATCACGCTGGCCAGGGGGGCAATTTCCGGAAACCCCCTGTCACCGCATGCCGTCACGGCTCTACCATCGGCTTATCCGTAGCAGGCTCCCCTCCGTTTCTGCCCAACGGCTCGTAGCCATGCGAGCCTCAGCCCTACGGAGCATCGGGGGATGCACATGAACAGCGCTCCACACCTGCTCAATGAGGACCGCCCCGAGTACGAGCGGATCCTCGATGAGGCGCTGCGCAACGCACCTGATCGTCCTGAACTCGCCGCAGTGGGCCAGCGGCTCAACACCGAACAACTGCGCACCATGGCCCTGAACGCGACAGCACTGATCACGGCCTCGGCCGCGGCCGAGTACGCGCACTACGTGAAGGTTCGCGAGGAGTTGCGCGAACCTCGACCGACGTCCACATCGATCCGTGAAGGGAACGGACAGAGCGCCGCGGAGTCGGGCTCCGGCGGCATCAGCCTCGCCACCACGATGGGCGAGGTAGCGGAACCGGTGGCCGCGGGAGCCGGGGCGATCGCCGTCGTCGCGGTCCTCGCACCCGTCCTCGCGGGCACGGCCGCGGTGATATTCCTGCTCGTCGGCTACATCCTGAAGATGCTCACGCCCGAGCCCGCCTTCGCGGACACCCTGCTCACCGCGGGATGGCTGTTCGGCGCGCTCACCGCAGGGGGCATCCTGGTCGCCGCGGTCGGTCTGCTCCTGACCGCCCTGCGCAACGGCTCCACCTCGCTCCAGGCAGAACTGCACGGCGAGCGCTGCGAGGAGGTGTCCCGCGCCAGGGAAGACTGGGGCCAGGCGCTCCTCGAGCGGGGCGTCGTGCCGTTCCTGCGGGAGGCCCTGACGGACCCGGGCGGAGCTCCCGCCGCCCGTACGCCGTCGTCGGGCGTCGGGGGATCCGGTGCGAACGGCAGCCGTATGCCTCAACTCGGCTATCACAGGCCGGGATTCAGCAGTCCGGACGGCGGCTCGACCGCGGGGTCGCGCCCGAGCTACTCAAGCCCGGACTTCTCCAGCCCCGACTTCGGCGGGCCCGACCACAAGCCGGAGTAGTCGGGCCGGGGACGGGCACGGGGCAGGGCAGTGACCGGCCGGATGCCGGTGTGCTGCCCTGCTTCCGCGTGCCGTCAGCCGTGGGGACGGCCTCCGGAGTCAGCCGTGGGGGCGGCTCAGTCGGCGATCGGCAGGTAGACCCGGTTGCCCGCCGCGGCGAACTCCTTGGACTTCTGCTCCATGCCCGCGGCGATGTCGTCCTGCTCCAGGTCACCGCCGTGCCGGCGCCGGATGTCCTGCGAGATCTTCATGCTGCAGAACTTCGGCCCGCACATCGAGCAGAAGTGCGCCGTCTTCGCCGGCTCGGCCGGCAGCGTCTCGTCGTGGAACTCCCGTGCCGTGACCGGGTCGAGGGCCAGGTTGAACTGGTCCTCCCAGCGGAACTCGAAGCGCGCGTCCGAGAGCGCGTCGTCCCAGTCCTGCGCGCCCGGGTGCCCCTTGGCGAGGTCCGCCGCGTGCGCCGCGATCTTGTACGTGATGACACCGGTCTTCACGTCGTCGCGGTTGGGCAGGCCGAGGTGCTCCTTGGGCGTGACGTAGCAGAGCATGGCCGTGCCCCACCAGCCGATCATCGCGGCACCGATGCCGGAGGTGATGTGGTCGTAGGCCGGGGCGATGTCCGTGGTCAGCGGGCCGAGCGTGTAGAACGGCGCCTCCTCGCAGATCTCCTGCTGGAGGTCGATGTTCTCCTTGATCTTGTGCATCGGGACGTGACCGGGGCCCTCGATCATCGTCTGTACGTTGTGACGCTTGGCGATCGTGTTGAGTTCCCCGAGCGTCCTCAACTCGGCGAACTGTGCCTCGTCGTTGGCGTCCGCGATCGAACCGGGCCGCAGGCCGTCGCCGAGCGAGTACGTCACGTCGTACGCCGCGAGGATCTCGCAGAGCTCCTCGAAGTTCTCGTAGAGGAAACTCTCCTTGTGGTGCGCGAGACACCAGGCGGCCATGATCGAGCCGCCGCGCGAGACGATGCCGGTCTTACGGCGCGCGGTGAGCGGGACGTACGGAAGGCGCACGCCCGCGTGCACCGTCATGTAGTCCACACCCTGCTCGGCCTGCTCGATGACCGTGTCCTTGTAGATCTCCCAGGTCAGCTCCTCGGCCTTGCCGTCGACCTTCTCCAGGGCCTGGTAGAGCGGCACGGTGCCGATCGGCACGGGGGAGTTGCGCAGGACCCACTCGCGGGTGGTGTGGATGTTGCGGCCGGTGGACAAGTCCATGACCGTGTCGGCGCCCCACTTGGTCGCCCACGTCATCTTGTCCACCTCCTCCTCGATGGAGGAGGTGACCGCGGAGTTGCCGATGTTGGCGTTGACCTTCACCAGGAACTTCTTGCCGATGATCATCGGCTCGATCTCCGGGTGGTTGACGTTGGCGGGGATCACCGCGCGGCCCGCGGCGACCTCCGCGCGCACGACCTCGGGGTCGAGGTTCTCGCGGATCCCGATGAACTCCATCTCGGGCGTGATCTCGCCGCGGCGGGCGTACGCGAGCTGCGTCACCGCCTGACCCGCGCGCCCCCTGCGCGGCTGCCGGGGGCGGCCGGGGAAGACGGCGTCGAGGTTCTTCAGGCCGCCGCGGGGCGAGGTGTGCTTGATGCCGTCGTCCTCGGGGCGGGGCGGGCGGCCGGTGTACTCCTCGGTGTCGCCGCGGGCGATGATCCAGTTCTCCCGCAGCGGCGCGAGGCCGCGGCGGACGTCGGTGTCGATGGCCTCGTCGGTGTACGGCCCTGACGTGTCGTACAGGGTGACGGCCTTGCCGTTGGTGAGGTGCACCTGGCGGACCGGCACGCGCAGATCGGGGCGCGAACCCTCGACATACGCCTTGTGCCAGCCGATGGACTTCCCGGCCTCGTCAGCCGCGACGGTGTTCTCGTCGCTGCCGGAGGCAGGCGTGCGTGCGTCCGATGTGGTCATGAGACCTACTCCCTACGCCGGCATTACCCGGTAACAGGTTCGGCGGTCGACGCAGCGGATTCCGTACGGCTCGTGCACGATCGTGCCGGTTCGTACGGAGGTCAGCGCCCTCTCAGCCCGGTGCTCCGAGCTCCCGCGATTGCAAAGGTGGCTCCACGCTAGCGTCATCTCGGGCGCGCTGAACAGAGGGCCCCCTCCGTTCTTGCGATGATCGGGCAGTGACCACCACAGAGCCGCCGCTTCCGCCGCCCTCTCGTCCCCCGTCCCAACCGCCGGGCTTGAACCCACCGTCGGACGGGAACGGACCAGGTCACGGGGAGGGTCAGGGACACGGGCACGGGGGCCACGGGCACTCACACCACCACGGTCCCGCCGCGCCCGTCTCCAAACACCTGCGCAAGGTCATCGCCGCGGTCCTGATCCCCTTCGCCGCCGCGGTCGTCGTCGGCCTTGCGGTGCTGTGGCCGGGCGGCACACCGGGCCACGAGCGCACCGGCGTCGGATTCGACCGGCAGACGCAGGCGGCGAAGGTCACGAAGGTGCGGGAACTGCCCTGCAAGGACCTCAGCCCCTCGCAGACCCCGCCGAACGGTGACACCTCCACCGCCGAAGGCCAGTCCGCGCAGTCCCGGGCGGCAGGCATCTGCAAGCGCGCGACGGTCGAGGTCAGCAACGGCAAGGACAAGGGCCGCACCTTCACCGAGATCATCCAGCCGGACTCCCCCCGGCAACTGCGCCAGGGCCAGCAGGTGGTGGTCGCCTACGAGCCCAAGGCCCCCGAAGGACTGCAGTACTCCGTCACCGACGTGAACCGCAAGCTCCCGATGGCGCTGCTCGCCGGCATCTTCGCCCTCGCCGTCGTCGTGGTGGGACGGTTGCGCGGCGTGATGGCCCTTGTCGCACTCGCCATCAGCTTCATGGTGCTCACGTTCTTCATCCTGCCCGCGATCCTCCAAGGCTCGAACCCGCTGGTCGTGGCGGTGATCGGGGCGAGCGCCATCATGCTGATCGCGCTCTATCTCTGCCACGGCCTCACGGCCCGTACGTCGGTCGCGGTGCTCGGCACGCTCATCTCCCTCCTGCTGATCGGCCTGCTCGGCTCGCTCTTCATCGGATGGGCCTCCCTGACCGGCAACACGGACGACAACACCGGCCTCATCCATGGCCTGTATCCGTCCATCGACATGAGCGGCCTGCTGCTCGCGGGCGTCATCATCGGCTCCCTCGGTGTACTCGACGACGTGACGGTGACGCAGACCTCCGCGGTCTGGGAACTGCACCAGGCCAACCCGACGATGGGCTGGCGCGGCCTGTACCGCGCGGGCATCCGCATCGGCCGCGACCACATCGCCTCGGTCGTCAACACCCTCGTCCTCGCCTACGCGGGTGCCGCGCTCCCCCTCCTGCTGCTCTTCTCGATCGCGCAGTCCAGCGTGGGCACGGTGGCCAACAGCGAGTTGGTCGCCGAGGAGATCGTGCGCACCCTGATCGGCTCGATCGGCCTGGTCGCCTCGGTGCCGGTGACGACCGCACTGGCCGCCCTGGTCGTCTCGGCGGACCGCACGACCGGGACGCCCCCCGCCCCCGGCACGGGCCCCACCGCTGCGGCGGGCGCCAACGCCATCGCTACCGGTCCCGCCCGGCCTCCCCGGGGTGGAAAGGGGCGGCGCCGCAAACGGTGACCGCTTCCGACACTACGGAATGCACCCAGCCCAGTGCCACGAAATGCACCAAAATGCCACCCTCATCCGCCCCTTGCGGCTACAGGTCAGCCCGCGTTCTGCTCCTCCGCGAGGATCCGGTCCAGCGCCTCGTCGAGATGCGTGTCGAAGTCGGCGAGCGACCGCTCCTGCCCGAGCGGCACCAGCCTGTCCGTACGGTCGAGGAAGGCGAGCAGCGGCGGGATGCCCACCCGGAACAGCGCCTGGTCCGCGCCGACCTGAAGCCTGATCAGCGCCTCGTCGAGCAGCCCGGAGTCGGTGGGCTCGACCCGCACATCCCCCTCCCCGCACGGCCTGCCCACCCCGTCGATCAGCAACTCCCGACCAAAGGTCCAGGTCACCGGGGCGTCCCCCGGCAGATGGAACGTCAGCCGCACCGCATAGGGATCGTCGATCTCGTAGCGCAGCTCCACCGGGATGCGAAACGACAGCTCCTCGGAAACAAGGAAGCTCATCATGACCTCTGCCTGAACCGTCTCGCCCATCGCGCCCTACCCCGTCACGTAGCCCTCGAGGAGCCAGAGACCAACTCCCTGGCACCCTTGGCATCTTGCTCAACGTGCACACCAGATCACAAGGAGTGAGTTTTCAGATGCTGATAGAGAAGGCGAGTGTCCCTAGTAGCTTTCCGAGTTCACGCTGCAAACGGTGGGCTGCGGGCAGCAGCCGATCGGCTTGGTAGGAGGGGACAGAAATGGCCATGGTCGCGACGGTGTCACCCACTGTGATCGGAATCGCCGCGCAAACCGTGCCGAGCGCGTACTCCTGACGCTCCACGACGGGCTGCATCCGCTCCATCGTGGCGAGCCGCCGCATGAACGCGCGGTCGTCCCGGACCGAGTAGCGAGTGATCGACTGGACCGGATAGCGGTCGAGGTGGTCAAGCCGGGCCTCATCGTCGAGTTGACCCAGCAGACACTGCCCGATCGCGTGGGCGTGCCCCGTCTCCCGGAAGTCCGCCCACTCCTCGACGGCTGGGTTGCCCGGGGTGTCCGCGACGGCCACGAGGTCGATCTCGCCCTCGCGGTAGACCGCGAAGTACACGGGAACTCCGATGGTGTCGTGCCAGTGCGCCAGGGTCTCCTCGATGGCGCCGCGTCGATTCTGCTGCGCCCCGCTGCTGCCCAGCCGCTCGGCCGCCTCGCCGAGCACGAACACGCCCTTCTCTCTTCGTAGATAGCCCTCGTGGGTCAGGGTGCGCAGCAGGTGGTACGCGGTGGGGAGGGCAAGTCCCGCCTCACGCGCCAACTGCTTCGCGGGCGCCCCGCCTTGATGCGCGGCGGCGGCTTCCAGCAGTCGCATCGCCCGCTGCACGGACCCGATGAGAGTCGGCCCGACGGCTGCGGTGGATGCGTCGGCCTGCGCGGATGCGTCGGCCTGCGCGGTGGACACGTCGGCCGGTGCGGCGGATGCGTCGACCGGTGCAGTGGTGGCGTCAACCGGCGAGGTGGTGGCGTCAACCGCAGCCAAGGTTCACTCCCGAAGCGCGTGAGGGGTCCGCCCGTGCCCGCGAGGAGCGAGGGAGGGGCAGTGCACGTGCACCCGTCCACGGAGGGTCGACCTCCGCGTCGGATTCCGGACTCTAATCCTTGGCCACCGCTCTACGGCTCCGCTCGGGAAAACTTCCCCCGGCCGAGGGAACCGTTGCGAAAACTCACCAGTCCGTACGGGACGAAGACGAGCCGGATATGAACTTCCGTACGACATAGATGAGTCCACCGACCAAAGCTACGAATAGCAGGGCCTTGAAGAGCAGGCCGACCACGAATCCGACAACGGTCGCTATCACGCTGCCGAAGACGACGAGTGCGATGACGGGCACGGCCACCCACTTCACCCACCACGGCATTCCCGCAAAGATCTCCTTGGCTGCCATCGTCGTTACCTCTCTCCGCTCTGTCCGCACTTCCGCGCTCTTCGCGTCGGTGCGGGTCCCTGAATCTCCGCAGGTTCCTGGCTTCTCGCATTCGATGCTAGGACGCCAGAGGGCTCCGCGGGGGCCTCGGAGCCCTTGTCCTCCCCTGATCCGACCCTGAGAGAACCCCGAGGTCGCAGCCCTGAAGTCGCAGCCCTGAAGAGGTCAGCCGGCGGACGGAGATCAGGACTCGGGCGGCGAGAAGACGACGAGCACGCGCAGGTCCTCGCTGATGTGATGGAACTTGTGGGCCACTCCGGCCGGCACATAGACGACGCTGCCCCGCGCCACCTGCGTGGTCTCCATGCCGACCGTGATCGATGCACGGCCGCTGACGACCATGTACACCTCGTCCTGCCCGTGCGGCTGCTGCGGGTCGGACTCCCCGGCGTCCAGCGCGTACAGCCCGACCGACATGTTCCGCTCACGCAGGAACTGCAGGTACGCACCGTCGTTCGCGGCGCGCTCCGCCTCGAGCTCGTCCAGTCGGAAAGCCTTCATCGCTCTCGTACACCCCTCGCTGATGCCCGTCGTGCCGTCGCTGGGCCGGTCCTTGGTAGCGGACCCTCCTGAGCCGACCGTTCCCGGCCCGTGTCTGCCACGATCAGACACATGAAGAATTTTGTAGTCAAGACGATCGCCAACGCCGCGGCCCTGGCCGTCGCCGTGTGGCTGCTCGACAAGATCACCCTGACCGGTGACAGCACGGGCAAGAAGGTCGGCACGCTCATCGTCGTCGCCCTGCTCTTCGGGCTGGTGAACTTCCTGGTCAAGCCGGTGGTGAAGGTCCTCACCTTCCCCTTGTTCATCCTGACGCTCGGCCTGATCACCTTCGTGGTCAACGCCCTCATGCTGCTGCTCACCTCGTGGCTTGCCGACAAGCTGGACCTCAGCTTCCACGTCGAGGGCTTCTGGACCGCCGTCCTGGGTGGCCTGATCATCTCGATCGTGTCCTGGGCCATGAACGTCGTCCTCCCCGACGACAAGGACTGACCCCGCTGGACGGTCGGCAGGGCCGGGGGAACCAAGGGGGCCGAGGGGCTCGCGGTGTGTCCGAGAATGGTGGGGACGGCGAGCCGGAGCCTGCTCGGCGTTGTACGTGAGGCAGTGGAAAGGCGGGCGGCATGACGGAATCGGGACCCATAGGCGACGGTGCGGCGCGCATCGGCGATGGTGCGGCGCGCATCGGCGACGGCACGCGGGCGGTGCGGGCCGGGCTGCCCGAGCCCGTGAAGCACGAGCCGACGCTGCCCGGCCCGGTGTTCGCCGCGCACTTCCACCTGCCCGGCGTCCCGACGGGCGGATACGCCTACGGCCGCGACGACAATCCCACCTGGACGCACCTGGAGCGCGCCATCGGCGAGCTCGAGGCACCGGACTCCGCTGCCGATGTCGAGACGCTGGTCTTCGGTTCCGGCATGGCCGCCATCTCGGCAGTGCTGTTCTCGCAGCTGCGTGCCGGTGACGCGGTGGTCCTGCCGGACGACGGCTATCAGGTCCTTCCGCTGGTCCGCGAGCAGCTCACGGCATACGGCATCGAGGTGCGCACCGCCCCGACCGGTGGCGATGCCCAGCTCGACGTCCTGGACGGCGCCAAGCTGCTGTGGATCGAGACGCCCTCCAACCCGGGCCTCGACGTGTGTGACGTGCGGCGGCTCGCCGATGCGGCACACGCGCGTGGCGCCCTGGTGGCCGTCGACAACACCCTGGCGACGCCGCTCGGCCAGCGCCCCCTCGAGCTCGGCGCCGACTTCGCCGTGGCCAGTGGCACCAAGATGCTCACCGGCCACGGCGACATCCTCCTGGGGTACGTCGCCTGCCGTGACGCGGAGCTGACCGCCTCCGTGCGGAACTGGCGCAAGATCGTCGGGGCGATCCCGGGGCCGATGGAGGCCTGGCTCGCACACCGTTCGCTCGCCACGCTGCAGCTGCGCGCCGACCGCCAGAGCGCGAACGCGCAGGCCCTCGCCGAGGCCCTGCGCGAACGCGCCGAGGTGTCCGGACTGCGCTATCCCGGGCTGCCCGACGACCCTTCGTACAAAATCGCCGTGCAACAGATGCGGCGCTTCGGGTGCGTGGTCTCCTTCACGCTGCCCACGCGCGCGCGTGCCGAGCGTTTCCTTGAGGCGCTGCACCTTGTCGACGACGCCACGAGTTTCGGCGGGGTGCGGTCCACGGCCGAGCGTCGCCGTCGCTGGGGCGGCGACGCCGTCTCGGAGGGCTTCATCCGTTTCTCCGCGGGCGCCGAGGATCCCGCGGACCTGGTGGCGGATGTGCTGCGTGCGCTGGACGAGTCGGCCGGTACGGCGGACTGACCGCTCGGACCACCCCGCCGACGCGCGGCGGCGCACCGGTTGCGCACCGGCTGCGCACCGGCTGCGCACAACGAACGGTCCGCCGCCGTTCGCTGGGCTTGATGGGGGGCGCGGCCGGTCCACGATGTTTCACGTGGAACAGTCCGGGCCACATTTCCCCCATGACCGTCCGACCCGTGGTCAAGCGCACCGCACGCGCCGTCCTGCTGGACGGTGACGACCTGATCCTGATCAAGCGCACCAAACCCGGCGTCGATCCGTACTGGGTCACCCCGGGCGGCGGGGTGGAGGCGGAGGACGGCTCCGTCGTCGACGCGCTCCACCGCGAGGTCCACGAGGAGCTAGGCGCCAAGATCACCGACGTCGTGCCCTGTTTCGTCGACACCGTGGAGCACATCGGCGAGGACGGGGGCGCGACCGGAGTGAAGGTGCAGCACTTCTTCGTCTGCCGCCTGGAGTCCATGGACACGGGCCAGCGGCACGGGCCCGAGGTCGACGACCCGTGCGGCGAGTACGAGATCGTGCACGTGCCCTTCACTCGGGTCGGTATCGCCTCGGTCCACCTCGTACCGCTGTCACTGCGGCACTACCTGGACGGCAATATCGAGGGCGTACGCGCGATGCACGCCCCCGACCTGGGCTGAGGACGAGTCGAGTCCGGCCCTAGGGCGCCGCTATCAGCTCCTCTACGGAGTCATGGCGGATCCTGCCTTCGGGGATGCCGATGTCGCGCAAGGCGTCCACTCCATTGCGGATCATTCCGGGCGGTCCGGAGAGATAGGCGTCGTACTCATTCCACGGCCCGTACTCGCGCACGGCGTCGGGCAGTTGGGCCCGTCGTTGGTCGACGACCGGGCGCACGGCCAGCCACGGGTGCGTCTGCTGCAGCCGCAGCATCGTGTCGATGTCGTACAGGTCGTGATCGGTGCGGGCTCCGTAGAACACCTCGACGGGGCGGCGCCTGCCGTGCTCGGCCACGTCCTCGACAAGGGCCTTGATGGGCGCGATGCCCGTGCCACCGCCCAGGCAGAGCAGACCGCTGTCGGTGGTGTGGTCGACGGTCATCGAGCCGGCGGGCGCGCCGAGCCGCAGCACGTCACCGGGGCGGGCGTGATGCACCAGGGCATTGGAGACCCAGCCGGCCGGGACCGCTTTGACGTGGAAGGACAGCAGACCGTCGGGGCGGGGCGCCGACGCGAAGGAGTAGTGGCGCCAGATCCGCGGCCACCAGGGGGTCTCCAGGCTGGTGTACTGCCCGGCGAGGAAGGGGTACGGCTGGTCGGGGCGGACCGTGACGACCGCTATGTCCGAGGTTCTGAGATCGTGCGAGACGACCTCGGCGAACCACCAGGCGGGGGCGCGTAGCTCGTCCTCGGCCGCCGCGTCGATCATGATCTGGGAGATCGTCGTGTACGTCCGGACCCAGGCGGCCTCGGTCTCCTCGTCCCAGACCGCGCTCGCGTACCGGCTCAGCGAACCGATCAGGCACTCGCCGACGGCCGGGTAGTGCTCGGGCTGGGTGCCGTACTTACGGTGTCCGCGCCCGAGGTTCTTCAGATACGCGACGAGCACGTCGGTGTGGTCGATGTGCTCGGCCGAGATCAGCAGCGCCTTGAGGATCCGGTCCCGCTGGACGTCCATCGCCGCGGGGAACAGGGCGCGCAGATCCGGGTGGCGGGTGAAGAGCAGCGCGTAGAAGTACGAGGTGACCTTGTCGGCGACAGGGGCTATCTCGGCCATCGTGCGCTGCACCAGGACCGCGTCGGGGGAGGCCTTCCGCGTGGGCTTCGCCGCCGGGGCGGGCTTGGGGGGCGAGGCCGGGTGGGGCTGCGGCGCCGGGGCCTGCGGAGCTGCGGACTGCGGAGATGACGTCTGCGGAGCCGGGGCTTGAGGAGCCGGCGCTTGAGGAGCCGGCGCTTGAGGAGCCGCAGCGGCGGATATTCGCTTGTCCGCCTGCTCCGTGGCGGGCGCCTGCGTGGAGGCGTCGGACGACTGCCGCTCGCCGCCCTCAGGTCCCTGCGGGGGCTTGCGCGGGGTGAACCAGCCGCTCCCGTCGCTGGAAGTGCCGTCGTCAGCCGACATGGTGGTCGGAGCGTCCATGCTGTGCCTCGCCTCGAACATCTCTCGGTCGGTCTGCGCACTCCCTGCCGGAAGTTGCCTGCTTTCCCCGCTCTGCCTCGATGGCCGTTACGGCCACATTGAACCCCGGCTTCCCGGACCCTACGGACAAGTAGGTCGAGAATGTGACATTGGCCGCAGTCGCCTCACGGCAGCATCCCAATACCCGCCGTCGCGTCGACCGCATAACGGCAAGTACGGGTTCTGGATCTCGTCACCCCGTTAGGCTTCATTGCCTGCGCGCGTGCCCCCCAGAGTGCGAAGTGGCGCACCCGGCACGAACCGTGATCGACCCTACCGGCAGCCGCCGAACGCACAAGTCCTTCTACCCTGCGCCTGCAATTCCACTGCTCTGACTGCCAATTACCTCAATTACCGGTCGTGCCGGACCAATTCGTATGCCTTCCGCAGGTCCCGCCCGACATAGGAGTGGGTGGCCAGGCTCACCAGCCGTTGATCCGCATTGACCGCCACAGAAACGGGCACGACGCCGAACAACTCCAGGTCGGAGAGCGAGTCGCCGTACGCGACGCAATCACTCCGGCCCACCCCGAACTCTTCACACAGGCGGTTCGCGATCTTCACCTTGGCCGCTGCGTTGAGAATGCCCGTCGGGTCGACCGGCTCGGTGAACGGAACGGCCGGGAAACGCGATCCGTGTGCGGCATGCGCACCCCACCCGGTAAGCCGCTCCACGAAGAACGACGGCGACAGGGACACCACCGCGCAGTAGTCACCGCCCTCGCGGATCTCGGCCCAGGTCTCCCTGATCCCGGCCAGCCAGGGCGCTCCCTCGAAGGCCGCCGCCACCTGTGCGTCCGTGAGCTCCGCCCACAGCGCGTGCACCCGCTCCGCATACGCCGGTGAGTCGATGCGCCCCGCCACGAAGTCCCGCTCAAGCGCGGCGATCTCCGCGTCCAGGCCGAGCTGCCGCGATATCTCCACGGGTGCCGCTGTGCCGTGCAGCAGCGTCCCGTCCAGATCGAAAAGGTGTAGGCGTGCCATGCCGCCGAGGCTAGTACCCACGGTTACTCCCGCCGCCGGACGCCCCTGCCCCAGAGCCTTTCGTCATCGTGTTTCACGTGAAACACGGCCGCATGGTCAGGCACAAGGTGGCCAGAAGCAGCGTGCTTCTGCCCACAAACGGGTGGACGCCGGGGATGTACGTCAGACAGCCTGGCCCGCGTGTCGACACCTTCCCTCTCCGCACTGCCCATCCGCCGACTGACGCCCCGCGATCTGCTGGCCTGCGCCGACCTCTCCGAGAACCGGGGCTGGCCGCGTGAAGAACACAAGTGGGGTCTGCTGCTGTCGGCCGGAACGGGCTACGGCATCGACGACCCCGACGGCAACGGCCTGATCGCCGCCTACGTAGTGACTCGGTACGGCCCTCAGGAGCGCCCCGATCTGGCTGCGATCGGCATGGTCCTCGTCGCCGAGCGGTACGCCCGGCAGGGCATCGGCCGCCGACTGATGGAGTACGCCGTCGAGGAGGCGGGCACCACCCCGCTGACTCTCCACGCGACACCGTTGGGCCGCCCTCTCTACGAACAGCTCGGCTTCAAGGTGATCGGCCGGGCCGAGATGGTCAGCGGGCACCTCACCCCCGTCGGACCGCTGCCTGGCATCGCCACCCGGCCCGCCACCGCAGAGGACCTGACCGCCGTCCTCCGGCTCGACACGGAAGTCTTCGGTCATGACCGGATGCATGTGATCACCCGGCTCCCCGCCTTCACGGACCAGTTCCGGGTCGCGGTGGTCGACGGCGAGATCGTCGGTTACGCGGGTGTCTGGCCCAACATGGAGACTCACGTCGTGGGCCCGCTCGTCGCCCGGGACACCGAGACCGCGAAGGCACTTGTCGCCTCGCTCGCCGCGCACACCGACCGCCCGCTGCGCACCGACATCGACGTGCGGCACGAAGAGTTGCTGACGTGGGTGAAGGAGAGCGGCCTGGAGCACATCGCCGACAACGCCGTCATGGCGTACGGGACGCCGGAACTGCCCGGCGATTGGACCCGCCGCTTCGCGCCTCTGACAGTCGCGGCCGGCTGAGTCGACCGCCGTAACGCAGAGAGGCCCGCCCCCAGGGTCCCCGGGGGCGGGCCTCTCTTGCTAGTGCTGCACGAGGGCCTCCACTGCCGTCGTCGCGAAGCCGTGGTCCTGCTCGGGCGCACCGCCGCCTACACCGACGGCACCGATCAGGCGACCGTCGCGGTGGACCGGCACCCCGCCCGCGATGAAGAGCAGGGGACGGTCGAGTGCGGTGGGCAGGGTGTGGAAGAGGCCGCCGGGCTGCACCGCGTCGACGAGGTCGGCGGTCGGCGCGTTCAGCTGCAGGGCGGTGTAGGCCTTGCGGGTGCTGGTCTCACCGGAGATCAGGAGGGCCCGGTCGTCGCGCCGGAAGGCGAGGAGGTGGCCGCCCGCGTCCAGGACGGTGACGCTGACCGTGACGCCGGCTGCTTCGGCCGCGCGGCGGGCCGCGGTGACCAGTGCCTCGGCGTCCTCGATGGTCAACGGGGCGACGGCGGTGGCGGGGGTGGTGCTCATGCGGGGTTCTCCTTGCGGGGTGGTACTGGGGTTGTAGGGAAGCGAGGGGCTCCCCCCCCCGGGGGGGGAGCCGGGGGAGTCAGTGATGGACGGGCGTCGGCTGCTCGACGGAGTGGGCGGGCGTCAGCTGCTCGACGGAGACGACGAGAGCCGGGCCTCCGGAGCGGCGCTCCAGCGCGGCCGAGACGAGCGCCAGGACGAGGGCGGAGGCGGCGAGCACTGCGCCGACCCAGTTCGGGGCGGTGTAGCCGAGGCCGGCGGAGATGACGAGCCCGCCGAGCCACGCCGACAGCGCGTTGCCCAGGTTGAAGGCGCCGATGTTGACCGCGGAGGCGAGCGTCGGGGCGCCCGAGGCGTAGTCCAGGACCCGCTTCTGCAGCGGTGGCACGGTCGCGAAGCCCAGGGCTCCGATCAGCAGAACGGTCACGGCGGCGGAGACCTTGTTGTGCGCGGTGAGGGTGAACAGACCGAGCACCAGGGCGAGGGAGCCCAGCGTCACGTACAGCATCGGCATCAAGGCACGGTCCGCGAGGCGTCCGGCGACCAGGTTGCCGCCGACCATGCCGAGCCCGAAGAGGACGAGCAGCCAGGTGACGGAGGAGTCCGCGTATCCGGCGACATCGGTCATCATCGGCGTGATGTAGGTGATGGCCGCGAAGACGCCGCCGAAGCCGAGGACCGTCATCGCCATGGCGAGCAGCACTTGTACGTTGCGGAAGGCGCCGATCTCGTCGCGCAGCCGCACGCCTTCGGGCTTGGGCAGGTCCGGTACGAGCTTGGCGACTCCGAGGAGACCGAGGACGCCCAGGGCCGCGACGAGTACGAAGGTGATCCGCCAGCCGATGGCCTGGCCGACCAGCGTGCCGAGCGGAACACCGACCACGTTGGCCACGGTGAGGCCCGAGAACATCATGGCGATCGCCCCGGCCTTCTTCTCGGGAGCGACCAGCTCGGCCGCGACGACCGAGCCGATGCCGAAGAAGGCGCCGTGGGCGAGTGAGGCGACGACGCGCCCGGCCAGCATCACGCCGAAGACCGGGGCCACGGCGGAGAGCAGGTTGCCGACGATGAAGAGGCCCATCAGGAGCATCAGCATCCGCTTGCGCGGGATGCGGGTGCCGAGGGCGGTCATCAGAGGGGCGCCGAGCACGACGCCGAGGGCGTAGCCCGTCACAAGGAAGCCGGCCGTCGGGATGGAGACACCGAAGTCACCCGCGACCTCGGGAAGCAGCCCCATGATCACGAACTCGGTGGTCCCGATTCCGAAGGCCCCGATCGCGAGAGCCAGAAGCGCGAGAGGCATGGATCTACCTTCCAAACGATTGCAGGTGCGCTTAACAAGCGTCCACAATAATTGCAGACGCGGGATATTGGCAAGCGCCGTATATTGCAGCGGTGGACTACCCTGGATGCAGCCACTCCGGGACGGAGGAACAAGAGCCATGACAGCGACAGACCCCGCGCTCACCGCGCTCGCCCAAAGCTGGTGCGCCCTCTCCCTGCTCCACGGGAAGATCGAGGCACGCGTCGAGCGCGCCCTCCAGGCCAAGCACGGCCTGAGCGTGCGGGAGTACGGACTCCTCGACGTCCTCAACCGCCAGCACGACGGCGAGGGCGGCCACCTGCAGATGAAGCAGGTCGCCGACGCCGTGGTGCTGAGCCAGAGCGCGACCACCCGCCTGGTGACCCGGCTGGAGGAGCGTGGCCTCCTGTCCCGCTACCTGTGCCCCACCGATCGGCGCGGCATCTACACGGACGTCAGCGAGACCGGCGCCGCACTGCTCGCCGAGGCGCGCCCCACCAACGACGCCGCCCTGCGCGAGGCCCTCGACGAAGCCGCGCAGAACCCGGAGCTGGCCCCGCTGGTCAGGGCCGTCGAAACGCTGCGCGCGCCCGCGTAGGACCTGTCGGCTGCCTGCCGTGGATGCAGCCACGGGGCGTACGCCCGAGAGGCCGCGGGCGGCCCACATAGGCTGCGGCCATGGGAGACCTTGAAATCCGCCCTGCCATAGCCGCAGATCTGTCCGCCATCGTGGGTATGCTCGCCGATGACCCTCTGGGTGCCACGCGCGAGTCGCCGAACGACCTCACTCCGTACGTCACCGCGTTCGAGCGACTGGTCGACGACCCGAACCAGCATCTGGTCGTCGCCGAACGCGAGGGCCGCGTCGTCGGCACGCTCCAGCTCACGATCGTCCCGGGGCTCTCTCGCAAGGGCGCCACGCGTTCGATCATCGAGGGCGTACGTGTCCACTCCGACGAGCGCGGCAGCGGGCTCGGCACGCGGTTCATCGAATGGGCCGTCGACGAATCCCGCCGTCAGAACTGCCAGTTGGTGCAGCTGACCTCCGACGCCACCCGCATCGACGCCCACCGCTTCTACGAGCGGCTCGGTTTCGCGGCATCACACCTGGGCTTCAAGCTGCAGCTCTGAAGGACACAACGAGGCGGCTTGTTTCACGTGAAACAAGCCGCCTCGTCACGCCGTCCGCCTACGGGAAGCCGCGCCACCCCCGCGGGTCCACCCCGCCGGGGACCGGCGCCTCCTCGTCGTACGGCGTGCGGGTGAAGATGAACGACCCCAGGTCGAGGTGGCTCACCGAACCGTCCACCCGCCGTACCGCCTGCAGCAGCTCCCCCGCGTAATAGCCGTTGAGGCCGGTCCAGGTGCCGTCCCCGTTGGACCGGAACCGGGCCTGGCGCCCCGCCCCGGAGAGCGGCCCCACCTCGATCCCGCCGTCGGCCGCCAGCCGGAGCGCGAGCACCTGGGTCCCCCAGTACCAGGGCCCGGCCAACTCCAGCACCTTCTCGTCGACTTCGGTGAGTGGCCGCCACGGCTCCGGGATGCGGGGCTCGGCATCGGCCACGATCTTCACCAGATCCACGGCCAGCGCTGCCACCTGCGGCCCCGACGTGCAGTTGGCGAGGGCGACCGTGGCGAGACCGTCCGCCTCACTCACCCACAGAGCGGCCAGGAAGCCCGGCAACGATCCACCGTGCCCGGCCAGGCTGCCCCTCTCCCACCTCAGCAGATCCACGCCCAGGCCGTACGCCCTGTCCCATTCCCCCGTCTGCAACGGCGCCGACGGCGTCCGCATCTCCCGCACGGACTCCAGGGCCAGGACCCGGTCATCGCCCTTCAGCAAGAAGGCCCCGAAGCGCGCCAGGTCCCCCGCGGTGGACCACAGCTGCCCTGCCGGAGCCATCAGCCCCAGGTCCTCGACGGGCTCGGGCATCATCACGTCCGCCCAGGGATGCACGGCGAAGCCACCCGCGTGCGGCGCCTGAGGCTGTGCGCTCGTACGGCTCAGGCCCAGCGGCTCGAGCACCTCACGGCTCAGCACCTCCGCCCACGGAGCGCCCCGCAACGCCTCCACCAGCGAACCCAGCAACGTATAGCCGGGGTTGGAGTAGTGGAAGCGGCGGCCCGAGGGGTGCTTGAACGGGTCCTGACCCAGTACATCGGCGAGTTCCGGACGTGTCGAGCCGGGCGTGCGCTCCCACCACGCACCAGGCGTCTCGGCAGCCAGCCCGCCGGTGTGGGAGAGGAGTTCAGCGATGGTGACCTCTCCCGCCCCGGTCCCCGGAAGATGCTTCTCCAGCGGGTCGTTCAGGTCCAGCACGCCCTCGTCCCGCAGCCGCATCACCAGCACTGCGGTGAAGGTCTTGGTGATCGACCCGATGCGGTACTGCACGTTCTCGTCCGGCGCGTGTCCGTCCACCATGCTGCGGCCGCCGCTCCACACCAGCTCACCGTCCCGGGCCACCGCGGCCACCAGCGACGGCGTCCGGCCCTCCGTCTGGGCGGTGGCGACTCGGTGCAGCAAGGCTCGGCGGGTGGACGGGAGAAGCTCTTCATGGGATGTCGTCATGGGTCCAGTTCACCTGGGAGGCGCCGGTGAGTCGAGCGAATTCGTATCCGTGCCCCGTCAGGTCTCCCAGGGCATCGAGCCCGCGACCCGCCGCGTCGCGACATTGATCCGGTTGAACATGTTGGTCACGCCGACGGCGAGGACGATCGCCGCGAGTTCCTGCTCGGTGAAGTGCTTCGCCGCCTCGTCCCAGATCGCGGCCGGCACCGGGTCGGGCCGGTCGGCGAGCCGGGTGGCCGCCTCCGCGAGGGCGAGGGCGGCGCGCTCTGCTTCGGTGAAGCAGGTCGTTTCCCGCCAGGCGGCCACCGCTGAACGCCGCTCGTCGGTGACGCCCGCCGCCCCGGCACTCCGCGCGCTCCCGTCCACACAGACACTGGACCCGTTGATCTGGCTCACGCGCAGTTGCACCAGCTCGATCGTCGCCTGGGGCAGACCTTGCTTCCTGGCGACCTTGGACAGGATCAGCAGGGCCTTCATGGCCTCAGGGATGATCACGGCGGGGTTCTGCATACGAGCCTGCATTGAGTGTTCTCCTCAAGCGTCTGCCCGGCGCCGCTGTCTGCCGCGGCGGCGTCGTGGTGGTCCGTCACTGCACCGACGAATCGCGGCGCGGGAGTGTGAGCGGCGACGGCGACCAGAGACCGGCCGCCGTCCCGTCACGCAGGTGCTGCTCGTAGGTGACGACCTTGCCGTGAATGACCTCCAGACAGGCGCTGAGGTCGTCGATCTTCGCGCGTACGGCCCGTTCGTGCTCTTGGAGCAGCGCCAGGCGGTCCAACTCGTTGCCGGGCCCGGCGCGCACGAGCGCCGCGAACTGCTGGACCGTGGCGATCGGCATGCCCGAGTCGCGCAGCCGACCGCACAGCAGAAGCCAGTCCACATCGCTCTGTTCGTAGACGCGCTGTCCCCCGCCGGTGCGCGGGATCTCCCGAAGGAAGAGCCCTTCCCGCTCGAAGAACCGCAGCGCGTGCACGCTCAGACCGGTCGCCTCGGCCACCTTCCCTATGGACAGCCCACGCGCCTTGCCGTCGGGCAGACCCCCCGCATCGTCACTCATGCCGCGACCGTACAGATCCCTTGACCTAGCGCGCGGTCTAGGTCCTAGCGTCCAGGACATGATCACTGAACAGCAGAAGCTCGGCACCGGATTCGGTGCCCGCAGCACGGCCGACGACGTGCTCGCAGACGTGGATCTGGCAGGCACCACGGCCCTGGTCACCGGCGGCTACTCCGGTCTCGGGCTCGCGACCACCCGCGCCCTCGTCCGCGCGGGAGCGCACGTCGTCGTCCCCGCCCGCCGCCCCGACACCGCCGAGGACGCCCTGCGCGGCATCCCCGGGACCGAGGTGCAAGCCCTCGACCTCGCCGACCCGGACAGCATCCGCGTCTTCTGCGAACGCTTCCTCGAGACCGGTCGGCCCCTCGGCGTCCTCATCAACGGTGCGGGCGTCATGGCCTGCCCGGAGACACGTGTCGGCCCGGGCTGGGAAGCCCACTTCGCCGTCAACCACCTCGGGCACTTCGCGCTCACCCAGCGCCTGTACCCGGCGTTCGCGCCGACCGGGGCGCGCGTCGTGGCCGTCGCCTCCTCCGGGCACTTCCTGTCCGACATCCGCTGGGACGACCTCCACTTCCGTACCGGCTACGACCGGTGGCTGGCCTACGCCCAGTCCAAGACCGCCAACACCCTCTTCGCCCTGCAACTCGACCGCCTCGGCGCCGACCGCGGCATCAACGCGTTCGCCGTGCACCCCGGCAGCATCCTCACACCGCTGCAGCGCCACATTCCCCGCGAGGAGTGGCTCGCACAGGGCTGGGTGACCCCGGACGGGACGCCGGCCGAGGGCTTCAAGACACCGGAGCAGGGCGCGGCGACGGCGGTCTGGGCTGCGACCTCGCCCCTGCTGGACGGTCGTGGAGGGGCGTACTGCCAGGACTGCGACATCGCCGAGCCGGCCACCACCGACGACATGCTGATCGGCGGCGTCAAGCCCTGGGCCGTCGACCCCGACGCGGCGTCCCGGCTCTGGGACCTCTCCTGCGAACTCACCGGGCTCAGCGCCTTCTGACTCCTGGCCAGACGCGATCGTCCTGAACGGTCACGCGGAAGTGCTCGCGAAACTGCGGAACCTACACGAGAAGATCAGGTCTGTGCCATATCCACGAAGCGCGAGTAGTGCCCCTGGAAGGCGACCGTGATCGTCGCCGTCGGGCCGTTACGGTGCTTGCCGACGATGATGTCCGCCTCGCCCGCGCGAGGCGACTCCTTCTCGTACGCGTCTTCGCGGTGGAGCAGGATCACCATGTCCGCGTCCTGCTCGATCGAACCGGATTCACGCAGGTCGGAGACCATGGGCTTCTTGTCCGTGCGCTGCTCGGGGCCACGGTTCAGCTGCGAGAGGGCGATCACCGGCAGCTCCAGCTCCTTGGCCAGGAGCTTCAGGTTTCGCGACATGTCCGAGACTTCCTGCTGTCGGCTCTCGGACCGCTTGGATCCGCCCGACTGCATCAGCTGCAGGTAGTCGATGACGACGAGCTTCAGGTCGTTCCGCTGCTTGAGGCGGCGGCACTTGGCTCGGATCTCCATCATCGACAGGTTCGGGGAGTCGTCGATGTAGAGCGGGGCGGCCGAGACGTCCGGCATGCGCCGGGCGAGCCGGGTCCAGTCCTCGTCGGTCATCGTGCCGGAGCGCATGTGGTGCAGCGCGACCCGCGCCTCGGCGGACAGCAGACGCATCGCGATCTCGTTGCGGCCCATTTCGAGCGAGAAGATCACGCTCGGCATGTTGTGCTTGATCGAACAGGTTCGGGCGAAGTCCAGGGCCAGCGTCGACTTACCCATGGCGGGGCGGGCCGCGATGATGATCATCTGGCCCGGGTGCAGACCGTTGGTGAGCTGGTCGAGGTCGGTGAAGCCGGTCGGAACACCGGTCATCTCCCCCGACCGCGAGCCGATCGCCTCGATCTCGTCGAGAGCGCCCTCCATGATGTCGCCGAGCGGCAGATAGTCCTCGGTGGTGCGCTGCTCGGTGACCGCGTAGATCTCGGCCTGGGCGCTGTTGACGATCTCGTCGACGTCGCCGTCGGCCGCGTATCCCATCTGGGTGATCTTGGTGCCGGCCTCGACGAGGCGGCGCAGCACCGCGCGCTCGTGGACGATCTCCGCGTAGTACTCGGCGTTCGCCGCGGTCGGGACCGTCTGGACCAGCGTATGCAGATACGATGCGCCGCCGACCTTGGTGATCTCACCGCGCTTGGTGAGCTCGGCCGCCACGGTGATGGGGTCGGCCGGCTCACCCTTGGCGTAGAGGTCGAGGATCGAGGCGTAGATCGTCTCGTGCGCGGGGCGGTAGAAGTCGTGGCCCTTGAGGACCTCGACGACATCGGCGATGGCGTCCTTGGAGAGCAGCATGCCGCCGAGCACGGACTGCTCCGCGTCGAGATCCTGCGGCGGGACACGCTCGAACGACGATCCTCCGCCGTCCCAGCCGCCTTCCCTGCCACGATCGTGCTGCTCGTCGCGGCCCCGTCCTCCGTCGCGGCGCTGACGGGATGCGGGCAGACGGTCACTGGGACCGCTGTCGGCCCAGGGGTCGTCCAAAGGCTCGGAGATACTCACCGGGCCACCTCCTCCCGTCCGCCGAGCGGACCTCGCCGTGCCCCTCTTTCCTACGGCACGACACTGACAAATAAGGGGGCCCAACTCCGGTTCTGACGCGTCGGTTTTTCGGGGTTTCCGAGGTCGTACGACGAGGCGGGCGCCGGTCCACGGTAGGCCTGTGGGCACCGTCAGCCAATCTGGTTATCCACAGGCGGTGTGGATGACGGACCCTATGCTGTGGAGAACTCCGCCAAACCTGTGCACGGTCCGGTGGACAGCCCTGTGAACAAGCCCTCAGCCGCTCTCACGCAGCGCCTCTGACCTGCATCTTTCCCATCCACTGGCTGTGCAGAAGAAAAACTTCCCCAGTCGGACCAAGATCGTTGGAAACCGCGTGTGACAGCGCGCCGAAGGACGGCCCAGGTAAGGGTCTCAATAGCATTGCATCTCTTACCTGTGGAAGATTACATTGGTGTCCATGACACAGGCTCCCGCGGCGCCCAAGGCCGCCCGGCGACGACACGACCGAGAGATCATCGCGCTCGCCGTTCCCGCCTTCGGCGCACTCGTCGCCGAGCCCCTCTTCGTACTGGCCGACAGCGCCATCGTGGGGCACCTCGGCACCGCGCAACTGGCCGGTCTCGGCGTCGCGTCGGCGCTCCTGACCACCGCGGTGAGCGTCTTCGTCTTCCTCGCCTACGCCACCACTGCCGCCGTCGCCCGCCGGGTCGGCGCCGGAGACCTCCCGTCCGCCATCCGCCAGGGCATGGACGGCATCTGGCTCGCACTGCTCCTTGGCGCCGCCGTCATCGCCGTCGTCCTGCCCACCGCTCCGGCCCTCGTGGAGCTCTTCGGCGCATCGGACACCGCGGCCCCGTACGCCGTCACGTATCTGCGGATCTCCTCGCTCGGCATCCCCGCCATGCTCGTCGTACTCGCCGCCACCGGTGTCCTGCGCGGCCTGCAGGACACCAAGACCCCGCTGTACGTCGCGATCGGCGGGTTCGTCGCCAACGGCGCCCTCAACGTCGGCCTCGTCTACGGCGCGGGCCTCGGCATCGCGGGCTCCGCCTGGGGCACCGTCATCGCCCAGTGCGGCATGGCCGCCGTGTACCTCTACGTCGTCGTCCGCGGTGCGCGGCGGCACGGTGCCTCGCTGCGCCCTGACGTCGCCGGGATCCGGGCCTGTGCGCAAGCCGGTGCGCCTCTCCTGGTCCGCACGCTCTCGCTGCGGGCCATCCTGATGATCGCGACCGGCGTGGCCGCCCGCCTCGGGGATTCCGACGTGGCCGCCCACCAGATCATTCTGTCCCTGTGGAGTTTGATGGCCTTCGCGCTCGACGCCATCGCCATCGCCGGGCAGGCGATCATCGGACGCTACCTGGGCGCCGACGACCCGGAGGGCGCACGCGCCGTCTGCCGTCGCATGGTGGAGTGGGGCATCGCCTCGGGAGTCGGCCTCGGCCTGCTGATCATCCTTGCCCGGCCGTTGTTCATCCCGCTCTTCACCGGCGACGCCGCGGTACAGGACGCGGCACTGCCCGCCCTTGTGGTCGTGGCCCTCGCCCAGCCGGTCTGCGGCATCGTCTTCGTCCTCGACGGCGTCCTGATGGGCGCGGGCGACGGGCCGTATCTCGCCTGGGCGATGATCGCCACGCTGGCCGTCTTCACACCGGTCGCCCTGCTCGTGCCGACCTTCGGCGGAGGCCTGACCGCGCTGTGGGGGGCGATGACGCTGATGATGGCGGTTCGGATGCTGACCCTGTGGCTGCGTTCCCGCTCCGGCCGCTGGATCGTCACAGGTGCCACGCGCTGAGCCTTGCGAGCTGTTGCACGGGGGTGCTGCTTCACGGGGTGCTGCTTTACGCGGTGCTGTTTCACGTGAAACAGCACCGCGTGAAACACGTTGGGCCGTACCCCGAGGGGTACGGCCCAACGCTTGCTTCAGCTCTGCCAAGCGCAGTGCTTAGGCGGAGACGACCTCGACGTTGACCTTCGCGGCAACCTCGGGGTGCAGACGCACGGACGTCGAGTGGGCGCCCAGGGTCTTGATCGGCGAACCGAGCTCGACGCGGCGCTTGTCGACCTTCGGGCCACCGGCAGCCTCGATCGCCGAAGCGACGTCAGCCGGGGTGACGGAACCGAAGAGACGACCGGCGTCGCCGGAGCGGACGGCCAGGCGGACCTTGACGCCCTCGAGCTGGGCCTTGATCTCGTTGGCCTGCTCGATGGTCGCGATCTCGTGGATCTTGCGCGCGCGACGGATCTGCGCGACGTCCTTCTCGCCACCCTTGGTCCAGCGGATCGCGAAGTTCCGCGGGATCAGGTAGTTGCGGGCGTAGCCGTCCTTGACGTCTACGACCTCGCCGGCGGCGCCGAGGCCGGAGACCTCGTGGGTGAGGATGATCTTCATTTTTCGGTCACCCTTCCCTTATCGCGCGGTGGACGTGTAGGGCAGCAGCGCCATCTCACGGCTGTTCTTCACGGCCGTGGCGACGTCACGCTGGTGCTGCGTGCAGTTGCCGGTCACGCGGCGGGCACGGATCTTGCCGCGGTCGGAAATGAACTTCCGCAGCATGTTCGTGTCCTTGTAGTCCACGTACGTGACCTTGTCCTTGCAGAAAGCGCAGACCTTCTTCTTAGGCTTGCGCACAGGCGGCTTCGCCATGGTGTTTCTCCTGTGTGATCAAGAAGTGGGGGTACGGCCCACCTTCGGCCCGAGGGCCTGAAAGCCCTGAGGCTTAGAAGGGGGGCTCGTCCGAGTAGCCGCCGCCGGAGCCGCCGGAACCGCCGGAGCTTCCGCCCCAGCCGCCACCGCCGCCACCCTGCTGCTGGCCGCCACCTGCCGGAGCACCGGTCGCCCAGGGGTCGTCGGCGGGAGCACCGCCGCCACCCTGCTGCTGGCCGCCGCCGGAGTTTCCACCCCAGCTGCCGCCACCCTGCTGACCGCCGCCACTGCCGCCGCCGTAACCGCCCTGGCCACCTCGACCAGTGGTCTTGGTGACCTTGGCCGTGGCGTTCTTCAGGCTGGCGCCGACTTCCTCGACGTCCAGCTCGTAGACCGTGCGCTTGATGCCCTCACGGTCCTCGTAGGACCGCTGCTTCAGCCGGCCCTGCACGACGACGCGCATGCCTCGCTGAAGCGACTCCGCGACGTTCTCCGCCGCCTGACGCCAGACCGAGCAGGTCAGAAAGAGGCTTTCGCCGTCCTTCCACTCGTTCGTCTGGCGGTCGAAGGTGCGGGGAGTGGACGCGACACGGAACTTCGCGACCGCCGCACCGGAGGGGGTGAAGCGCAGCTCGGGGTCGTCGACAAGATTGCCGACGACCGTGATGACGGTCTCGCCTGCCATGGGGGAACCTCTCGGCGGGTTTGCTGCTGGCTGCTTGTTGCTGCTACTCGATTCCCGGGTGCTACTGAGCTAGGAAGCTCAGTGCATCTCGGGACGGAGGACCTTGGTCCGGAGGACCGACTCGTTCAGGTTCATCTGTCGGTCGAGCTCCTTGACGACCGCAGGCTCGGCCTGCAGGTCGATGACCGAGTAGATGCCCTCGGGCTTCTTCTTGATCTCGTAGGACAGACGACGACGGCCCCAGGTGTCGACCTTCTCGACCTTTCCGTTGCCCTCACGGACGACGGAGAGGAAGTTCTCGATCAGCGGGGAGACAGCGCGCTCCTCGAGATCGGGGTCGAGGATGACCATCACTTCGTAGTGACGCATGTGGAACCCACCTCCTTTGGACTCAGCGGCCACGGTCGTTCCGTGGCAGGAGGGTCGTGATGCGTACGCAACGGTATCCGCAGCCACTGACAATCGGCTCCCGCGAGCGGGGGCTCATGCTGTGGCCAGGGCAGACACCGGTGCAGACGGTACAGAGTACCCGCACCGAGGCTTCCGGTTGAAATCCGGCGGCGGACGGGCAGAATCTGTACACATCGGGTGTCTATGGCGCTACGATGCGCCGCCTTACGCAGGAGGTGCCTCACATGGCACAAGCAATGCGACCGCACACCGCCACATCTCTCTTCGCCACGGACGGCAAGGCCCATCCGTTCCAGGACGCGCTGGTCGGCGTGACGCTGGTCCTCGGCGTGATCGCCTTCGTGACGGCGATGTTCCACAACCTCCATCTGATCAGCTCGTGGACGGGCCTGATCGGGATCGCCACCGGCGCGTACGGCCAGTTCATCTCGGTGACCACGCGCGAGCGCTTCGGCCTCATCCTGGGGCTCGGCGCCTCGGCGATGGGCTTCTTCCTCGGCATGGCGCACGGCGGACTCTTCGGCGGAATCGTCGGCTGACGGCCTCCCGGTGCCCCGGTCGCTCGAACGGGCCGGGGCGCTGAGTTCCGTACGCCCAGACGGGGCGCTCGCAGGGCGCAGTAGGCTTCGGCGCGTGAGCCGGAGCCCCTGAACCCATGGGGACACACCAGCCCGAGGAGCGCCCCGAATGAGTCTGACCCTGAGGACCATCAGTCGCGAGCAGCATCTGGCATATATCCAGACACTGCCGTCGGCAAGTCATTGCCAGGTCCCGGCATGGGCTGACGTGAAGAGCGAATGGCGCTCCGAGAACCTGGGCTGGTTCGACGACAGGACCGGTGCGCTGGTCGGCGTGGGCCTGGTGCTCTACCGGCAGCTGCCCAAGCTGAAGCGTTATCTCGCGTACCTCCCCGAGGGCCCGGTCATCAACTGGTACGCCCCGAACCTCGACGAGTGGCTGCAGCCGATGCTGGCGCATCTGAAGCAGCAGGGCGCCTTCTCCGTGAAGATGGGTCCGCCGGTCGTGATCCGCCGCTGGGACGCTCCGGCGATCAAGGCCGGCATTCAGAACCCCGACGTCAAGCGGCTGCGGGACACCGAGGCGACCCTCATCGAGCCGCGTGCCTTTGAGGTCTCCGACCGGCTGCGGCGGATGGGCTGGCAGCAGGGCGAGGACGGCGGCGCCGGCTTCGGTGACGTGCAGCCCCGCTTCGTCTTCCAGGTGCCGCTGGCCAACCGCTCCCTGGATGAGGTCCAGAAGGGCTTCAACCAGCTGTGGCGGCGCAACATCAAGAAGGCCGAGAAGGCGGGCGTCGAGGTCGTCCAGGGCGGCTACCAGGACCTCGCCGAGTGGCAGCGTCTCTACGAGATCACCGCCGTGCGCGACAAGTTCCGCCCGCGGCCCCTCGGCTACTTCGAGCAGATGTGGCGGGCCCTCAACTCCGAGGACCCCAACCGCATGCGGCTGTATTTCGCGCGGCACAACGGCGTGAACCTGTCGGCCGCGACGATGCTCGTCGTCGGCGGACACGTCTGGTACTCCTACGGAGCCTCGGACAACATCGGGCGTGAGGTCCGGCCCTCGAACGCGATGCAGTGGCGGATGCTGCGCGACGCGTACGCCATGGGGGCCACGGTCTACGACCTGCGCGGCATCTCCGACTCGCTGGACGAGACCGATCACCTCTTCGGTCTCATCCAGTTCAAGGTCGGCACCGGTGGCGAGGCCGCCGAGTACATCGGCGAGTGGGACTTCCCGCTCAACAAGCTGCTGCACAAGGCGCTGGACATCTACATGTCGCGCCGCTGATCCCGCACAATTTCCTTCCATAACTCTGATACATCGCAGACACGAGAAAGGTTCCGGGATCCAGCCATGGCGCTCACGCTCTATGTCGACACCGCGCGCTGGCGGGCACACCAGAAGCACCTGCTGGAGCAGTTCCCGGGCATCGTCCCGGTCTGCAAGGGCAACGGGTACGGCTTCGGTCATGAGCGCCTCGCCGAGGAAGCCACGCGCTTCGGCTCCGACGTCCTCGCCGTGGGCACCACCTACGAAGCCGCCCGGATCAAGGACTGGTTCAGCGGTGACCTGCTGGTCCTGACCCCGTTCCGGCGGGGCGAGGAGCCGGTGCCGCTGCCCGACCGCGTCATCCGTTCCGTGTCGTCGCTCGACGGCGTGTACGGCCTCGTGGGCGCCCGCGTCGTCATCGAGGTCATGTCCTCGATGAAGCGCCACGGCATCAGCGAGCAGGAGCTTCCGCAGCTGCACGCGGCGATCGAGGACGTACGACTCGAAGGCTTCGCGATCCACCTGCCGCTGGACCGCACCGACGGCTCGGATGCCGTCGAGGAGGTCATCGGCTGGATGGACCGGTTGCGCGCCGCCCGCCTGCCGCTCCACACGATGTTCGTCAGCCACCTCAAGGCCGGTGAACTGGCGCGGCTGCAGCAGCAGTTCCCCCAGACCCGCTTCCGTGCCCGCATCGGTACGCACCTGTGGCTGGGCGATCACGAGGCCACGGAGTACCGCGGCGCGGTCCTCGACGTCACCGCCATCGCGAAGGGCGACCGCTTCGGCTACCGCCAGCAGAAGGCCGCGTCCGACGGCTGGCTGGTCGTGGTCGCGGGCGGCACCTCGCACGGTGTCGGCCTGGAGGCCCCCAAGGCGCTGCACGGCATGATGCCGCGGGCCAAGGGCGTGGCGCGTGCGGGCCTCGCGACCGTCAACCGCAACCTCTCGCCGTTCGTCTGGGCGGGCAAGCAGCGCTGGTTCGCCGAGCCGCCGCACATGCAGGTCTCGATCCTCTTCGTGCCCTCCGATGCTCCGGAGCCGAAGGTCGGCGAGGAGCTGGTGGCCCATCTGCGGCACACCACGACGCAGTTCGACCGGATCGTCGACCGCTAGAGGGCGGCAGCAGCAGACGGAAGGGCCGGTACGACGACGAGGCGTACCGGCCCTCACGCGTTCTTCCGCTGTTCGCCCTGAGCGAACACCCCCGGAGCGCCTCAGCCGAATCGCCTCAGCCGGAGTGCCTCAGCGCGACAAGTCGGTGGCCGAGCCCCACTTCACCGCGGGAGCCCCTGTCGAGCGTCTCACCGTCCGCGTCGCACCGCCCGCGTACCCGAGGACGAAGACGTCTCTCGCGCCGTCCAGGACGCCCCCTGAGGGGTCGTCATCGCCGCCCTGCCGCACCACGTCCCGCTCCGGCATCAGGATGTCGCGTACGACCACGGCGCACAGCCACAGCGTGCCCACCAGATGTACGACGATGGCCAGTTGATAGCCCTCTGTCGGCAGTCCCTTATGGGCGTCCCCACTCGTCGTGTACGCGAGGTACATCCAGATCCCGAGGAAGTACGCGACCTCCCCCGCCTGCCAGATCAGGAAGTCCCGCCAACGCGGGCGGGCCAGCGCGGCGAGCGGAATCAGCCACAGGACGTACTGCGGCGAGTAGACCTTGTTGGTGAGGACGAAGGCGGCGACCACCAGGAAGGCGAGCTGCGCGAAGCGCGGGCGGCGTGGTGCGGTGAGCCCGAGCGCGGCGATACCCAGGCAGGCGAGGAGCATCAGGGCCATCGCCAGGGTGTTGACGGTGTCCGTGGTCAGCGGTGAATCCATGCGCTGGGAGAGGATCAGCCAGAAGGACCCGAAGTCGACGCCGCGCTGCTGGCTGAATGTGTAGAACTTCGACCAGCCGTCGCCGGCGAGCAGCATCACCGGCAGGTTCACGACCAGCCAGGTGCCCACCGTGCCGACCAGGGCCGTCCCGAACTCCCGCCATCGCCCGGCCCGCCAGCACAGGACCAGCAGGGGTCCGAGCAGCAGCACGGGGTAGAGCTTGGCAGCCGTCGCGAGCCCGAGCAGCACACCGAAGGCGACGACACGCGCGCGTGCCCACATCAGCATCGCGGCGGCCGTGAGAGCCACCGCGAGCAGGTCCCAGTTGACGGTTGCCGTCAGCGCGAGGGCGGGCGCCAGGGCGACGAGCAGCGCGTCCCAGGGGCGGCGCCGGTGGGTGCGCGCGACACAGATGGCGAGGACCGCGGTGCAGGCCATCAGTATCCCCGCGTTGACCATCCAGTAGATCTTCTCCTGGTGCTGGACGGTTCCGCTGCCGGGCGTCACCCAGGAAGCCATCTCCATGAACACCCCGGTCAGGACCGGGTATTCGAGGTACTCCATGTCGCCGGGCAGCCTGTCGAAGTACGGCACGAGCCCGTCGGCGAAGCCGCGTCCCTGGTAGAGGTGCGGGATGTCGGAGTAGCACGCGTGCGTGTACTGCGAGCTGGCGCCGACGAACCACGCGCCGTTGTAGCACGGCATCTTCTGGATCAGCCCGAGCGCGAACATCCCGAGCGCGACGAGCATGATGACGCGCACGGGGGTCCACCAGCTCGCCGCGAACAGCACTCTTCGGCCGACCGGACCCCCGAGCAGCTCGCTGCCGGCCCTGGCGACCTCGTCCTCCTTGGTCGGCCGTACGGGCTCCTGCGGGCTCACGGGCTCGTACGCGCTCGCACGCGCCGTCTCTGCACCGGGGTCTGCGCTGTGGGGGTCTGCACTGGGCATGTCCGCCATCCTGCCGTACGCACCTGAGAACACGGAGAGGACCGCCGCACTCATCGGTGCGACGGCCCTCGTTTCACGTGAAACATCCGCGGGGGAGTCCCGGCAACTCGCCGTGCAGCCCCCACGGGCCCGGCTCAGCCGGCTCAGCCTCCCGCGCCGCGGATGAAGCCTCCGCCGTCTTCGTTGCCTTCGTTGGCGCCGCCACCGGCCGGATCCTCTGTCTCCGGTGGCGACTCTCCCCCTGGGCCGCCGTCGACGCCGCCCTGGGCCCCACCGTTGCCCTGGCCACCGTTGTGGTTGCAGTCCCAGTCCAACGGCTCACAGGTCTCAGTGGGGTCGGGCGACTCCGTCGGAGGCTTCGTGGTCGCGGACTTCGAGGGCGTGGGCGATGTGGTCTTCTCCGGCTCCTCGGTCTTCGACGGGGTCGGCGGCGGGGGCGGGGTCTCGCCGACGACCTTGCCGATCGGACCCGGCACGGGGAAGGGGATGACGCGCTCGTTCTTGAGCGCCTGCTCCATGTAGTCCTGCCAGATCTGTGCGGGGAACGAAGCGCCGTGGATCTTCTTCTCGCCGCCCGTGCCGAACATCTGCAGGAACTCGCGCTTCTTGTTGGTCTCGTCGTCATCGAGCCGGTACATGCTCACCGCCGTCGACAACTGCGGTGTGTACCCCACGAACCAGGCGGACTTGTTGCCGTCGGTCGTACCGGTCTTGCCCGCGACCTGGCGTCCGGTGAGCTTGGCCGAGGTGCCGGTGCCCCTGTCCACGACGGTCCGCAGCACGTCCGTGACGTTGTTGGCGACGTCCTCGTCGAAGGCCTGCTTGGTCTGCTTCTTGTGCTCGTAGACCGTGTCGCCCTCGTGCGCCACCTCCGTGACGGAGTACGGCTCGTTCTGCTTGCCGCTCGCCGCGAAGGTGGAGTACGCGCCGGCCATCCGGATCGCACTGGGTGACGAAGTACCGAGCGAGAAGGACGGGTAGTTGGCGCTGGCCATGGAACTGTCGTCCTTGAGGCCGGCGGCCATGGCCGACTCCTTCACCTTGTCCAGACCGACATCCATGCCGAGCTGTACATAGGCGGAGTTGACCGACTCCCGCATCGCCTCGCGGAGGTTGATCTGGAAGCTGGGCCGGTTGTACGACTGGCCACCGTCGTTCTTCTGGTTCCACTGCTTGCCGTCGCGGTCCGTCCAGACGTCGCCGTTGTACTTCTGGATCTTCAGCTCGTTTTTGCCGCTGTACAAGCTCTTCGGATTGACGATGGTGCGTTCGTCATTCGACTGCACCTCACCGAGATCCGGGTTGCGCACGCCGTACTTGAAGGCCGCGGCCAGCACGAACGGCTTGTAGGTCGAACCGACCTGGGCACCGGTCTGGTCGGCGTTGTTGGTGAAGTGCTTCGTCGCGTCCACACCGCCGTAGATGGCCCTGATCGCGCCATCCTTCGGATTCACGGAGGCGCCGCCGAACTGGACGTGCGTGTCCTTCTCCGGCCGGACCTTCGGCTTGATCTTCGCCTTGCGGACCTTGTTCACCGACTTCTCGAGCTCCTTGACCTGCCTCCTGTCGAAGGTGGTATGGATCTCGTAGCCGCCCCGCTGGAGCTGCTCGGCGGTGATGTTGGTGTTCTTGATGACGTTCGCCTTGGCCAGGTCCACGAGATAACCCGTCTGGCCGGCCAGGTCAATGTTCGACCGGGGGTTCTGCAGCTTGGGGAACTTGTCGTACTTGGCCCGGTCCGCGGCGGTCAGGCGGCCGTCCTTGACCTCCTCGTCGAGGATCCACGACCACCGCTTCTTGGCACGCGCGGTGTTGTCCTGCTTGTTCGCCGCGGGGTCGATCTCCGGGGCTCCGGCGGGGTCGTAGTACGTGGCGCCCTTGAGCACGGTCGCGAGGAGAGCGCACTGGCTCGGGTCAAGTTCCTTGGCCTCGGTGTTGAAGTACGCCCGCGCGGCCGCCTGGATGCCGTAGGCCCCACGTCCGTAATAGGCGGTGTTGAGGTACCCCGCCATGATGTCTTCCTTGGAGACCGTCCGGCCGACCTTTATGGAGATGAAGAGCTCTTTGAACTTACGCGTGAATGTCTGCGACTGGTCGCCCAGACGCGCGTTCTTCACGTACTGCTGGGTGATCGTGGAGCCACCCTGGGTCTGCCCGCCCTTGGCCATGTTGACCAGGGCACGGGTGATGCCCATCGGGTCGACGCCCTTGTCCTTCTCGAAGGTCTTGTTCTCCGCCGACATGACGGCGAAGCGCATCTCCTCGGGGATGTCGTCGTAGTCGATGATCTGGCGGTTGCGCTCACCACCGGTCGCGACCATCTGCTTGCCGTCGGCCCAGTAGTAGACGTTGTTCTGGGCCTTGGCCGCCTTGTCGACCTCCGGCACCTCCACCAGGGCGTACGAGATACCGGCGACCGCCATCAGACTGCCGAGGAACCCGAGGAACAGGCCGCTGACCAGGCGCCACGACGGAACCCAGCGCCGCGCACCGGACTTGTTCGCGCGCGGGTAGTCGATGAACCGCTTCTTGCGTGGCGGCTCCGCGCCGCGGCCTCTGCCCCGGCCGGCCCCGCCCGGGCCCCCGGCGCCGCCACCACCGCGACGGCCGCCACCACCGGCGCCCGAACGCCCACCGCCGTCGGGTGCCCGGCGCCGGCCGCCGCTCGCGCCGACCGAACCACTGCGCTGTGCGGCGCGCCGGGCCTCGGCCCTGCCGCCATAAGTCCGGCCTCCGTCATCCGGAGCGCCCGGGGCGGGCGTCCCGTAGGAGGAAGAAGGCGACCCGGTTTCGCCACGCGGTGCCGCACGGCGGCCCGAAGGCGGTGCTTGGGCGCCACGCCTTGCCGCGGCGCGTCCGCCGTCCTGCGGCTGCGGCGGTTTGCGACGGTGCTCGCTCATCGAACGATTACTCCTCGGGCAGGCGCAGCTGTCCACGCCTGGAAACGGCGGCTGGTTTCCGGTCCCCCCGAAGTGCGGTTGCGCCCGTTCCGGAACACACCCGCACTGCACCGGGGACCACGACGCTCCCCGGCGTCACTTGGTTCCCGGCGGCATACATGGCGCACAGACTACGCACCGTCAAAACCCTCGTAGAGCCGAAGTTCACCCCAAATCAGGCAAGTTACTTCCTACGAATCGGTGATGTGACGCCGTTCACCGTGCCCCCTCTTGTATCAGCCGGATCGCCGTTCTATCGTCTCGATGTATCGAGTCGATACATCAGCTCGGCATAAAGGCCGTACTGAGGGACCATGGCAGACGGGAGGCGAAGATGAGCAGGCGCTCCGGCATCCTTGAATTCGCTGTGCTCGGTCTGCTCAGGGAGTCCCCGATGCACGGCTATGAGCTGCGTAAACGACTCAATACGTCACTGGGAGTGTTCCGCGCCTTCAGCTACGGGACGCTCTACCCCTGCCTCAAGACGCTGGTCGCCAACGGCTGGTTGATCGAGGAGTCGGGCAGCACGCCTGAAGACGCCCTCGCAGCTCCACTCGCAGGACGTCGCGCCAAGATCGTCTATCGGTTGACGGCGGAAGGTAAGGAGCACTTCGCGGATCTGCTGTCGCAGACCGGCCCCGACGCATACGAGGACGAGCACTTCGCCGCCCGCTTCGCCTTCTTCGGGCAGACCTCGCGGGATGTACGGATGCGGGTGCTCGAGGGCCGCCGCAGCCGCCTCGAAGAGCGTCTGGAGAAGATGCGCGCCTCCCTGGCCCGTACCCGGGAGCGCCTGGACGACTACACGCTCGAGCTTCAGCGGCACGGCATGGAGTCCGTGGAGCGCGAAGTGCGCTGGCTGAACGAGCTCATCGAGAGCGAGCGATCGGGACGGGACCAGCAACGGTCCGCCCCCGACAGCTCCGCTCAGCAGAACAGCACATCTGGGGAGTCGGCGGGCCTGCCCCGGCGGCGGGAGACCAACCCGCCGCCGGATCCGTCCGATGACCCCGCCAAGTGAGACCCAGCGTTCCGCAGGGTTTCATCCGGAATACCGAGATCACACAGGGAGCAACCGGAATGGGTTCGGTTCGCGTAGCCATCGTCGGCGTGGGCAACTGCGCCGCCTCGCTGGTCCAGGGCGTCGAGTACTACAAGGACGCAGACCCGGACGCCAAGGTCCCGGGCCTGATGCACGTCCAGTTCGGCGACTACCACGTCGGTGACGTCGAGTTCGTCGCCGCCTTCGACGTCGACGCGAAGAAGGTCGGCCTCGACCTCTCGGACGCCATCGGCGCCAGCGAGAACAACACCATCAAGATCTGCGACGTGCCGAGCAAGGGCGTCACCGTCCAGCGCGGCCACACCTACGACGGCCTTGGCAAGTACTACCGCCAGACCATCGAGGAGTCCGCCGAGGCCCCGGTCGACATCGTCCAGATCCTCAAGGACCGCAAGGTCGACGTCCTCGTCTGCTACCTGCCCGTGGGCTCCGAGAACGCCGCGAAGTTCTACGCGCAGTGCGCCATCGACGCCAAGGTCGCGTTCGTCAACGCCCTCCCGGTCTTCATCGCCGGCACCAAGGAGTGGGCGGACAAGTTCACCGAGGCCGGTGTCCCGATCGTCGGCGACGACATCAAGTCGCAGGTCGGCGCCACGATTACGCACCGCGTGATGGCGAAGCTGTTCGAGGACCGCGGTGTCCGTCTTGAGCGCACCATGCAGCTCAACGTCGGCGGCAACATGGACTTCAAGAACATGCTCGAGCGCGACCGCCTCGAGTCCAAGAAGATCTCGAAGACGCAGGCCGTCACCTCGCAGATCCGCGACCGCGAGCTGGGCGAGGACAACGTCCACATCGGCCCGTCGGACTACGTCGCGTGGCTCGACGACCGCAAGTGGGCGTACGTCCGCCTCGAGGGCCGCGCCTTCGGCGACGTCCCGCTGAACCTGGAGTACAAGCTCGAGGTCTGGGACTCCCCGAACTCGGCCGGTGTCATCATCGACGCCCTGCGCGCCGCGAAGATCGCCAAGGACCGCGGCATCGGCGGCCCGATCCTCTCCGCGTCGAGCTACTTCATGAAGTCCCCGCCGGTCCAGTACTTCGACGACGAGGCCTACGCGAACGTCGAGAAGTTCATCAAGGGCGAGGTCGAGCGCTAAACAGCCCTCTCCTTGTTGCTTGTCGAGGGTCCCCGGGCATTCCGCCCGGGGACCCTCCTCGTATGTGAGGCTGTGCCCCATGGCTGTCGTCGGTGACCTGCGGATACTGCTGCGGCTGCGGGACTTCCGGCGGCTGCTCGCCGTACGGCTGCTCTCCCAGGGCGCGGACGGCGTCTACCAGGTCGCGCTCGCCACGTACGTCGTCTTCTCCCCGGAGAAACAGACGTCGCCGGCGGCCATCGCCTCCGCCATGGCGGTCCTGCTCCTGCCCTATTCGCTGATCGGCCCCTTCGCAGGGGTCCTGCTCGACCGCTGGCAGCGCCGCCAGGTCTTCCTGTACGGCAACCTCCTGCGGGCCGCACTGGCCGCGCTGACGGCCGTGCTGATGCTCAGCGGCGTCCCCGACTGGCTCTTCTACATCTCCGCCCTCTGTGTCACCGCGGTCAACCGCTTCGTCCTGGCCGGACTCTCGGCCGCGCTGCCACGGGTCGTCGACGCCGACCGCCTGGTCATCGCCAACTCCCTCTCGCCGACCGCGGGGACACTCGCCGCGACCATCGGCGGCGGGCTCGCGTTCGTCGTCCGGCTGGTGGGGTCGGACTCGGACGCGGCAGTGGTCCTCCTCGGCGCCGCCCTGTACCTCTGCGCCGCACTCGCCTCGCTCCGCATGGCGCGCGGGCTGCTCGGCCCGGACCCGGACCTGGTGCCGCCACGGCTCGCTGCCGCGCTGGCCGGAACGGCGCACGGGCTGAAGGCAGGGGTGCGGCATCTGAGCCAACGGCCCGCGGCCGCCCGCGCGCTGGCCGCGATGACGATGATGCGGTTCTGCTACGGCGCGCTGACGGTCATGGTCCTGATGCTGTGCCGGTACGCCTGGTCGTCGACGGAGCCCGACGGGCTCGCGCTGCTCGGCCTGGCCGTGGGGATTTCCGGGGCGGGGTTCTTCGTGGCGGCTCTGGTGACGCCTGCGGCGGTGGGACGGCTGGGGGCGGGCGGCTGGATCGTCGCCTGCGCGGGAACGGCGGCAGTCCTCGAACCCGCGCTCGGCCTCCCCTTCGAGCCCGCCCCGCTCCTCGTCGCCGCCTTCGTCCTCGGCCTGACCACCCAGGGCGCCAAGATCGCCACGGACACGGTGGTGCAGTCCGCGGTGGACGACGGCTTCCGCGGCCGGATCTTCAGCGTTTACGACGTGCTCTTCAACGTCGCATTCGTCGGCGCCGCGGCAGTGGCCGCCTTGATGCTGCCACCTGACGGCCGCTCGGTTCCGCTGGTCATCACGGTGGCTCTGGTCTACGCGGCGATTGCTGGGGCTATGGCCCGGTTTGACGCGCAGTAAGTGTCACATCAGTGACACAGAGCCTCCCTGGGCTACAGAGATACCGCCGCGCCTGGATAACTTACGGGCGTCGTATTCGCGCCATCGCGCTTTCGTTCTAGGGGGACCCCCAACGTGACCACTCCGCCGCCCCAGGGCCAGATGCCGTACCCGCCCCAGGGCCAGAACCCCTATGGCCAGCCCCAGGGCGGCGCTCCGTACGGTCAGCAGGCCTCGACAGCCCCGTACCCGGTGCACCAGGGACAGCCGGGTATGCCGCAGCAGCCGTACCCGCCCTACAACCAGGGTGGTCCCGTGCCCCCGCCGGCCGCCCCTCGCGGGCGTGGCAAGAAGCTGTTGCTGCGGATCGGCGGCTTCGTCCTGGTGGCGATCCTCATAGCCGTCGGCAAGACGATGCTAAACAAGAGCGACGCGGAGTCCACCTCGGTCGGCAGCTGCATGCACAATGAGGGCACACAGTTCTCGCCGGACCTCAAGGAAGTCGACTGCTCGTCGAGCGAGTCCGAGTTCAAGGTGGTCGAGAAGTTCGACGACACCAGCGACAGCGACAAGTGCGAGGCCGTCAAGACCTCAGAGGTCGCCTACTACCAGAGCGGCAAGGGCCACAACGTGGTGCTCTGCTTGAAGAAGACCAAGTAGCAGACCGCCGAGGGGCGCTGTTTCACGGTTTCACGTGAAACAGCGCCCCTCGGTGTTTCCGGGGTGGGGATGTTTCACGTGAAACATCCCCACCCCGTCTCCGCTCTCAAGCCTCAGCTCTGCGCGGCCCACCACTCCTTGAGCGCTGCCCCCGCCGCCTCCCGCTCCATCGGCCCGTTCTCCAGGCGAAGCTCCAGCAGGAACTTGTACGCCTGGCCGATCACGGGGCCCGGGCCCACGCCCAGGATCTCCATGATGTCGTTGCCGTCGAGGTCGGGGCGGATCGAGTCCAGCTCCTCCTGCTCCTGGAGGCGGGCGATGCGCTCCTCCAGGCCGTCGTACGCGCGCGACAGGGCATTCGCCTTGCGCTTGTTGCGCGTCGTGCAGTCGGAGCGGGTCAGCTTGTGCAGACGCTCCAGCTGCGGGCCCGCGTCGCGTACGTAGCGCCGTACGGCCGAGTCCGTCCACTCTCCCGTGCCGTAGCCGTGGAAGCGCAGGTGAAGCTCGACCAGACGCGAGACGTCCTTCACGAGCTCGTTGGAGTACTTGAGCGCCGTCATCCGCTTCTTGACCATCTTGGCGCCGACCACCTCGTGGTGGTGGAACGAGACACGTCCGTCGTCCTCGAAGCGCCGCGTCCGCGGCTTCCCGATGTCGTGCAGCAGTGCCGCGAGCCGCAGCGTCAGATCGGGGCCATCCTTCTCCAGCGCCATCGCCTGCTCGAGGACGATCAGCGAGTGGTCGTACACATCCTTGTGGCGGTGGTGCTCGTCCCGCTCCAGACGCAGCGCCGGCAGCTCGGGCAGGACCCGCTCGGCCAGCCCCGTCTCGACGAGAAGGGCAAGGCCCTTGCGCGGGTGCGCGGAGAGGACCAGTTTGTTCAATTCGTCCCGTACCCGCTCCGCGGAGACGATGTCGATGCGCTCGGCCATCGCCTTCATCGCGGCGACGACGTCGGGAGCCACCTCGAAGTCGAGCTGCGCGGCGAAGCGCGCGGCCCGCATCATGCGCAGCGGATCGTCCGAGAAGGACTCCTCGGGAGTGCCAGGAGTCCTCAGCACGCGCTCCTCGAGATCGTCGAGCCCGCCGTGCGGATCCACGAACTCCTTCTCGGGGAGTGCGACGGCCATCGCGTTGACGGTGAAGTCACGGCGCACGAGGTCTTCCTCGATGGAGTCGCCGTAGGACACCTCGGGCTTGCGCGAGGTCCTGTCGTACGCCTCCGAGCGGTACGTCGTGACCTCGATCTGGTAGCCCTCCTTCTGGCAGCCGACCGTGCCGAAGGCGATCCCGACCTCCCACACCGCGTCGGCCCACGGGCGGACGATCTTCAGTACGTCCTCGGGGCGAGCATCGGTCGTGAAGTCCAGGTCATTGCCGAGCCGGCCCAGAAGGGCGTCCCTGACCGAGCCGCCGACCAGGGCGAGAGGGAACCCGGCCTCCTGGAAACGGCGGGCGAGATCGTCCGCGACAGGGGACACACGCAGCAGTTCGCTGACCGCGCGGCGCTGCACCTGGCTCAGTGCGCTGGGATTGTCTTCATTGGCGTTCGGCACAACAGAAAAGGGTACGTGGCCCGGACGCCCGCGGCCGACCCGATTACTCTCCGGCCCCACAGGGCTCCCGCCGCCGCTCCGGACAGGTCTTCCGATCACGTGGAGCAGTCCGCGGCACTTCGCCACAGCGCGCATCGTTACCATGCGTGGACGCACAACCGACGACCACTGACGACGAGGGACGGGCGAACGCGTGGCCGAGGCGGCAGACTTTCCGGGGACAAGCCCCTCACCTGCCCGCCGGTGGCTGCGGCGCACCGCAGCACTGCTGGTGGGTACCCCATTGCTGGCCGGCCTCCTACAGGTCCCGGCAGGCCCAGTGGCACACGCCACAGGCCCCGGCGCCAAGGCAGGAGCCGTCGTACAGAGCGCGAAGGCCGACGCGACCGGCTCCCGTACCGTCGATGTCTCTGTGGACTCGCTCACCCCCACTGCTCCCAGTGAGGGCGACACCCTCACGGTGTCGGGCACGGTCACCAACAACGGCAAGCAGACGGTGACCGGGTCGCAGGTCGGCCTGCGTGTCGCACCGCTCAGCTCCCGGAGCTCGATCGACAGCGCCGCCCAGCGCACGGGCTTCCAGCCCGGGTCGGAGGGCACGGAGGTCGGCGGCAAGTACGTCGACAAGTTCCGCAGGCTCGCTCCGGGGGTCCGGCAGGACTTCAGCATCTCCGTACCCGTCAAGGAACTGCCCCTTGGCATGGACGGCGTCTATCAGCTGGGGGTCGCCCTCACCGGCCAGACCAGCGCCCAGCCCTATCCGCAGGTGCTGGGCATCGAGCGCACCTTCCTGCCGTGGCAGCCCGATGCCGCCGGCACGAAGACGAAGACCTCGTATCTCTGGCCGCTCACCTCCAGCAACCACCTCACGGCTAAGACCGGCTCCGACGAACAGCAGACGCCCGTCTTCAAGAACGACGACCTGGCCGAAGAGCTGGCCACGGGCGGGCGCCTGGAACAGCTGCTGTCCCTCGGCAGCGGCCTGGACATCACCTGGGTCATCGATCCGGACCTGCTCGCCTCCGTCGACGCGATGACGAAGAGCTACCGGATCGAGAACCCCGACGGGAAGACCACCAGGGCGGGCAGGCACCAGGCGGTCGCCAACCAGTGGCTCAACAACCTCCAGGCCGCCGTCAAGGGCAAGAAGGTCGTCGCACTGCCTTTCGCCGACCCCGACCTCGCGTCCCTCGCACACACCGGCAAGGCGGTCACCGGTTCCCTCGGCCACCTCAAGGAAGCCACCGACGTGGGCGCCAACGCGGTGAAGACGATCCTCCAGGTGAAGCCGAGCACAGACTTCGCGTGGCCCGCCGACGGGGCGATCGATCCGTCGATCGTCGACGTCGCCACCTCTGCGGGCGCCCACTCGGTGATCGCCCGCAGCGACAGCATGGGGGAATCGGACGACCTGCAGTACTCGCCGAACGCGGCGCGGCCCATCGGCGGCGGCACGACCGCCGTGGTGACCGACGCGCGCCTCTCGACGGCCTTCCAGCGCGACATGACCGGTGCCGAGGACTCCACGCTCGCCGTCCAGGAGTTCCTCGCCCAGAGCTTGATGATCAACCTGCAGAACCCCGACAAGCAGCGCCACATTGTCGTCGCTCCGCAGCGCATGCCCTCGGCGAGTCAGGCCCAGGCCATGCAGAAGGCGCTCTCCGCTCTCGCCGACGAGAAGTGGTCGCAGTCCGAGGACCTGCCCGCCGCCGCGAAGGCGAAGCCGGATCCGCAGGCCACCACCCAGGTCCCCTCGGCCGGGTCCTACCCGGCGTCGCTGCGCAAGCAGGAGCTGCCGCAGCGGTCCTTCGAGAACATTCAGAACACCCAGAACCGGCTCACACGCTTCCAGGTGATCCTGATCCAGAAGGACCGTGTGGTCACCCCCTTCGGGAGGGCCATAGACCGTGAGATGTCCACGTCCTGGCGGGGGCGCCCGAAGGAGGCGAGGGCCTATCAGGACAGCGTGTGGGCCTATCTGAACGACCTCACCAGGCAGGTGTCCCTGATCCGGAGGGCCGACGCGAAGCTCTCCGGCCGCAGCGCGACCATCCCCGTGTCGGTGCAGAACAACCTGGTGCAGGGCGTCGAGCACCTGGTCCTGCGGCTGTCCTCGAGGAACCCCACCCGTCTGAAGATCGGCGACGGGCAGTTCGAGGAGAAGCCGATCAAGATCGCGGGCGGGCACTCCCAGTCCGTGAAGTTCACGACCACGGCCAACGCCAACGGCCCGGTCCCCGTGTACGCCCAGCTGTACACAGAGGACGGGGAGCCTTACGGCGAACCCGTCCGCTTCGACGTCAACGTCACCGAAGTCACCCCCACGGTGATGCTGGTCATCGCCGGCGGGCTTCTGCTCCTCGTACTGGCCGGGTTCCGGATGTACACGCAGCGCAAGCGCGCGGCCCGGAAGCAGGCCCAGGAAGGCCCGGGCACAGGGCCGGACGACGGGCCGGAGGGCGAATCGGGCACCGAGCCCGGGAAGGACGACCCCGAGCAGCCGAGTGACCCGACACCGGACACCGCCCCGGAAAGCACCGACCCGTCGGACACGGGTGAGAGAGTGGACCGTTGAGCGATGTCGTGGCCGGTGGGCCCGGGGACGATGAGGTGGGGTAACCATGAACGCGCCGTACGACGGTGACCGTGGCCAGGGCACGGGCGGCTCCGCCTCGCCCGAGGGCCCACCGCCCGGCCCCGAGCACGGGCACGGGCAGGTACCACCGCAGCCCGCGCCGGACATGTATCTCCAGGACGCCTACGACCAGGACCCCTACCGGGCACAGGACCTCTCCGCCCAGGACCCGGTCACCGAGGCGCTCTACGACCGCGCGGCGCACCCCCCGCCGCCGCCCGGCGCCTACCCGCAGCAGCCGCTCTACGCCCAGCCACCCGCCTCGCAGCACTCGCCCGACCCGCGCGTGTGGGCGCAGACCCCGCCCCCCGAGCCGGAGGGAGTGACCCGGCACCTCCCGTACGGCGACGACGCCCGCACGACGCAGTTCGTGGGCGTCGACGACCTGGTCACCCAGGCGGGCGAGGAACGCCACGAGCCGGATGCCTTCGCTCACCTCTTCCGCGACCAGCAGCCCGGTGGCTACCGCGGCCAGCAGGGCGGGTACCAGCAGGCCGACTACCAGCAGGACGCGTACCCCCAGGCCGGTCATCAGCAAGGCGGGTACCAGCAGAGCGGCTACCCGCAGGGCGCGTACCAGCAGGACGGTTATCCCCAGGACAACGGTTACCAGCAGGGGAACAGCTACCCGCAGGGGAACGGTTACCAGCAGGGCGAGGGCTACCCCCAGGGCAACAGTTATCAGCAGGACGAGGGCTACCCGCAGGGCGGCCAGTACCCCCAAGGCAACGGTTACCCGCAGGACGACGGCTATCCGCAGCCTGTCGGTGGCGGCTATCCACCCGCCGTGGAGCAGCCGATCGTCCCCGCGCCGGCCGCCGACCCGACCCCGGCGCCGCCGCCCGTCCCAGCGCCCGCACCCGCGCCTGCCGGAAAGTCCGGCGGCCGCGCGTCGAGCCTGCTGAAGTCCAGCGCCGTCATGGCCGCGGGCACACTCGTCTCACGCCTCACCGGCTTCATCCGCTCCGCCCTGATCGTCTCGGCGCTCGGCGTCGGCCTGCTCGGCGACACCTTCCAGGTCGTCTACCAGATCCCGACGATGATCTACATCCTCACCGTCGGTGGCGGTCTCAACTCCGTGTTCGTGCCGCAGCTGGTGCGCTCCATGAAGGAGGACGAAGACGGCGGTGAGGCGTACGCCAACCGCCTGCTGACCCTCGTCACGGCCGCACTCGGCGTGCTCACGGTCCTTGGCATCGTGCTGGCTCCGCAGCTGGTGCGGCTGATGTCCGTCCCGGTCGCCAACAACGCGGCGGCCACCGATGTCGGCACCACGCTGCTGCGTTACTTCCTGCCCTCGATCTTCTTCATGGGCGTCCACGTGGTGATGGGGCAGATCCTCAACGCACGCGGCAAGTTCGGCGCGATGATGTGGACGCCGGTCCTCAACAACATCGTCATCATCTCCACGCTCGGCATGTTCATCTGGGTGTACGGAACCTCCGAGACGTCCGGCATGGGCGTCAACAGCATCCCGCCGGAGGCCGAGCGTCTGCTCGGTGTCGGCATTCTCCTCGGTCTCGTCGTCCAGGCCCTGGCGATGATCCCGTATCTGCGCGAGACCGGGTTCAGGCTGCGCCCGCGCTTCGACTGGCGGGGCCACGGCCTGGGCAAGGCCGCCAAGCTCGCCAAGTGGACGATCCTGTTCGTCCTCGCCAATCAGGCGGGCGCCCTCGTCGTCACCCAGCTGGCCACCTCGGCCACCGTCGATCTGCCGTCGACGAGCGGCATCGGCTTCGCCGCCTACGCCAACGCGCAGCTCATCTGGGGCCTCCCGCAGGCGATCATCACGGTCTCGCTGATGGCGGCCCTGCTGCCCAGGCTCGCCCGTTCCGCGCACGACGGGGACACGGGTTCCGTCCGTGACGACATCTCCCAGGGACTGCGCACGACGGCTGTCGCCATCGTGCCGATCGCCTTCGGGTTCGTCGCGCTCGGCATCCCCATGTGCACGCTGATCTTCGGTTCCTCGGGCAGCGCACAGGCCACGAACATGGGCTACATGCTGATGGCCTTCGGCCTCGGCCTGATCCCCTACTCCGTGCAGTACGTCGTGCTCCGCGCGTTCTACGCCTACGAGGACACGCGGACGCCCTTCTACAACACGGTCATCGTCGCCGTCTTCAACGCCGCCGCGTCAGGGGCCTGCTACGTCGTCCTGCCCACTCGCTGGGCGGTGACCGGCATGGCTGCCGTCTACGGTCTCGCGTACGCCATCGGCGTGGGCGTCGCCTGGCGCAGGCTGCGCAAGCGCCTCGGTGGCGATCTGGACGGCGCCCACGTACTGCGTACCTACGCCCGTCTGGGCATTGCCGCGCTGCCCGGGACCCTGCTCGGCGGCGGCGCCGCCTACATGGTCACCAAGGGCCTCGGACAGGGCGTCATCGGATCCCTGGCAGCGCTCCTCGCCGGGGGTGTGGTGCTGCTCGGCGTCTTCTTTGTCGCCGCGAAGCGCATGCGCATCGCGGAGCTCAACTCGATGGTCGGCATGGTCCGCGGCCGTCTCGGTCGCTGAGATGGTCGGCCTCGCACAACCATCGTCGGCCACCGTGTGTCGTGCATAGCGCCAGACTGTGGGCACAATTGGCTTTGGCGTCTGACGAAGCGCAACGGATGGGGAGGCAGGAACGACGGTGGCGGAACGGAGCACGGCTGCCGTCGACGTGGCAGACAACAGCGGTGACGAACCGCTGACCGCGAAGGCGGAGCAGGCCACGGCCGACGGGGTGGCCCAGACCCGGGAGCGGGAAACGGCAGCAGAAGAAGACGTGGCGGAGAACGACGAACCCACGGGCCACGGGGCCTCCTCACCCCCAGAACTGCACAGTGGCCACAAACTCGCCAGACGCTATCGACTCGAAGAGTGCGTCACCCGTCTGGACGGTTTCAGCAGCTGGCGTGCGGTCGACGAGAAGCTTCGCCGCGCCGTCGGTGTGCATCTCCTGCCCGCCGACCACCCGCGGGCCCGTTCGGTCCTCGCGGCGGCCCGTTCCTCGGCGCTGCTCGGTGACCCGCGCTTCGTGCAGGTCCTGGACGCGGTGGAGGAGAACGACCTCGTCTACGTGGTCCACGAGTGGCTCCCCGACGCCACGGAGCTGACCGCGCTCCTGGCCGCGAGCCCGCTCGAGGCGCACGACGCCTACCAGCTCGTCAACCAGGTCTCCCAGGCCATGGCCGCCGCGCACCGCGAAGGCCTCGCGCATCTGCGGCTGACCCCTGGCGCGGTGCTGCGCACCTCCACGGGCCAGTACCGCATCCGGGGTCTCGCCGTGAACGCCGCGCTGCGCGGCATCAGTTCCGAAACCCCGCAGCGCGCCGACACAGAGGCGATCGGCGCCCTTCTGTACGCGTCGCTGACCCAGCGCTGGCCGTACGAGGACGACGCGTACGGCCTCTCCGGGCTCCCCAAGGACATCGGCCTCATCGCCCCCGACCAGGTGCGCGCGGGCGTCCACCGCGGCCTGTCCGAGCTCGCCATGCGCGCGCTCGTCAACGACGGTGCGACCGCCTCCCGCCAGGACCCTCCGTGCACGACGCCGGAGGAGCTGGTGAAGGCGATCGGCGAGATGCCCCGCATCCGCCCGCCCGAGCCGGTGTTCACCGCGCCGCCCGAGTACCAGCGCACCACGTACCAACAGGGCACGTACGGCCGCCCCGCGGGTCCGGGCGCCACCCAGCCCGTGGCCGCCCCGCTGCCGCCGCTGCAGAGCCGTACCGGCAAGGCCCTCAAGTGGACCGTCTCCGCGCTGCTCATCGCCGCGCTCGGGTTGGGCAGCTGGCAGCTGGCTGACGCCCTCATGGACCGCGAGAACTCCAGCGACCCCGGCACGACGCACACCAACGGAGGCGACGGAGACAAGGGGCAGCCGAAGCCTGCGAAGCCGATTCAGATCAAGAGTGGCCAGGAGCTGGTCCTCAAGGGCGACCCCCAAGCCCCGAGCGACGTCCCCAAAACCTTCGACAACGACTCCTCCACGCTCTGGCGCACCAAGACGTTCAGGGAAGGCCCGCGTCTTGCCCCGTTCAAGCCCGGTGTCGGTATCGTCTACGACCTCGGATCGGAACATGAGGTCTCCGAGGCATCAGTAGCCCTTCTCTACGGCGGTGACCGCACCACGGTCTCGCTGTACGCGACGGACTCACTGGCACCCTCGACAGGGGTCGACTCCATGGAGAAGATCGGTACCGCGACCACCTCGGGCACCACCGCCAAGATCAAGGCGAAGAAGCCCGTGAAGTCGCGGTACGTGCTCCTCTGGATGACCGAAGTCCCGAACTCCGGCAGGGACGGGTACATCGGAGCCGGGTACAAGCAAGCCATCAAGGACGTGCAGCTCAAGGGCTGAAGGATCGGCCCACCACAGCTCACTGGGGGAGGGGGTTCGACGATGGACAGCACCGCGCACGGTGAGCTGAGCGATCAGGACCTCCTCGCCCGGCACGTCGCCGGCGACAAGGACGCCTTCGGCGAGCTGGTGAGGCGCCACCGTGACCGGTTGTGGGCCGTGGCGCTGCGCACGCTCGGAGACCGCGAGGAAGCCGCCGACGCGGTGCAGGACGCCCTGGTGTCCGCTTACCGCGCGGCACACACTTTCCGCGGGCAGTCCGCCGTGACGACCTGGCTCCACCGGATCACCGTGAACGCCTGCCTGGACCGGGCGCGCAAGGCAGCCTCGCGCAAGGCCACACCGATCGATGACACCGAACGCCTCGAGCAGCTCCTGGAACCGGAGGAGTCGGCTGCCGCCCCGGTCGAGCGGGGCGACCTGCACCGGGAGCTCATGGAGGCGCTCGGCACTCTGCCTCACGACCAGCGTGCCGCCCTCGTCCTGGTCGACATGCAGGGCTACCCCGTCGCCGAGGCGGCCAGCGTCCTCGATGTGCCCACCGGGACCGTCAAGAGCCGCTGCGCACGCGGCAGGGCCAGACTCCTGCCGCTCCTCACCCATCTGCGTACGGAGTCGCCTCCGGGCAAGGGGGATGGCGGCAACGACGAGGGAAGCAAGAAGCCCGGCTCGGGAAGGAACCGGACGCAGGGGACATCCGTCCCACCGGCAGCGGGGCCACGGGATACAGGACCGAGCGATTCAGCTGCTGTGAAGGGCGGAGGTGGGCGAGCGTGACCACGACCGATACGGCCGAGCACCCGGACGTCGCCGAGATCTCCGATCTGACCGAGGGTCTCCTCCCTCCGTCGCGCACGAGCGCCGTGCGTAGGCACCTGGACGGCTGCGAGCTCTGCGCCGACGTCTACGCCTCCCTGGAGGAGATCCGCGGCATGCTCGGGACCCTCCCGGGCCCTCCGCGGATGCCGGACGACGTCGCCGGGCGCATCGACGCGGCACTCGCTGCCGAGGCTCTGCTGGACTCCACCACGACCGGAGACCTGCACTCAGAAGATGTGAACTCGGAGGAGACGGCGTCGGAGGAGGCGACCTCTGAACCGGCAGTCCTCGCTTCTGCGTCCGCTGCCGCACGTGTTTCACGTGAAACATCGTCCGTTCCTGTCTCCGCCGGAGTCACCGACAGGCCCGCGGGACATTCCCGGGCAGCCACCGGACCTGGGCGTGGGGGCCGCCTCCGGAGCATGCGCCGACGGACGACCGTGCTCGGCGCCGTCTTCACCGCAGCGGCCATCGGTCTCGGGACCCTGCTGATCCAGACCATGGGCGGCGATACCGACGGCCCGGCCGGGTCTGCCTCTGAGCGCACCGATACCGCGAACGCCTTCTCCGAAGGAAAGCTCGAAGGACGCGTCGCCGGTCTCCTCGACAAGAACCACGTGCGGAAGCCCCAAGGGCAGACGGATGCCTCGACGCCGTCCTTCGACACGCGTTCCAGCCCGGAGTCCCCCAAGAAGAACTCTCCGATGACCACGGTCCAGGTGCCGAACTGCATCCAGCGCGGCATCGGTGACAGGACACCGCTCGCTGCCGAAGAGGGCTCCTACGAAGGCAAGGACGCCTACCTCGTGGTGGTCCCCCATGACTCCGACAGCTCCAAGGTCTCCGCGTACATCGTCGATGCCGCCTGCGTGGGCAAGTCCTCGCCGCGCGCGGGCAAGGTTCTCATGACGCACGCCTACCCTCAGGGCTGACAGTCCCAGGCTTTTTCCCGCCCTGTCCGGCGGGCGCTCGACGCTGCGGCCAGCGCTCTTGTGGCACATGGCACTCTTCCGCCTGCCGCGCTTCCGTGCGCTCGGCCATGTCGGGGAATGCATGCCCCGTAGGATCCGTTGGGTGGGGTGAGAGTCCTGAGACAGGCACCCACCAGCACTACGCAGCAGTCCCCAGAGACGAGGAATCAAGCCGTGACCGACGTCCGTAACGTGATCATCATCGGCTCCGGGCCCGCCGGCTACACGGCGGCGCTCTATACCGCGCGCGCGTCGCTGAAGCCGCTGGTGTTCGAGGGCGCCGTCACCGCCGGCGGTGCGCTGATGAACACCACCGAGGTGGAGAACTTCCCCGGCTTCCAGGACGGCGTCATGGGCCCCGAGCTCATGGACAACATGCGGGCCCAGGCCGAGCGCTTCGGTGCCGAGCTCGTACCCGACGATGTCGTCGCCGTCGACCTCAGCGGTGACATCAAGACCGTGACGGACACCGCGGGCACCGTGCACCGCGCGAAGGCCGTCATCGTCACGACCGGCTCTCAGCACCGCAAGCTGGGCCTGCCGAACGAGGACGCCCTCTCCGGACGCGGCGTCTCCTGGTGTGCCACCTGTGACGGCTTCTTCTTCAAGGACCAGGACATCGCCGTGATCGGCGGCGGTGACACCGCGATGGAGGAGGCCACCTTCCTCTCGCGCTTCGCCAGGTCCGTGAAGATCGTGCACCGCCGTGACACCCTGCGCGCCTCCAAGGCGATGCAGGACCGCGCCTTCGCCGACCCGAAGATCTCGTTCGTCTGGGACAGCGAGATCGCCGAGATCAAGGGCGACCCGAAGCTCGAGGGTCTGACGCTCCGCAACCTGAAGACGGGCGAGACGTCCGAGCTGCCGGTGACGGGTCTCTTCATCGCGATCGGCCACGACCCGCGCACCGAGCTCTTCAAGGGACAGCTCGAGCTGGACGACGAGGGCTACCTCAAGGTCGAGGCTCCCTCGACCCGGACGAACCAGACCGGTGTCTTCGGCGCCGGTGACGTCGTCGACCACACGTACCGTCAGGCGATCACGGCGGCCGGTACCGGCTGCTCCGCCGCTCTCGACGCCGAGCGCTTCCTGGCGGCACTGTCCGACGCCGAGGCCCCGGAGCCCGAGAAGACCCCGACCGCCAGCGTCTGACCCTCCCCCCGTGCACCACCCCGAGAGATGAGGAGCCCGCAGTGGCCAACCTGAAGATTGTGACGGACGCCTCCTTCGAGGAAGATGTCCTCAAGAGCGACAAGCCCGTCCTGGTGGACTTCTGGGCCGCCTGGTGTGGCCCGTGCCGTCAGATCGCGCCCTCCCTGGAGGCGATCGCTGCCGAGCACGGCGACAAGATCGAGGTCGTCAAGCTCAACATCGACGAGAACCCGGGTACGGCCGCCAAGTACGGCGTCATGTCCATCCCGACGCTGAACGTGTACCAGCACGGTGAGGTCGCCAAGACCATCGTCGGCGCCAAGCCCAAGGGCGCGATCGAGAAGGACCTCGCGGACTTCATCGCCGAGTAATCGGCGGCGATGTTTCACGTGAAACACGAATGGGCCAGTCCCCACGGGGACTGGCCCATTCGTCGTTCAGTGGCCTGAGGCCTTCCCTGGCTCAGGCCCTCGGCTCAGGTCCTCCCACGCGGCCCGCGCGTCGGTTCACAGCGGTCGGAGCGCGGGCTCCTTCTGCACCGCTCCCAGCAGTCGGTCGAGCGCCAGCTCCACGTCCTCCTTCCAGGAGAGCGTCGTCCGCAGTTCGAGTCGCAGCCTCGGATAGGCGGGATGCGGGCGGACCGTCTTGAAGCCCACCGCCAGAAGATGCTCCGCGGGGAGCACACACGCGGGCTTCTCCCACCGCGCGTCTCCGAAGGCCTCGATCGCCTTGAACCCTCTGCGCAGGAGATCCTTCGCGACGGTCTGGACCATCACTCGGCCCAGCCCCTGCCCTTGGTACCCGGGCATGATCCAGGCCGTCATCAGCTGCACGGCATCCGGAGACACCGGGCTCGTGGGAAATGCCGTGGAGCGGGGGACATACGCCGGAGGCGCGTAGAGCACGAAGCCGACCGGCATGTCGTCGACGTAGACGACGCGGCCGCAGGACCCCCACTCCAGCAGGACGGCGGAAATCCACGCCTCCTTCTCCGTCTCCGGAGTGCCGGCCTTTACCGCGGCCTGGCCGCTGACCGGGTCCAGCTCCCAGAAGACACACGTCCGGCACCGCTTGGGGAGATCCGGGAGGTTGTCCAGTGTGAGCGGTACGAGCCGACGCCCCATGAAGGCGGTTCCTCATTTCCATCGGCCGCCGCACTACGGGCAGCTGTCAGAGCGCTGCGTTCCCTGAGCAGGCTGCCGACGAAGCCGCCGACCGCTCCTAACCCCAGGCCCGCGGTCATCAGTCCGGTGCGGCTCATCGATCGCATGGCCCCCGCCTCCCCAAAGAGGTGCCGTCAGGTGGATGCGCCATACCCGATCGCATCGTATCCACGATGTGATTGCATCGAAACCGTAAGAAAGCAAAGAGCGGGCCGTGTTCCGGTACTAACCGGACACGGCCCGCTCTCGCGGTGCCGACCCCTGGGGATCAGCCCTTGTCGTTCTCGGTGGCGTTCTCCGACTCGTCGTCGTCCGGTCCGCTCTTCAGCACCGGCCCCTCTCCCGGAGCCAGGGTGCCGAGGATGCGCTCCAGATCCTCCAGAGAGGCGAAGTCGACGACGATCTTGCCCTTCTTCTGTCCCAGGTCCACCCGGACCCGGGTCTCGAACCGGTCGGAGAGCCGAGTGGCGAGGCTGCTCAGCGCCGGTGAGAGCCTGGCGCCGGCGCGCGGCCCCTTGGCCTTCGGGGCTCGCTGCGGCCGCGCTCCCATGAGGGTCACGATCTCCTCGACAGCACGCACCGAGAGGCCTTCGGCCACGATCCGGTGGGCGAGTCGGTCCTGCTCCTCCGAGTCCTCGACGGAGAGCAGTGCACGGGCATGCCCTGCGGAGAGAATCCCGGCGGCGACCCGGTTCTGCACCGTCGGCGAAAGCTTCAGCAGCCGCAGCGTGTTGGAGACCTGAGGGCGGGACCGGCCGATGCGGTCCGCCAGCTGGTCGTGCGTGCAGTTGAAGTCCTTGAGCAACTGGTCGTAGGCGGCGGCCTCTTCCAGCGGGTTCAGCTGGGCACGGTGCAGGTTCTCGAGCAGCGCGTCCAGGAGGAGCTTCTCGTCGTCCGTGGCCCGCACGATGGCCGGGATGCGCTCCATGCCCGCTTCCCGGCACGCACGCCAGCGCCGCTCGCCCATGATGAGCTCGTAGCGCGCAGGACCCAGCTGCCGTACGACGACCGGCTGAAGAAGCCCGACCTCCTTGATGGAGGTCACCAGCTCGGCGAGAGCGTCCTCGTCGAACACCGCACGCGGCTGCTGAGGGTTGGGCTTGATGACGTCGACCGGCAGCTCGGCGAAGTGTGCGCCCGCGACGGTCTGGTTCTCCGGTGTCTCCGCCGCTTGCTGGGGCGGCTCGATCGTTTCATGTGAAACAGAGCTCTGTGGAAGTGCCGCCACCTTCGCGGCCGCTACTCCCCGCTCAGCGGTCAGTACCGGCACCGCCGAGGGAGAGGCCGAGGCTCCTCCCATGCTCTGCGAGGGCTGCTTCTCCGTCGGGGCCGCAGGGATCAAGGCGCCGAGGCCTCGCCCCAGTCCTCTCCGTCGCTCGCTCACTGCATCCCCTCCGTCATGCTGTGCTGGTCGTTCTGAGCGCCCATATGGGCGTGCTGTACGTCGTAGCGGACTCCGACTCCGCGCAGCGCGATCTCTCGTGCCGCTTCGAAATAGGAGAGGGCACCGCTCGATCCCGGATCGTAGGTGAGCACCGTCTGGCCGTAGCTCGGGGCTTCGGAGATGCGAACCGATCGCGGAATGCTCGTCCGCAGGACCTCGTCGCCGAAGTGAGTGCGTACTTCGTCCGCGACCTGCGAGGCGAGCCGGGTCCTGCCGTCGTACATGGTGAGCAGGATCGTCGACACATGCAGGTTCTGGTTGAGGTGCCCCCGCACCAGATCGACGTTGCGCAGGAGCTGGCCGAGACCTTCCAGTGCGTAGTACTCGCACTGAATGGGGATCAGCACCTCCGCGCCGGCCACCAATGCGTTGACCGTCAGGAGACCCAACGACGGCGGACAGTCGATGAGGATGTAGTCCAGCGGCTGCTCGTACGCCTGGATCGCCCGCTGCAGTCGGCTCTCCCGCGCGACCAGCGACACCAGCTCGATCTCCGCACCGGCGAGATCGATGGTGGCCGGGGCGCAGAAGAGGCCTTCTACATCAGATACCGGCTGGACGACGTCGGAGAGCGGCTTGCTCTCGACCAGGACGTCGTAGATGGACGGCACCTCGGCGTGATGGTCGATGCCGAGAGCCGTGGAGGCGTTGCCCTGCGGGTCGAGGTCGATCACCAGGACGCGGGCACCGTGCAGAGCGAGCGAGGCGGCGAGATTGACGGTCGTCGTCGTCTTGCCCACCCCGCCCTTCTGGTTGGCGACCACCATGACGCGGGTCTGCTCAGGACGTGGCAGACCCTCGCCGGCGCGGCCGAGCGCTTCCACTGCCAGTTGGGCAGCACGACCGATGGGTGTGTCGTCCATCGGGGTCGGTGTTTCACGTGAAACATCCTCCCCCGCCGATTCGGTACGGGGGCCGGGGACCGGATCGGTCATCGGTCCCGCGATGTTGGCGTCGGACCGCAAGGATTCACTCTCCTCGACATCAGGCTCGCAATGAACAGAGCCTCCCATGCTTTGAGGTTCATGAACCAGCGAGGCCCGGTCTTCTGTGGACGAATCCACCTCTGTGGAAAACTCCGTGCCCCTATCGAGGGAACCGAGTGGCCGGCGGTCGCGAGGTTCCGCAGCGCGGCCGCGACTGATGATGCCATGCAGCAGTGAGCGACGTTTCACGTGAAACACGATGCACGGCAGCCGGGGTGCCGCTGGCGCGACACCCCGGTATGGGTACGTTTGACTGCTTTTGTGGAGTACGTCTCGTCGTCAGGACGGATCAGTGACGGCGCTGCAAGAGATTCAGCGGCGACGGCGGGCGCGGGCGGCCTTGGCCCGCTTCGCCGCGAAGCGCACACCGCCGGGGCTCTCCCCGACCTCGACCCTGACGACGGTGGACTGCGGGTCCACCACGCCCTCGCCAACATGCAGCACCGAAGTGTCCACCGCGCCTAGCTTGCTCAGGGCAGCGCCTGCCGCCTTGACCTCTTCCTCGGCGGTGTCGCCCTTGAGCAGCAGCATCTCCCCGTAAGGGCGGAGCAGGGGTACGCCCCAAGCCGCCAGGCGGTCCAGCGGGGCGACGGCTCGCGCGGTCACCACATGGACGGGCGGCAGCTTGCCGAGAACTTCCTCGGCGCGGCCCCGCACCACCGTGACGTGGTCCAGGCCGAGCAGCTCCACGACCTCGGTGAGGAAGTTCGTGCGCCGCAGCAGCGGCTCAAGGAGCGTGATCTTCAGGTCCGGGCGGACGAGCGCCAGAGGGATGCCCGGCAGCCCGGCGCCGGAACCGACGTCGCACACCGTGACGTTCTCGGGCACGACCTCGGACAACACGGCGCAGTTCAGCAGGTGCCGCTCCCACAGTCGGGGCACTTCGCGGGGGCCGATCAGGCCTCGCTGCACTCCCGCATCGGCCAGCAGTTCCGCGTACCGGACCGCGTCCGCGAAGCGATCACCGAATACTGTCCGTGCCTCTTCCGGCGCCGGGGGGAGTTCCGCTGCCTCCGTCACGGGGACCGTCCTTCCGTACCGCACTGGGGTGGCTGTCTATCAGGCTGACAAAGATCGGCCCCGCCTGCGAACAGACGGGGCCGGGAAACGCTGTGCCGATCAGGCGGGGAGGACGACGACGAAGCGCTGCGGCTCCTCGCCCTCGGACTCGCTGCGCAGGCCGGCCGCCTTGACCGCGTCGTGCACGACCTTGCGCTCGAAGGGGGTCATCGGCTCGAGCTTGGCCGGCTCGCCGGAGCTCTTCACCTCGGCCGCGGCCTTGGCGCCCAGCTCCGAGAGCTCCTCGCGCTTCTTGGCACGGTAGCCCGCGATGTCCAGCATCAGACGGCTGCGATCACCGGTTTCGCGGTGGACGGCGAGACGGGTGAGCTCCTGGAGGGCCTCGAGGACCTCGCCGTCACGCCCGACCAGCTTCTGCAGATCGCGGCTGCTGACGTCGCTGATGATCGAGACAGCGGCCCGGTCGGCCTCGACATCCATGTCGATGTCGCCGTCGAGGTCGGCGATGTCGAGCAGACCCTCGAGGTAGTCCGCCGCGATCTCCCCCTCCTGCTCGAGGCGGGAGAGGGTGTCGCCGGCCTCAGCTGCGGCGGAGGTGGTGGTGCCTTCCGTCACTGGATGGGCTCCTTCTACTTCTTGGAGGACGGGTGCTTGGGCCGCTGCTGGCCCTTGCGCTGCTGTCCCGACTTGGCTCGGCTGCGCTGACCGGAGCCGGGCTTGGCGCCCTGCTTGTTGTCGCCACCGGTCTGCTTGGTCTTGGGGGAGTCGTCCTCGGGCTCGGGCTCGGCCTCGGTCTTCTCCAGCGACGTCTTCGCGTCGGGAACGGCGTCCGCCTTGGTGGCGCCGACCGCGCCCTGTGTCGGGGCCGTCTGGCGCTTGGACTTGCTCTGCCGCTTGGGCTGCTGGCGCTTCGGGGCACCGCCGGCGGGGGTGCCGTCCTCGGTCTCGGTGACGACGGTGCTGTCGCTCTCCACCACGGTGCCGTCGGTCTGAGCCGCGAGGCCCGCCTTGGTCAGACCGTTGATGAACTTGCGCTCGAACTCGTTGCGGTCACGGCCCTTGGCGACGATCGCCTTGATGACGTTCGTATTGCCACGCCCCCGCACCGACTTGGAGTGCACGACCTGCTTGTGCAGGCGCTCCAGGAACGCGGCCTGGGCCTTGGAGCCGGGGGTGGGGTTCCGGCGGATGACGAACATCTGCTGGCCCATGGTCCACACGTTGGTGGTCAGCCAGTAGACGAGGACACCGACCGGGAAGTTGATGCCGAAGACGGCGAACATGACCGGGAAGACATACATCAGCATCTTCTGCTGCTGCATGAACGGCGTCTTGACCGTGGTGTCCACGTTCTTCGTCATCAGCTGGCGCTGCGTGAAGAACTGCGACGCCGACATCATGATGATCATGATCGCGGTGACGACCCGGACATCGGTCAGGGTGGCGCCGAGAGAGGCGACCTTGTCCGCGCCGTCGGTGAACTTCGCGGCCAGCGGGGCACCGACGATGTGCGCCTTACGCGCGCTCTCCAGGAGCTGGTCGTCGATGACGCCGATGGTCTTGCCGGTCGCGATGCCGTTGAGCACGTGGTACAGCGCGAAGAAGAACGGCGACTGCGCCAGGATGGGAAGGCACGAGGAGAGCGGGTTGGTACCCGACTCCTTGTACAGCTTCATCATCTCTTCGGACTGGCGCTGCTTGTCGCTCTTGTAGCGCTCCTGGATCTTCTTCATCTCGGGCTGCAGCGTCTGCATCGCCCGAGTGGCCTTGATCTGCTTCACGAAGAGCGGGATCAGGCAGATCCGGATCAGGATCACCAGGGACACGATGGACAGGCCCCAGGCCCAGCCCGTGTCGGGACCGAAGATCTTCCCGTACACCGAGTGGAACTGGACGATGACCCACGAAACTGGTGTCGTGATAAAGCTGAAGAGACTGGCAATCGTGTCCACTAATCAGGCTCCTTGAGCATGGGACGGGGTCTCGGTCTCGGTGGCCGTTCCCGGGGGCAGATCCCCGGTCGGCGCACCTGCGGCGGAGGGCCCGCCCTTGCGTTCGCGCCAGGCAGCGCGCAGCATCTCGTGCCACCGCGGACGCTTGCGCGGCGGAACATGGTCGACTCCGCCCAGCGACCACGGATTGCACCGCAGGATGCGCCAGGCGGTGAGCGCCGTTCCCTTGATCGCACCGTGCCGGTCGATTGCCAGGAAGCCGTAGCGGGAACACGACGGGTAGTACTTGCACACCGGGCCCAGGAGTGGACTGATCGTCCACTGGTACAGCTTGATCAGAGCCAGCAGCGGGTACTTCATCGCGCGCCCCCTCCCAGCAACCGCTCCAGGGCGGCATCCAGGTCTCGGGCCAGCTGTGCATGGTCGGCGCCGCCCGCTCCGGGCAGCGCTCGTACTACTACCAGGCTACCGGGGGGCACCTTGGCCAACCGGTCGCGCATCAGATGGCGAAGTCTGCGCTTCACCTCATTGCGTACGACAGCTCCACCCACGGCCTTGCTGACGACGAAACCCGCACGTGTCGGGGGAGAGCTCTCCCCTGGCACGTGCGGGTCCGTTGCGCCCCTACGTAGATGGACGACGAGAAGCGGGCGTCCGGCCCGGCGTCCTCGGCGTACCGCGGTCGCGAAGTCTTCGCGCCGCCTCAGCCGATGCTCGGTAGGCAGCACGACGTCATGACCTGACTGAAATCAGGCGGACAGGCTGGCGCGACCCTTGCCACGACGGTTCGCAAGGATTGCGCGACCGGCACGGGTGCGCATCCGCAGGCGGAAGCCGTGGGTCTTGGCGCGGCGACGGTTGTTCGGCTGGAAGGTGCGCTTGCTCACTCGGGGGCTCCAGAAATGATCGTGTGGTGGCGGGACATCGCCTGGCTGTCACCGTGCGCCCACGAGAAGCTCGCGAATACGCACCGAGTGCACCGCTTCACAATCACAGATCGTGATCTTTGCCCATCGGAGGCAGGCGGCAGCAGCCATCGACAACTCGACCTGGTCACGGTACGCGGGGCTGCGCCATCCGGTCAAACCGGCCACCGAAGGGAGACACTGTGCACAGCCTGTGGACAACAACTTGAACCCTACCGGTCGCCCTGACTACCGTGACGGAACTCCGATTCGTTCCCTTCCTTCTCCCCATATCGATTTCCGTCCCAAGAACCACACGTTCGTGGGACCCCGTGAGAGAGCGTGCCCTGTGGCTGACGTACCTGCCGATCTTGCCGCAGTGTGGCCACGAGTTCTGGAACATCTGCTGGGTGAGGGCCGCGGGCAGGGCGTCGAGGCGAAGGACGAGCGGTGGCTCCGGAGCTGCCAGCCCCTGGCACTCGTCGCCGACACCGCGCTCCTGGCCGTTCCGAACGAATTCGCCAAGGGCGTACTGGAAGGCCGTCTCGCCCCGGTGGTCAGCGAGACCCTGAGCCGCGAGTGCGGCCGCCCGATCCGTATCGCCATCACCGTCGACGACTCCGTCGGTGAGCCGATGGGCCCGCCGGCCCCGCCCATCCAGCACCAGTCCGCTCCTCAGCACCCGCAGTCCCACCAGCAGCGCTACGAGGAACCCGAGCTGCCGCCCGGCTCCGGTCAGGAGCACGACTCCTACGAGAGTTACGGACGCCGCCCCTCGGACGAGCACCAGGGCGGCTCACGGCCCGACCAGATGCCGACCGCGCGCCCCGCCTACCCGGAGTACCAGCGCCCGTCCCCGGGCGCCTGGCCGCAGCACCAGCAGCAGGACGACTACGGCTGGCAGCAGCCGCGGCTCGGCTTCCCCGAACGTGACCCGTACGCGAATCCGGTGCAGCAGCCGCAGCACGACTACCGCTCGCAGCCGCCGCAGGAGCGTTCGCCGTACGAGCAGCAGCGCTCCGCTCCGCAGGACCGGCGCGAGCGCCACAACATGTCCGAGCCGCCCGGTGGCCACCGCGGCGGGGGCCACGGGGGCCATGGAGTGCACCGGGGCGGGCCTGTGGGGCCCACCTCGTCCAGCGGCGCCCCCGGCCCGCTGGCCGCGCAGCCGGCGCCCGCGACGGGGCCCGGGGAGCCCACCGCGCGCCTCAACCCGAAGTACCTCTTCGACACCTTCGTCATCGGCGCGTCGAACCGTTTCGCCCACGCGGCCGCGGTCGCCGTCGCCGAGGCGCCCGCGAAGGCGTACAACCCCCTCTTCATCTACGGAGAGTCGGGGCTCGGCAAGACGCACCTGCTGCACGCCATCGGGCACTACGCCCGCAGCCTCTATCCCGGCACGCGCGTGCGCTACGTGAGCTCGGAGGAGTTCACCAACGAGTTCATCAACTCCATCCGCGACGGCAAGGGCGACAGCTTTCGCAAGCGCTACCGCGAGATGGACATCCTGCTCGTCGACGACATCCAGTTCCTCGCGGACAAGGAGTCGACGCAGGAGGAGTTCTTCCACACGTTCAACACGCTCCACAACGCGAACAAGCAGATCGTTCTCTCCAGTGACCGGCCGCCCAAGCAGCTGGTCACCCTGGAGGACCGGCTGCGCAACCGCTTCGAGTGGGGACTGATCACCGACGTCCAGCCGCCGGAGCTGGAGACCCGTATCGCGATCCTTCGTAAGAAGGCGGTGCAGGAGCAGCTCAACGCCCCGCCGGAGGTGCTCGAGTTCATCGCGTCGCGGATCTCGCGGAACATCCGCGAGCTGGAGGGCGCGCTGATCCGGGTGACCGCCTTCGCGTCGCTCAATCGACAGCCTGTGGACCTGGGACTCACCGAGATCGTCCTCAAGGACCTGATTCCAGGCGGTGAGGACGCGTCTCCGGAGATCACCGCGCCGGCCATCATGGCGGCGACCGCCGACTACTTCGGCCTCACGGTGGACGACCTGTGCGGATCCTCCCGCAGCCGCGTCCTGGTGACGGCGCGCCAGATCGCCATGTATCTGTGCCGGGAGCTGACCGACCTCTCCTTGCCGAAGATCGGTGCGCAGTTCGGCGGGCGCGACCACACCACCGTGATGCACGCGGACCGCAAGATCCGCGCGCTGATGGCCGAGCGTCGCTCCATCTACAACCAGGTAACCGAGCTCACCAACCGCATCAAGAACGGCTGACGACCGCCGCGACGCTTCGCTGAGGGCGTTCCAGGGCAACTCCTGGGGCGCCCTTTTTCGTTGCTCACGCGCGCGTGGAGGCCGTTTCAGGGCTCCTCGGGCCTCACTCAGAGCACGCGGACCCGCACAGAGACGTCGTACGACCGCCGCCCGCTGTTCGATTTCCCCTGCTCATACGGCTGTTCTCCACAGATGTGCGTACTTTTTTCCCTCCACACCCTGGGGACTGGAAAGTTGTCCAGACGCTGTCCACAGGTGGCGCCGCTGAGGGATCATCAGGCCAGGTCAAGTGGCTGTGGATTCGTGGACGAAGAGTCTCCACAGGTTGTGGAGGAAAATCTTGTCCACAGGCTGTGCATGAAGTTGTCCACCGGCAACCCACAGGCTGAGATCCGTTGTCCCCAGCTTTCCCCAGCTTCTCCACACGGCCGTCCACTGTTCGGCAACGCGACGCGCCCTCTCACCGGGTCGAGTGAAAGGCGTCACACCAAGGTGGTCGGTTGGCCTGTGGGGAAGCTGGGTAAAGCTGGGGACAGTGCTGGGGAGAAGTCGCCCCCTCCTGTGCATCGGGTGTGCAGAACTTTCGCTCGTCCACAGAAACCCCCGGTTGTCCACGGGCTCCGCCCACAGGCTCGGTGGATAAAAAACCGATGCTGACCTGCGAAAACGGGGTTATCCACGGTTTCCACAGCCCCTACTACTACTCCCAACTAGAGAGACCGGGGAAATGGTTTCGAAGTTGGGGCTGTGCACAACTCTCGCTCCGGAGCTCCGACACCGCTCGGCACGACTTGACCCCGACAGGCACCGACTGTCAGTGCGGTGCGTCAGACTGTTCCCCGGTGTCCTTCCCACGGCATGGCTGAGAGACACCGAGTCAGACGACGAGGGCCACAGGTCCAGCGGGCGAGAGCAGCCAGCAACAGCAGGAGGCGGCTTAGGTGAAGATCCGGGTTGAACGCGACGTACTCGCGGAGGCAGTGGCCTGGGCGGCGCGCAGCCTCCCGGCCCGGCCGCCAGCGCCCGTCCTCGCAGGACTGCTGCTGAAGGCCGAGGAAGGCGCACTGAGCCTGTCGAGCTTCGACTACGAGGTCTCGGCACGCGTCTCGGTGGACGCGGAGATCGACGAGGAAGGCACGGTCCTCGTATCGGGCCGGCTGCTCGCGGACATCTGCCGTGCGCTCCCCAACCGTCCGGTGGAGATCTCCACAGACGGTGTACGGGCGACGGTGGTCTGCGGCTCCTCGCGATTCACACTCCACACGCTTCCTGTGGAGGAGTACCCCGCGCTGCCGCAGATGCCGACCGCCACGGGCACCGTCCCCGGTGAGGTCTTCGCTTCGGCCGCCTCTCAGGTGGCCATCGCCGCCGGTCGCGACGACACTCTGCCCGTGCTGACCGGTGTGCGCATCGAGATCGAGGGCGACACGGTCACCCTGGCCTCCACCGACCGCTACCGCTTCGCGGTCCGCGAGTTCCTGTGGAAGCCGGAGAACCCCGAGGCGTCCGCTGTGGCCCTGGTGCCCGCCAAGACGCTCCTGGACACCGCCAAGGCGCTCACGAGCGGCGACACGGTCACCCTGGCGCTCTCCGGCTCCGGTGCGGGCGAGGGCCTGATCGGTTTCGAGGGCGCCGGACGGCGTACGACCACGCGTCTCCTCGAGGGCGACCTGCCGAAGTACAAGACGCTCTTCCCCACGGAGTTCAACTCGATCGCGGTCATCGAGACCGCCCCGTTCGTCGAGGCCGTGAAGCGTGTCGCCCTGGTGGCCGAGCGGAACACCCCGGTCCGGCTCAGCTTCGAACAGGGCGTGCTGATCCTGGAGGCCGGCTCCAGCGACGACGCACAGGCTGTGGAGAGGGTCGACGCCCAGCTCGAGGGCGACGACGTCTCGATCGCCTTCAACCCGACGTTCCTGCTCGACGGCCTCAGCGCGATCGACTCGCCGGTCGCCCAGCTGTCGTTCACGACGTCGACGAAGCCCGCGCTCCTGAGCGGCAGGCCGGCCCTCGACGCGGAGGCTGACGAGGCCTACAAGTACCTGATCATGCCTGTACGTCTGAGCGGCTGAGCCCACAGGTGTGAGCGTGCGTCCGGGCGTAGGCTCGGGCGCAGGTACGAAAGTGCCGTAACGCCACCTCGCTAGTGAAGGAACTCTGATGGAGCTCGGTCTCGTCGGCCTCGGCAAGATGGGCGGCAACATGCGCGAGCGCATCCGCCGCGCAGGTCACACCGTCATCGGATACGACCGCAACCCGGACGTCGCGGATGTCGCCAGCCTCGAAGAGCTGGTCGGCAAGCTCAAGGGCCCCCGAGTGGTGTGGGTGATGGTCCCGGCCGGCGCCGCGACCCAGTCCACCGTCGACGAGCTGTCCGAGCTGCTGCAGCCCGGCGACGTCGTCGTCGACGGCGGGAACTCCCGCTGGACGGACGACGAGAAGCACGCCGAGGAGCTCAAGGCCAAGGGCATCGGCTTCGTCGACTGCGGCGTCTCCGGCGGCGTCTGGGGCCTCAAGAACGGCTACGCGCTGATGTACGGCGGCGACGCCGAGGACATCGCGAAGGTCCAGCCGGTCTTCGACGCGCTCAAGCCCGAGGGCGACTTCGGTTCGGTCCACGCGGGCAAGGTCGGCGCGGGCCACTTCTCGAAGATGGTCCACAACGGCATCGAGTACGCGATGATGCAGGCCTACGCCGAGGGCTGGGAGCTCCTGGAGAAGGTCGACTCCGTCACGGACGTGCGCGAGGTCTTCCGCTCCTGGCAGGAGGGCACGGTCATCCGTTCCTGGCTGCTCGACCTCGCGGTCAACGCCCTGGACGGCGACGAGCACCTGGAGAAGCTGCGCGGCTTCGCGCAGGACTCCGGAGAGGGCCGCTGGACGGTGGAAGCCGCCATCGACAACGCCGTGCCGCTGCCCGCGATCACGGCCTCGCTTTTCGCCCGGTTCGCCTCGCGCCAGGACGACTCCCCGCAGATGAAGATGATCGCCGCGCTGCGCAACCAGTTCGGCGGCCACGCGGTCGAGTCCAAGTCCGAGAACTGATCCACAGCCTGTGCGCGACCGGAGCGGTTGCGCACAGGCCTCTCAGCAAGTGAGGCAAGCCGGGGGAGGTCGGCGCACACCATGCACGTCACGCATCTCTCGCTGGCCGACTTCCGTTCGTACGCCCGGGTCGAGGTCCCTCTCGACCCGGGCGTCACCGCGTTCGTGGGGCCCAACGGCCAGGGCAAGACCAACCTCGTCGAAGCCGTCGGCTATCTCGCCACGCTCGGCAGCCACCGGGTCTCCTCGGACGCACCGCTGGTGCGCATGGGCGCCGAGCGCGCCGTCATCAGGGCCGCGGTCCGCCAGGACGAGCGCCAGCAACTGATCGAGCTCGAGCTCAATCCCGGCAAGGCCAACCGTGCCCGCATCAACAGGTCCTCGCAGGTCAGACCGCGTGACGTCCTGGGCATTGTCCGCACGGTGCTGTTCGCGCCCGAGGACCTCGCGCTGATCAAGGGCGACCCCGGTGAGCGGCGGCGCTTCCTCGACGAGCTGATCACCGCGCGCTCCCCGCGCATGGCCGGCGTCCGGTCCGACTACGACCGGGTCTTGAAGCAGCGCAACACCCTCCTGAAGTCGGCAGCGCTCGCCCGTCGGCACGGCGGGCGCTCCATGGACCTCTCCACGCTCGACGTCTGGGACCAGCACCTCGCGCGCGCGGGCGCCGAGCTGCTCGCCCAGCGGCTCGACCTGATCTCGGTGCTGCAGCCGCTGGCCGACAAGGCGTACGAGCAGCTGGCGCCCGGCGGCGGCCCGCTCTCCCTGGAGTACAAGTCTTCGGCGCCCGGCGACGGACTCACCCGCGAGGCGCTCTGCGAGCAGTTGACCGCTGCCCTGGAGGAGGCTCGCAAGCAGGAGATCGAGCGGGGCGTGACCCTGGTCGGCCCGCACCGTGACGATCTCGTGCTCAAGCTGGGCCGGCTCCCCGCGAAGGGGTACGCGAGCCATGGCGAGTCCTGGTCGTACGCCCTGGCGCTGCGCCTGGCCTCGTACGACCTGCTGAGGGCCGAGGGCAATGAGCCGGTGCTCGTGCTCGACGACGTCTTCGCGGAGCTGGACGTGCGCCGCAGGGAGCGCCTGGCGGAGCTGGTGGCACCGGGCGAGCAGGTCCTTGTCACCGCCGCCGTGGACGACGACGTCCCCGCTGTTTTGAGCGGTACGCGGTATTCGGTGTCGGACGGCGCGGTGGACCGCGTATGAGCTCCGAAAAGCCTGCGGAGGGCGCCCCCAAGGACGCGTCCGGAGGAGCGCCGAAGGCGCCGGAGCCCTCCGGCGTCGACCTGGCCAGGGTCGCCCTGCGGGCGGCGAAGGAACAGGCACGCGCGCGTGGCGACGCGGCGCAGCAGAAGAAGCAGGCCCGGCGCGGGGGACTGCGGTCCGGCGCGCGCGCCGACGGGCGCGACCCGCTGCCGCTCGGATCCGCGATCAACCGTCTGATCACCGAGCGCGGCTGGGAGACGCCGGCCGCGGTGGGCGGTGTGATGGGGCGCTGGCCGCAGATCGTCGGCGACGACCTGGCCAATCACTGCGTCCCGCAGCGGTACGACGAGGACGAGCGCGTCCTGACCGTGCAGTGCGACTCGACGGCGTGGGCCACTCAGCTGCGGCTCATGGCCCCCCAGCTGGTCGCACGCCTCAATGAGGACCTGGGACACGGCACCGTGCGCCTCATCAAGGTGCTCGGTCCCGGTGGTCCCCCGCGCCGCTTCGGACCCCTGCGTGCGCCCGGCAGCACGGGCCCCGGCGACACCTACGGCTGAGGCCGTCGGCGACCGTAGCTGGGGGTTGACGGCCCGAAGCGCTGAGTGCCGCTGTGAGCGTTCTGGAGCCCTGGGCCGCATATGGGGAGTCGGCCGAGGCCGGTTCAGGGCGGCACATGAGGACTCAGGTACCGGCAAACCCCCATCACTGTCAGCGCTACCGGTAGACTGGAAGCTAATCCCGCCCCACTTGTGGGACGCACCGAGCAACGCTGACTATCGCTGAACGACGCAGCCGCTCCGGCCACCGCCGGGAGCCAGGCTTGTGCTGTGCCAGAAAGGGCGCTTCGTGGCCGATTCCGGCAACCCCAACGAGACCATCCCCTCCACCGCCGCCGGCGCCAACGGCGAGGCCGCTCCCTCGTACGACGCCAGCGCGATCACCGTCCTCGAGGGTCTGGACGCGGTCCGCAAGCGACCCGGCATGTACATCGGCTCGACCGGTGAGCGTGGCCTTCACCACCTCGTGCAGGAAGTCGTCGACAACTCCGTCGACGAGGCGCTCGCGGGCCACGCGGACGCCATCGACGTGACGGTCCTCGCCGACGGCGGCGTGCGCGTGATCGACAACGGCCGTGGCATCCCGGTGGGCATCCATCCCGTCGAGAAGAAGCCGGCCGTCGAGGTCGTGCTCACCGTGCTGCACGCGGGCGGCAAGTTCGGCGGCGGCGGTTACGCCGTCTCCGGTGGTCTGCACGGCGTCGGTGTCTCCGTCGTGAACGCGCTGTCCACCAAGCTCTCCGTCGACATCAGGACCGACGGCTACCGCTGGACGCAGGAGTACAAGAGGGGTGTCCCGACCGCTCCCCTGGAGCGGCACGAGGCCACCACCGAGACCGGCACGACGGTCAGCTTCTGGGCCGACCCGGACGTCTTCGAGACGACGGAGTACTCCTTCGAGACGCTGGCGCGGCGTTTCCAGGAGATGGCGTTCCTCAACAAGGGTTTGACGATCAAACTCACTGATGAGCGCGAGTCGGCGAAGGCCACGGCGGGCGCGGACACGGCCGAGGCGGCCGAAGACGAGGTCCGCACGGTGACGTACCACTACGAAGGCGGCATCGTCGACTTCGTGAAGTACCTCAACTCCCGCAAGGGCGAGGTCATTCATCCCACCGTCATCGACGTCGAGGCCGAGGACAAGGAGCGCATGCTCTCGGCCGAGATCGCGATGCAGTGGAATTCGCAGTACACCGAAGGCGTGTACTCCTTCGCGAACACCATCCACACGCACGAGGGCGGTACGCACGAAGAGGGCTTCAGGGCCGCGCTGACGGGCCTGGTCAACCGCTACGCGCGCGAGAAGAAGCTGCTCCGCGAGAAGGACGACAACCTCACGGGCGAGGACATCCGCGAGGGTCTGACCGCGATCATCTCGGTGAAGCTGGGCGAGCCCCAGTTCGAGGGCCAGACCAAGACCAAGCTGGGCAACACCGAGGCGAAGACCTTCGTCCAGAAGGTCGTGCACGAGCACCTCACGGACTGGTTCGACCGGAACCCCAACGAGGCTTCGGACATCATCCGCAAGGGCATCCAGGCCGCCACGGCCCGCGTCGCCGCCCGCAAGGCGCGCGACCTGACCCGCCGCAAGGGCCTCCTGGAGACGGCGTCCCTGCCCGGCAAGCTCTCGGACTGCCAGTCGAACGACCCGACGAAGTGCGAGATCTTCATCGTCGAGGGTGACTCCGCCGGTGGTTCGGCGAAGTCCGGCCGCGACCCGATGTACCAGGCGATCCTGCCCATCCGAGGCAAGATCCTGAACGTCGAGAAGGCCCGTGTCGACAAGATCCTGCACAACCAGGAGGTCCAGGCCCTCATCTCGGCCTTCGGCACCGGTGTGCACGAGGACTTCGACATCGAGAAGCTCCGCTATCACAAGATCATCTTGATGGCGGACGCCGACGTCGACGGCCAGCACATCAACACGCTGCTCCTGACGTTCCTGTTCCGCTTCATGCGGCCGCTGGTCGAGCACGGGCACATCTACCTGTCGCGTCCGCCGCTCTACAAGATCAAGTGGAGCCGGGACGACTTCCAGTACGCGTACTCCGACCGCGAGCGCGACGCCCTGGTGGAGCTCGGCCGACAGGCCGGCAAGCGCATCAGGGACGACTCGGTCCAGCGCTTCAAGGGCCTCGGCGAGATGAACGCCGAGGAGCTGCGCATCACGACGATGGACCAGGAGCACCGCGTGCTCGGCCAGGTCACCCTGGACGACGCGGCGCAGGCCGACGACCTCTTCTCGGTGCTGATGGGAGAGGACGTCGAGGCACGGCGCTCGTTCATTCAGCGCAATGCCAAGGACGTCCGCTTCCTCGACATCTGAGTCGGCCCGTACAAAGCCGCACCTCGAAAGGATTCTGACCAGCAATGGCCGACGAGAACACCCCTGTGACGCCCGAAGAGGAACCCGCTGTTCCCGGCGTGGGCATGCGTGTCGAGCCCGTTGGGCTCGAGACGGAGATGCAGCGCTCCTACCTCGACTACGCGATGTCCGTCATCGTGTCCCGCGCGCTGCCCGACGTACGGGACGGCCTGAAGCCCGTCCACCGCCGCGTCCTGTACGCGATGTACGACGGCGGCTACCGTCCCGAAAAGGGCTTCTACAAGTGCGCCCGCGTCGTCGGCGACGTCATGGGTACGTACCACCCGCACGGTGACTCCTCCATCTACGACGCCCTGGTGCGCCTCGCCCAGCCGTGGTCGATGCGGATGCCGCTCGTGGACTCCAACGGCAACTTCGGCTCTCCGGGCAACGACCCGGCGGCCGCCATGCGGTACACCGAGTGCAAGATGGCGCCGCTGGCCATGGAGATGGTCCGTGACATCGACGAGGACACCGTCGACTTCACGGACAACTACGACGGCCGTAACCAGGAGCCGACGGTTCTGCCGGCGCGCTTCCCGAACCTGCTGATCAACGGTTCGGCGGGCATCGCGGTCGGCATGGCCACCAACATCCCGCCGCACAACCTCCGCGAGGTCGCGGCGGGCGCGCAGTGGGCCCTGGAGCACCCCGACGCCTCCCACGAGGAGCTGCTCGACGCCCTCATCGAGCGCATCAAGGGCCCCGATTTCCCGACCGGTGCCCTGGTAGTGGGCCGAAAGGGCATCGAGGAGGCGTACCGCACGGGCCGTGGCTCCATCACGATGCGCGCGGTCGTCGCGGTCGAGGAGATCCAGAACCGCCAGTGCCTGGTCGTCACCGAGCTGCCGTACCAGACCAACCCGGACAACCTCGCGCAGAAGATCGCCGACCTGGTCAAGGACGGCAGGGTCGGCGGCATCGCCGACGTCCGCGACGAGTCGTCCTCGCGCACCGGCCAGCGCCTCGTCATCGTCCTGAAGCGTGACGCGGTCGCCAAGGTCGTCCTGAACAACCTCTACAAGCACACCGACCTCCAGTCGAACTTCAGCGCCAACATGCTGGCCCTGGTCGACGGCGTGCCGCGCACCCTCTCGCTGGACGCCTTCATCCGGCACTGGGTCACGCACCAGGTCGAGGTCATCGTCCGGCGCACGAAGTACCGGCTGCGCAAGGCCGAGGAGCGGGCGCACATCCTGCGTGGCCTCCTCAAGGCCCTGGACGCCATCGACGAGGTCATCGCGCTCATCCGCGGCAGCCAGACCGTCGACATCGCGCGCGAGGGCCTGATGGGCCTGCTCGCGATCGACGAGATCCAGGCCAACGCCATCCTCGAGATGCAGCTGCGCCGCCTCGCCGCCCTGGAGCGCCAGAAGATCGTCGCCGAGCACGACGACCTCCAGGCGAAGATCAACGAGTACAACGCGATCCTGGCCTCGCCCGAGAAGCAGCGCCAGATCATCAGCGAGGAGCTCGCGGCGATCGTCGACAAGTTCGGCGAGGACCGGCGCTCCGCGCTCGTGCCCTTCGACGGCGACATGTCCATGGAGGACCTGATCGCTGAAGAGGACATCGTCGTCACCATCACGCGCGGTGGCTACATCAAGCGCACCAAGACGGAGGACTACCGCTCGCAGAAGCGCGGCGGCAAGGGCGTGCGCGGCACGAAGCTGAAGCAGGACGACATCGTCGACCACTTCTTCGTGTCGACGACGCACCACTGGCTGCTGTTCTTCACGAACAAGGGCCGTGTCTACCGCGCCAAGGCGTACGAGCTCCCCGACGCCGGACGCGACGCCCGCGGCCAGCACGTGGCGAACCTCCTCGCCTTCCAGCCGGACGAGCAGATCGCCGAGATCCTCGCGATCCGTGACTACGAAGCGGTGCCCTACCTGGTGCTCGCCACCAAGGGCGGCCTCGTTAAGAAGACACCGCTCAAGGACTACGACTCGCCCCGCTCGGGTGGCGTCATCGCCATCAACCTGCGCGAGACGGACGACGGTTCGGACGACGAGCTGATCGGCGCCGAGCTCGTCTCGTCCGAGGACGACCTGCTGCTCATCAGCAAGAAGGCCCAGTCGATCAGGTTCACCGCAACGGACGACGCGCTGCGCCCGATGGGCCGCGCCACGTCGGGCGTCAAGGGAATGAGTTTCCGCGACGGCGACGAGCTCCTCTCGATGAATGTGGTTCGTCCGGGTACGTTCGTGTTCACCGCCACCGACGGTGGGTACGCGAAGCGGACCAACGTCGACGAGTACCGCGTCCAGGGTCGCGGTGGCCTCGGCATCAAGGCCGCCAAGATCGTGGAGGACCGCGGCGAGCTCGTCGGCGCCCTGGTGACCGAGGAGACCGACGAGATCCTCGCCATCACGCTGTCCGGCGGTGTGATTCGTACGCGAGTCAACGAGGTCAGGGAGACGGGCCGTGACACCATGGGCGTCCAACTGATCAACCTGGGCAAGCGCGATGCCGTGGTCGGTATCGCTCGTAACGCCGAGGCCGGGCGCGAGGCCGAGGAAGTCGACGGTGACATCGTCGTCGACGAATCGGACGGTGCCGAGCCGGCCACCGGCACGGACGAGGGCACGGACTCCTCGGCCGAGTAGCGCGAGGAGTGAATCATCGTGAGCGGAGCCACGGGCGCCGAGGCAAAGCGGACCGGCACTACCGGTACGGACGGTGCCCGTGGCCCCGCCACTGATGCACACGACTCTCACGAGTCTCATGGATCCCAGGGGGGGACTGTGACGGACACCCGAGGGCCGGGGACTTCTGGTCAGACTGCCGGCCAGACTTCCGGCGAGTACGACACCTCGTACGCGGCCGGAAAAGGCACGCAGGCGGGCGGGGCGCTGCCCGGGGAGCGACAGCCCCAGCAGCAGTCGTCCCAGCCGTACCACCCGCCGCAGGCATATCAGCAGGGCGCCCAGACGGGTGCCCTGCGACGGCCGCGGACCGGAGCACGCACGATGCCGCGCACGCGCAAGGCGCGGCTCCGTGTGTCCAAGGCCGACCCGTGGTCGGTGATGAAGGTCAGCTTCCTGCTCTCCATCGCCCTCGGCATCTGCACGATCGTCGCGGCGGCGGTCCTGTGGATGGTCATGGACGCGATGGGCGTCTTCTCCACGGTCGGCGGCACGATCTCCGAGGCGACGGGCTCGAACGAGTCCAACGGCTTCGACCTGCAGTCCTTCCTGTCGCTGCCGCGCGTCCTGCTGTTCACCTCGATCATCGCGATCATCGACGTCGTCCTTGCGACCGCGCTGGCGACGCTTGGCGCCTTCATCTACAACCTCTCCGCGGGCTTTGTGGGCGGCGTCGAGCTGACCCTGGCCGAGGACGAGTAGCGCCTGTTTTCGGGCTGCTCTCCTGGGTGCTCGCCCGCTGTTCGCCCGCGTGCGGGCATCGATTTTGGGACTGGCGCCCAGGTGCGCTAATCTTCAGAGGTCAGCGCGCGGGACACCGCAGCGCGGCGGGGCTATAGCTCAGTTGGTTAGAGCGCATCCCTGATAAGGATGAGGCCACAGGTTCAAATCCTGTTAGCCCCACCAGTGCGAAGACCCCCGGTCCGATAGGGCCGGGGGTTTTTTGTCACCCATGCTTGACACCAACGGCGGCGATCAGCCGATGAGCGGGTCTTCCAGAAGCTCGGCCAGCATGCTGACCGCTTCCCGCCCGCTGTCCCCGACGACGTGCGTGTACACGTCCATGGTCATGCTGATCTGGCTGTGCCGGAGAATCGCCTGAGCGACCTCGGGATGCACTTTCAGGAAGGCGAGCAGGATCCCGCAGGTGTGCCGGGCCAGGCGAACTGTCCTACAAGGCAACGCGGCAACGGCGGACCACGTGTCTCAGGCTGGCTAGCCCAACGTGTCACCTCTGAGACCGAGCACAGCCTCACCGAGGAGACGCCTAGCCCTGAGCCCCTGAACGCCTGAGCTGTTACAAGTTTCTCTACCTCATCAAGCACCCGGCTGCGCCGACGCCCGCCCACCTGTGGATAGGCCCCGGAGGTCATGAGTCGAGCACCCGTTGTTCGTACAGTGGCGCGCTCCACCTTGACGCCCTGAACCACGCTCGCTCCACGGAGTGTGGGTCGACGGCGGACGGGATGGGAGCTGGGATGGGTGGTGGGTTGAGGAGGAGGATGCCGCCGTGGCAGATGAACCGAGACGCCCTCTCAGCGATCTTCAGCAAGGCGAGATAGTCCAAGCAACGATCACGAGTCACGAGCCGTGGGGCCTCATGGCAAAGCTCGACGAATACGAACCCGTGGGCGCCTCGCTGGACACGATTCGCCGCAGAAGCGAGCCGGGAGTGAAGCGTCTCGTGCAAGAGCTGCCGCTCGTGGGGGCGACCGTTGATCTAGTCGTAGGCAACGTGCGCGACTGGCATCAGAGCCCGTGGATATGGATCGACCTCACCGCACCCAGTCCCACCGAGGACTGACCGTGCCCCCGGCGTGCCCGATCGAGCGGGGAACACTGGGGAACGACGGTCACGAACAGGCAGCGTGCATGACGAAGGCCCCCGACCGATGTTCCTAGTCAGGGGCCTTCAACCTGCGCGGTGGGTGTGGGATTTGAACCCACGGTGACTCGCGCCACGACGGTTTTCAAGGTTGACTATTCGGCGTTGTCTTCGGTCGGGCCCTTCGAGCAGTGCGGGCCGCACTCGTACACCTCGATGGACAAGTCGTGTGCGCCGGAATGCCCTTCAGCGCGACCGGCGGCATGCGCACTGCACGCCCCCTGGGCCGGAGCCCTGTTCCACCACGTTGACATCTGCGGGTGACATCAGTCGGTCAGTGGATCGCCCAGCAGGTCGGCGAGCATGCTGGGCGCTTCCCGGTCGCTGTCGCCCACCATCGCCCGCCGCCTGGGTGGACCGCTCTGGTCCTGTCGCATGAAGAAGACCCCCGGCCTGAGGCGGCTGGGGGTCTTCCGAAGGTCCGTGCGGGGCCGGGGTTACGGCTCCGCGGCGAGCCCTGGTTCATACGCGGTGGACTCAGCCTCGGCTTCCGTGTCCGACGGGGGCAGGTGCCGGCAGCTGGGGGACGATCCGTGGGCCTCGGCGCGGATGCGCTGCTTCATCGTGGGCGGCAAGGACCGTTCGTACGCGGCCGACCAGAGGGCCGCCATCATCGGCGTGGGCGCGCACTCCGTGGCGCCGCGTACGTTCGTGGTCTCCTGTGTCGTCGTGGCCGCGGTGGCCGTCGTGGTGAGTCCCCATGCGGCGAAGAGCGCGAGGAACGCGGTGACCATCGTGGTCCACAGCTTCATGGCCTTGTTGCCGGTCATAACCCCTCAATTCGGGTTGGGCGATTTGCGTACTTTCCTCATGATGTGTATGCGAGGCCGAGAGTGGTGGACCAACGCTCGCGTGGCGTCGATGTTCAGATGAACACCACCCGGATGGCCGCAAGAGGCCCGAGAAGGGGGCAAAGCGGCGAAAGTCACAGGGGGAACGGGAACGGTGTGGAGTTCCTGGGTCCGTTTCGACTGCTGTATGGAGTGCGGGAGTTGAGGCGGATCCAGGTCACCGATCGATATCGCTCGGTGTGTATAGTCGGGCGCCAGAAGTCCCCTACGTCAAGGAAAGACGAGGTCGCACGGTGAAGAAGCTTCTCCTGGTCGCACTGGCCGCCATCGGCGGGCTCCTCGTGTACCGCCAGATCCAGGCGGATCGCGCCGAGCAGGATCTGTGGACGGAGGCGACTGACTCCGTGCCCACGGGTTCGTGAGTATCGACGACAGTCACTTCACAGGCCCCGGTCGCAGTTGCGGCCGGGGCTTTGTGGTGTTCGGGGCCGGGTGGGGCCGGAGTGGCGGTAGCGCGCGGTGGGGCGGGAGCGGCCGCGGTCACGGCTTCGGCGCGGTGGACCCGGATGGCAGATTCACCCCGTATTCGCATTCATAAATAAATCCCTTGCATAAGTGAATGCGAGGGTGGCGCGGTTGCACCGGTGGTGGGTTCGCGGTGGTGTCCGTGCGGCGTCGGGCGGGCAGGACGGTCGGGACGGGTGGGACGGCTGAGTTCGCGACAAGGGGTGGCGCGTGATGGGGCGGCGGCTGAGCGGGTGTCGGGGCGAGGCAGGACGGGGCTGTCGGCGAGCCGTGCCGACCGTGGCTGCGGTCGTCGCCGTGCTGTGTGCGGTGACCCCTGGCAAGGCCGGGGCCGCGGGGGCGTCCGGCCCCGGCCCCGGCCCCGGCCCCAGTCCCTACGCCTTCGCTGAGGGCGCCGAGACGGTCGCAGGCGCGGCGAGCAATGTGGAAGGGCACCGGCTCAGTCCCGGGAAGACGTACAAAAGTGCCCTCCCGCGCGCGGGGCAGCGCTTCTACCGTCTGGAGCTCAAGGCCGAGGACAGCGCGTACGTCTCCGTCACCGCTGTACCGGACCCGGGCACGAAGGTCTCCTATGCCGACGGTGTCGAGGTGTCCATCCAGGACGCCGACGGAAACAACTGCAGCCCCATGGAAGCGGAAGAGGCGCGGATCGGCTCTTCGGAGAGCCCGCGTCCGATCACCGCCACGGCGGTGCGCAGGGTCGGCCCCGGCGAGAAGAGCTGTGCGCGGGCCGGTACCTATTACGTACTCGTCGAGCGGGCCAGGGCGTCGGGGACGGCACAACGGCTTGCACAGCGGTTCGACCAGGACGACCAGGACGACCAGGATGACCAGGACGACTGGGACCTGGAAATTCACGTCGCGTCAGAACCCGTGCTGCGGGCGGACGGTGCGACGGTGCCGCCGGAGACGTGGAATTCGGCGGCCCCCGTGCTGCCGTCCGGCGAGCGCAGGACGCGCGAGGGCGGTACGAGCTTCGGCACGGCGCGAGGGCTGGACAACGGCGTCTGGGGGGCCGATGTGGAGCCCGGACAGACCCTCTTCTACCGCGTGCCGCTCGACTGGGGGCAGCAGGTCTCGGTGGCGGCCGAGCTCGGCAGTACGGGCGGGGGAGCCATCGGGGGCGGTACGGGCAGTACGGGGCGAGGGGTCGGCCGGGGCGCGGGGTACGTCTCGTCCGCGTTGGTCATGACCCTGTCCAATCCGGTGCGCGCCGAGGTCGACGACGCCGATACGGCGTACGACGGCAAGCAGAAGACGGCTGTCCTGGAACCCTTGCCGCCGGTCGCGTACGAGAACCGCTTCGCCCTCACCGACGAGGTGTCCGCGATGAGGTTCGCCGGCTGGTACTACCTGTCGGTCCACCTCAGCCCCGAGGTCGCGGAGAAGTTCGGCGAAGCCCCGCTGGAGCTGACGCTGCGGGTGGACGTCGAGGGTTCGCCGAGGCCGGGGCCCTCGTACGCGGGGTCGTCCGTGCCCGCCGATGACTTCGGCGTCACGGAGCGGGACACGGAGGCGGCGGAGCGCGGGGAGGTGGCGGGCGGGGACGGTGCAGCCGCTGAGGACGCGCAGGACGCGGAGGGCAAGGACAACGGGCTGATGGCGGTGGTCGCCGCCGGGGGGATCGGGGCCGGGGTGGTGCTGCTGGCGATTCTCGGCGTGTGGACGCTGATCGCGCGGCGCAGGCAGGCGGCAGCGGTCGCCGCGGCGAGTGCTTCTGCGTCGGGTACCTCTGCGCCGGGTGCCTCCGCGCCTGCGCGGTTCGGGCCGCCGCAGGGCTGGTGAGGCCGGTCTGCTCGGCAAGGCGCGCCTGCCGGTCGGTCAGATCGGTCAGAGCTGTGTGAGCGCCCATATGCCCACGGCGAGGCAGGTCAGGGCCAGAAGCAGCAGGGGGACGGCGACCTTTGCGGGCGGTCCGGGGCGCTTCGGTACCTGCGCGGCTTGAGCAGCTTGAGCGGTGTATCGGTCAGTGGAAGGCGGAGCGCGATGTGCCGCGGACGTTACGGCTTGTGCGGGGTCCGGGGGCGTGGGTGCGGCCGTGGGCACAGGTGTGGCCGTGGGCACGGGTGCGGTTCGGTGAGGGGCGGGCACATGTGTGGGCTCGGGTGCGGGGGTCGGCGTGGGCGCGGGGGGCCGCAGAGGCATGGGAGTGGGGGGAGTGGACGGCTGAGGCGGCTGAGGTGGCTGTAGAGGCGGAGGCAGGTGGAAGCTGCCCGTGCCTGTACGCATGTCCGTACCCGTACCCGTACCCGTACCCGCACCCGCACCCGCACCCGTACCCACACCCGTGCCCGAGGTGGCGGGTGGCAGCCGGTCGGGCATGGGGCCCGCAGTCGGTGCGGAGGGCGGAATCGCAGGCGGGGGCGGGGGCGGGGGCGTGGTGGGTATCCCGGGACCGGAGGCGGGGCGCGCATGTCGGGCCCGGGAGCCGGTACGCGGCACGGGCCTGAGGGGGCCCGCGGGGCTGAAGCCGGTCGGGAGGGGAGGGAGTTGGTCGAAGATCTCGATGAGCTCGTCGTCGGGGCCCGGTTCGGGCAGCATCTCCACGGCCGACGCCAGCGCCTTGCGCGCCCCCGTGGCGGTACGGAAGCGGGTCTGCGGATCCGGTTGGAGAAGCGTGGCGATGACTTGCCAGAGAGGCTCGGGCACGCCCTGCGGCGCCCGCGGCGTGCCGTGCTCGGCGAAGTACTCGATCAGTGCCTTGCTGTCCGGCTTGGCGCCCTCCAGGAGATAGAGGGCGACCAGACCGACGGCGAAGAGGTCGGCCGTGAAGTCGGGCTCGCTGCCGAGTAGTTGCTCGGGGGCGAAGTAGCCGGGCGTCCCCACCACATAGTCGGTCTCGGTCAGCCGGGGCTCGCCCTTGCGCATCGATATGCCGAAGTCGGACAGGCGCAGATGCGGCCGCCCCGCGCCGGTGGCGTCGAGCAGGATGTTGGCCGGTTTGATGTCCCGGTGCACGACGCCTTCGGCGTGGACCGTCGCGAGTCCGGAGAGGAGTTGGTCGAGGAGGGTGCAGACGAAGCGGGGCGGCAGCGGGCCGTAGTCCCCGATCACGTGCGCCAGCGAGCCGCCGCCGACCAGGTCCATGGTGAAGAGGACCTTGTCGTCGTCGGCGGCCCAGCTGGCGGGCGCGAGCACATGGGGGTGGTCGATGCGCAGCGCCTGTTCCCGTACGAACCTCAACAGGGAGTGCGCGTCCCGCTGTTGCAGCACCTTGGCGGCCACGTATCGGCGTCGCCGGTGGTCCCAGGCGCGCCATACCGCTCCGACTCCCCCGTGTCCGATCGGGTCGACCAGTTCGTACCGACCGGCGAAGACCTCACCCATGGTCGCGCTCCGCTCCCCCTCCGGCCGCTCCCCTATGGCTCAGTTCTGGTGCGCCTCGTAGTGGGCGACCGCGTCCGCGGTGCGTCCGGCGCCGTACACCCGGAGGAACTCTGCCAGTTCCGGGTGGGTCGGGGCGAGGGAGTCGGCGGCATCGATGATGTCACCGGCTGCCGCGACGGAACGCAGCAGTGACTGGATCTCGCGCACCACGCGCTTGACCGTGGGGGCACCCGAACTGGTCGCCGTCTGAGCGGTGTTGGTGAGGACGGAACCGCCCTGGGACTTCTTGATCTCGTCCATGCGGTCGGTGGCCTCGGCGGCGCTGACGCTGCCGTCCGCGACCTGGCCTGCCAGTTCCTGCAGGAGCTGGACGCGCTGGACCACGGCAGGGTTGCCGATCTTGGCGCGCTGTCCGCTCATGAGCTGGGACAACATGGGCGCGGAGAGGCCGAGGACTCCGGCGAGGCGGGCCTGGTTCAGGCCGAGGTCATCGATGAGGCGACGGAAGAGCGCCCCCAGCGGCTCCCCGTACCAGTTCCGCTGGAGCTCCCGTGCTCTCGCGGTGGTGTCTTGTTGTGCGGCGTCCATTGCGTCTCCCCATCGCTTCCCCTAAGACCGCGGTTCGCTGCCGCGAACCACGTCGTGCATCTTACGGAGCGTGGTCGTCGACCGGGAGCCCCAATCCTTTTGCGAGATCTGGGGGGTGACCCGGTAGTCTGGTCAGCGATGCACGCCGGGAGGTGATTCTTCCGGTCGCGGTATCGGCTCGGGGCCTTAGCTCAGTTGGTAGAGCGCTGTCTTTGCATGGCAGATGTCAGGGGTTCGACTCCCCTAGGCTCCACCGAGCAGAGCCCCTCTGACCTGCGGAAACGCGGTTCGGAGGGGCTTTTTTCGTTGGACTGCGGCGAGGCGGGCGCCGAGGTGGGGAGCTCCTCGAGACGCGGTGGGCCGGTGGGGGCGAGGAGGCCGTACTGGGCGGCGCGGGCGCCCGCCGCGAAGCGGCTCGTGACGCCGAGTCGTTGCATCAGGTCGGCGATCAGGCGGCTGGCGGTGCGCGGGGAGACGCCGAGGGTGCGCGCGATGGCCTCGTCCTTCATGCCGTCGGCAAGGAGCTGCACCAGCGTGCGCTGCTCGTCGGAGAGGTAGGACGGGGAGCGCTCGCCCTCCGGGGCGAGGGGGAGCGCCTCGCGCCAGGTGTGCTCGAACACTGCCGAGAACGCGCTCACCAGGGACGCCCCGCGGACCGTGAGCTGGGAGCTGCGCGACTCCCCGTCGGCCGCGGGCAGTACGGCGAAGTCGGAGTCGATGATCACCATGTTGAGCGGGATGACCGAGGCGAGCCGCAGGTCCACGCCCGCGGCCGCCAGGCGGCTGAAGGTGTCGTAGGTGCCGGGGGACGCCGAGTCGCGACGGAGCCGGACGGAGCGGATCTGGATGCCCCGGTCGAACATCTGCTGCCGGATGGGGCCGAGCCTGCGGCGCAGACGGGCCGGGAGGCTGGCCTCCGCGTAGGCGGTGCGCAGGGTGGAGCGCGCCGAGTCGGTGACGTCGTACAGCGCCTGGACCATTTCGTCGACGGTGCCTGCGGCGGTGACCTCGACGCGCGACTGGGAGGAGCCGGTCGCGGGGAGGTAGACCTCCAGGAGCGACTCCATCGCCTCGTGCATCCGCAGGGACTCCTCCAGGCTGCGCTGGGCCATGTCCTGTTGCTGCCGGAGCATGCGCATCAGCGCGAATTCCGGATCCACCGGCAGGACGCGGTCACCCGCGTCGGCGGGCCAGTTCACCAATCCGAGGCGTCGGAGGGAACCCCATGTCGCGCGCGCCTCGGAATGCGACATTCCGAAACTGTCCGTCAGTTCTTCCGGATCGGAGCCTCCGCGCTCCCGCAGCTCCATATAGACAGCGAGCCGTGAGGCTTCGGATACCTGGGCATCCGTGCCGGTTCCACGGTTTCTCACAGAGCGGCCCTCCGGTGAATGAGCTGGGCGCTGTTCAGCGGCTACCGACGAGTAGATGGTCACTCTAAGGCGGCCCCCCAGGTGAGAGCAGTAAGTGAGAGTCAGATCACGCCTCGTACAAAGGGCTTACGACAAACCGGGTGGACTCCCTCTTTTGTGACCGGAGTCGCAGTGCGGATCGCAGTGCGGACGCGATCGGCATGGCGAATTTTTGCCATGGCGGAATCCAGCCAGCGCCAATTGCTTGTCCAGCCAATCTCCGTCACTAGCCTCGAAGGCGCGGGGGTTGGGCACAGCGGAGCAGGTCGTTCCGGCTGCCTTCAGCATGCTCGCTTCCCGTGAATCCACTGGTAATTGCGACATGTCAGCAAGGCGGGGGAATGAACGAGACGGCCACGGCCCAACCAGTTACCCATCTGATCCTGAGCGCGCAGGCGGGGAATCACCGTGCGGTGAACGATCTGCTGCTCCACATCACGCCGTTCGTACGGCGGCTCTGCTCCTCGGTGGACGCCGGGCACCGGCCCGAGGCGGTCCAGGAATCGCTGCTCGCCGTGTACCGGGGGCTGCGGACGCTCCGGGAGCCGGCGGCGTTCTACGGCTGGGTGCGGGCTGTGACGGTGCGGGAGGCCGCGCGGACCGCGCGCCGCGCGGGGCAGACCGCGACGGCCGAACTGGTCGACCAGCCGTCCCCGGCCGACCCCTCGCTCGGCGTCGCCATCGCCGACGTACTGGACCGGCTGCCCGCGCACCAGCGGGACATCCTCACGCTGCGCGCCGTCTACGGCCTGGAGGAGCGGGAGACGGCACGGGTGCTCTCCCTGCCGGTCGGCACGGTGCGGTCCCGGCTGCACCGGGCCCGGCGTAACTTCCAGGACGCCTGGCGCTGACTCGGGGGCCGGTCCGGGGCCGGTCCGGGCGCGCGCCCGGACCGGTCAGCCGGCCGTCAGCACTGCTCGCGCAGCTGCGCGGGCCACCCCGTCGGGTCGTCGCCGAGGTAGCCGCCGAGCCACTCCGCCCAGCGCTCCAGGCCGAAGGCCCAGCAGACGGAGAAGCCCGGCTGCCCGGCGTAGGCGATGTCGAAGCCCTTGCCGAAGTGCTGGTTGTGGTAGTTGAGCGAGGAGATCGCGACGCCCGAGCCGTCCTGCGCCATCCGCCCCACCAGCTCGTACTTGACGTCCATCGCCGCCTGGTACTGGGCCATCTGCGGGCGGGCGCTGGTGAAGAACGGATCCGAGGCAGGCTGCACCTTGCACGGCAGGCCGAGGCTCTCGGCGAGCGTGAGCAGCTCGTCCAGGACCTGGGCGTGGAAGGCGCGGGCACCCGGCCGGTCGCCGACGTACACGATCTCGCGCATGCTGAACGACCAGCGGCGGGTCGGCGAGGTGTCGGCGGTGGCCTTGCCCTCGTAGCGGCTGCACTGGCCGGTGGCCGTGACCGTCAGCGGCTCGTCGAGGCGCGCGCCCTGGAAGCGTTCGAAGAGCCCCAGGCAGGTGGCGGGCGCGAGCGCGACCGGCGTGAACTCCAGCTCGGCCGCGCGGGCCGCCTGACCGGTCGCGGTGCCGAAGCGGTCGAGCGCGTCCAGGTCGGGGCGGACGACTCCGGCGGCGGTGATGTGCTGCGGGAAGTTGCCGGTGTAGCCGGCCTTCTCCAGGGTGGTCCAGGGCAGCAGCGCGGGCACCGTGTACTCGGCGGCGCCGAGCCGCGCGGCGGTCTGTCCGAGCAGCCGCTCCAGGGCGCGGATCAGCAGCGCGTTGCGGGGGCCGCTGACGAACAGGCCGGGGCCGATGCGGCCGTCGGCGGGGGTGTCGCCGAACGGGCCTGACGCGGCGGGCGCCGAGGGCTCGGCGGCCAGGTCCCAGCGGTCGAGGCGGGTGCGGTCGGCGCGCTGCGGGGCGCCCGCGAAGCGCTTGAAGGCCTCGCCGAGGAGCCGTTCGACCCGGTCGGCGTGCGCGTCGTCGGCGGCGCCGAACTCGATCCGCGGCACGGCGGCCAGGTCGATGCTTCCCTCATCGGTGCCGTCCAGGCAGTAGCGCAGCATCGCGCCGAACTCGCGGCGGTCGTCGGGGTGCAGCTCGCCGGGAGCCTGCCAGGTCCGCCGGACGGCGGCATCGGTACGGACCGGGGCAACGGTGTCAGTCATGCTCGTGAACCTCTCTCCATCACACACGGGGGTCACATATGGGGGTCACACACGGGGGTCACACACGGGGGTCACATATGGGGGTCACACACGGGGCGCGCTGCCGACGGGCTGCGGCCGCCGGGCCAGTCGCGCGAGGACATTGCCGATCAGCAGCTGTCCGTGGTTGTCGAACTGCGTCATCAGGGACTCGGGGTGGAACTGCACGCCCGCCAGCGGCCTGCTCTCGTGCTCGACGGCCATGGCCACCCCGTCCGAGCAGTGGGCGGTGACCCGCAGGCCGGGCGGCAGTGCCCCGGCATCGGCGTACAGGGAGTGATAACGGCCCGCGGTGAAGCGCGGCGGCAGGCCGCGCAGCAGCTCTCCGCCCCCGCCCACCACCGAGACCGTCGACGGCTTGCCGTGGAAGGGGCGGTCGAGCACCGCGAGGCGCCCGCCCAGGTACTCCACGATGGCCTGCATGCCGAGGCAGACGCCGAAGACCGGGATGTTCTGGTCCTCGGCGACGCGCAGGGTGCCCGCCGTGTCGTGGTCCTCCGGGCGGCCGGGCCCCGGCGAGAGGACGAGCAGGTCGGGATCGACGTCCGTCACGAGGGACTTGTCGAAGCCGCCGCGGTACGTCGAGACGCGGGCGCCCGCCTGCCGGAGGTAGCCGGCCAGCGTGTGCACGAAGGAGTCCTGGTGGTCCACGAGCAGCACGCGCGGGCGGTACGCCGAGCTGTACGGGGAGCGGTCCGAGGAGCTGCTGTACGGGGAGCTGGCCCCGCCCACCGGACGCGCCGGGCGGCGCTCCCCCGCCGCACCGCTCGCCCCCGAGCCGGACAGCCCGTCGAGGCCGTCGCGCCCGTCGAGGCCGTCGAGCACGTCCAGGAGAGCCTTCGCCTTCAGCTCGGTCTCCCGCTCCTCGTCCCCGGACACCGAGTCGTAGAGCAGCGTCGCCCCGGTGCGCACCCGGGCGAGGCCGTCGCGCAGGTGCACGGTGCGCAGGGTCAGGCCGGTGTCCAGGGTGCCGTCGAAGCCGACGCGGCCGACGGCACCGCCGTACCAGCGGCGCGGGGAGCGCTCGTGCTCCTCGAGGAAGGCGACGGCCGCGTGCTTGGGCGCGCCGGTGACCGTCACCGCCCACATGTGGCTGAGGAAGGCGTCAAGCGCGTCCCGTTCCGGCCGCAGCACGCCCTCGACGTGGTCGACGGTGTGGATCAGCGTCGAGTACATCTCCAGCTGGCGGCGGCCGATGACGCGGACGGTGCCGGGCTCGCACACCCGGGACTTGTCGTTGCGGTCCACGTCGGTGCACATGGTCAGCTCGGCCTCCTCCTTCTCGGAGGCGAGCAGCGCCTTGACCTGTTCGGCGTCCTCCAGGGCGTCGCGGCCACGGGCCGCGGTGCCGCTGATGGGCGCCGACTCCACGCGCCAGCCGGTGCCGTCGGCCGTGTGCCGGGCGTGCACCCGGACGAACATCTCCGGTGAGGTGCCCACCAGATGCTCGCCCTCACCGAGGTTCATCAGCATCTGGTACGGCGAGGGGTTACGGGTGCGCAGGGCCCGGAACAGCTCCGAGGGCGGGCAGGGCACGGGCCGGTCGAAGGTGCGGCTGGCCACCACCTCGAACAGGTCGCCCGCGCGGAACCGCTCCCGTGCGACGTCCACCAGTGCGGCGTACTCGCCCGGGGCGTGGTCGCCGGCCGGGCCGTCCGCGGGGCTCCCGGCACGGAACGGCTCCGCGGGCGTGGTCCGGGGCAGTCCGTGCGTGCTGCGGCCGTGGGCGGTGAACTCGTAGGTGTGCCGCCAGGCGGTGCCTGCCACCGGGTCGGTGACGGTGATCTCGTCCGGCAGGTGGAGGACCAGGTCGCGGTCGTGGTCCGAGCGTCCGCGCTGGCGCAGCGGCACGGGGTCGAAGGCGAGCACGAGGTCGTAGCCGAAGGCGCCGTACAGCCCGAGGAAGTCCCCGGCGGGGCCGGACAGCGCGTCGCGTACGGCGCGCACGAAGTCGAAGGCGCCGGGCCTGCGCGACCGGTCCTCCTCGCTGAACATGTCCTGGCCGGGGGAGGCGCGCACGAGGCCGGTGAACCCCGGCTCCTCGGCGCGGGTGAGTTCGCGGACCTCGCGCAGGGAGCGTCGCGCCGCCGCGCGCAGCACCGGAAGGAGCACCTCGCCGCGCGCGTTGAGCGCGCGGACCTCCACCGTGCGAAGGCCGCGCAGCACGATCTCGACGGGCGGGTCGCTGTAGCCGACGGCGTGCCGCCGGTAGCGGTCGGGGGATTCGTAGTCGGAGCGGAGGACGGCACCCCTGCGGGTGTCCAGTGCGTTCTCCAGCTCCCGCATGGCGCTCTCGCCGTCGACGGCGGTACGGACGCGCTCGACGCGCACGCCGGCGCCGGTGGCCCACTCCCGGGGGAGCGGAACGGGCAGGGGGTAAGTGGTCATCTCAGCTCAGCACCCCGTCCAGATCCGGATCAGCCGGATCAGCCGGATCAGCCGGATCAGCCGGATCAGCCGGATCAGCCGGATTGGCCGGATTAGCCGGATTAGCTGGGACAGCTGGGATAGCCGGAATCGAACCGTCCGTGAGTCCGGCGGAGAGGACGTTCCGCTTCACCTTCCACGTGGCGGTGTGCGGCATGTGCTCCCACGCCACGTGCACCGGCTCCGCGACCTCGGGCAGGTGCGCGACGGCGGCCCGCCAGGCGGCGCGGTCGAGGGACAGGTCGCGGCGGGTGCTCACCACGGGCCGCACGGTGTCGCCGACCGGGACGAAGACGGCCTCGGTCAGCTCCGGGAGCGCCTCGATGAGGGAGTCCTCGGCGGCGAGCAGGCTCTCCAGGCCGTCCGTCTGGTCGAACTCCCGGTCAAGGAGGTGCACACAGCCCCAGCGGGTCTTGTAGCCGATGTCCTGGAGGTTCCACCAGCCGTTGTCGTCGTACCGCTCGTCGTACAGCTCCTGCTGGCCGACGTAGGTGAGGGCGACGCCGGAGGACCTGGCCTGGATGTAGCCGTTGCGGGTGCCCTCGTCCTGTGGGCGGGGCCGGATGCGGGCCTTGGTCATGCCGGGGAAGACGAAGCCGACGCAGCGGCCGTCCGCCTTGTGGATGTTGCGGCGGGTGTAGATCCGCATGGTGACCGGGCCGGTCTCGGTCTGGCCGTAGGTCTGGATGAACAGCGGGGAGCGCCGCTTGCTCGCGCCGAGCAGGGTGCGGATGCTGCGCGGGTGGATCGCGTCGAAGGTGCTCATGAAGATGCGCACCCGCTCGAAGGGCCCGTCCGGGATACCGGCCAGTTCCTCCCAGTGCAGGTACATGTTGGGATGCGCCTCGACACAGCCGGGGCGGCACTCGGAGAGGACCTCGCGCACGCTGTCCACGTCCGGGTCGGCGAGCGGGGCGATGCCGACGCCGAGCTGGAGGGCGGTGGCGAGGGCCGCGTAGGTGCGGGCGTGCACGAACGAGATGCACATGGCGAACGTCTCGCGGTAGCGCAGCAGCTTCGCCATCTTCGCCTGCGTGTTGATGGGCAGCTGCGTGCCGCGGCGGGCGGCGGCGACCAGCTTGGGCACTCCGGTCGTGCCGGAGGTGTGCGTGATCAGCGCGGGCGCGTCCTGCGGGATGTCCGGGTACGGCGGGGCCTCGCCCGGCGCGGTGGTGGCGAGTGAGGGCAGCCCGGCCGCCTCGCCGTGTGCGAGAAGGACGGCCGGGGCGTGCTCGCGCAGCGCGTCGAAGTGTTCCCCGGCGCGTGCCAGGACGGCCGGGTCGGTGATGAAGTGGTCCGGCTTCAGGCGGCTCATCATCGTCACCACGGTCGGCCACTCCAGGAAGGGCGCGAGCATGGCGGGGACCGCGCCCACCCGGCCGATGGCGCAGGCGAGGAAGAGGATGTCGGCGTTGTGGCTCTTGAAGACGGCCACGGTGTCGCCGGGGCGTACCCCCGCCGCGTACAGCCGGGCGGCGGTCTCCTCGACGAGTCCGGCGGCGTGCGCGTAGGTCGGCCGCAGGCCGAGCTCGGGCGCGAGGTCGAAGGGCCGGTCCAGGTAGAACAGCGAGTCGGGGTACTTCTGTGCGGCCTGCTGGGTGATCAGACCCAGCGTGAACAGCTTTCCGGGCTTGGGCAGGTCATCGGGCAGGTCGTCGGGCAGGTGCATGCGCGGTCTCCTCTCCTGGAGGGGACGGGAGACGGGTTGCGGCGTCTCGGACGTGGGTGGTCGGCGTACGGAGGCGTACGGAAGAGGCGTACGGAAGGGGCGTACGGAAGGGGCGTGCGGAAGGGGCGTGCGGGAGCCGGGCGCCGACGGCGCTGGGTGTGCCGTCGGCGCCCGGTGCTCAGCTGGTGGTGGCCAGTCGGCGCGTGGCCTTGAAGGCGAAGGAGGCGCGCGCCGGGGCCGAGCTGCGGCCGTCGGACTCGATGCGGTCCAGGTACCACTGCACGAAGCGGCTGACTTCCGCGCGGTCCAGGTCGAAGCGCTGGGCGCCCGCGCCGCAGACGGACTCGGTGTTCGTCTGGTCGAAGCGCTTTCCGTTGATCATGTACGAGGCGTAGAACTGGATGCCCTCGTCGAGCTTCAGGTCGATCGCGGTGAGCAGTCCCCGGTTGGAGACGAAGCGGGGCTTGCGCAGTCCGGCGAGGGCGAAGACCTCCTCGATGACCTCGCCGACCTTCGGCGAACCGCCGTTGTTGAGGTGGTAGACGGTGCTCAGCGCGCCCGTGCGGCCGATGGCGACGGCGTTCCTCGCCACCAGGTCGACGGGGACGAGGTCGCACTCGATGTCCGGGTCGGCGATGATCGGCACCTGCCGGTGCTGGAGCAGGTTGCCGAACTCCTTCTCCACGGCGCGGCGGAAGCGCAGCGCGGAGGAGACGAAGCCGTACATGCCGGTGAAGCTGGTGGCGGCGCCGGTCGCGGAGTGCCCGATGACGATCGAGGGGCGCAGCACGCGCCATGGCAGACCGGAGGAGGCGACCTCCTGCTCGCCGATGGTCTTGGTGGCCTCGTAGACGTTGTTGGCCGACTCGGTGTCGCCGGGGAACTCCTCGTGCATCAGGCCGGTGCGCTTGCCCGCCACGTACGCGGTGCTGACGTGGTTGAACACCGGCTCGCCGAGGGCCTTGGCGAGCGCGAGGACGTTGCGGGTGCCGGAGACGTTCATCAGGTTGATCTCGTCGGCGTGCCGGTCCTCGTACTTGAGGGAGGCGGCGACGTGCCAGAAGGCGCCGGGCGCGGTGCCGCCCGCGGCGGCGAGGAACCGGTCGGCGGACTCGGGCAGGGCCTCGTCCGTGATGTCCCCGGCTATCGCGCTCGTGCGCTCCAGGATCGAGGGCAGCAGGCCGGGGACGTCGTACATCTCGGCGGCGTGGCCGAGGGCGTCGTGCAGGCGGCGGGTCGCGGCCTCGTCGTCCTCGCCGCGTACCAGGCAGACCAGGTGGTCGGGGGTCTGCTGGAGCAGTTCCAGCGCGACGGCGCCGCCGACGAAGCCGGTCGCCCCGGTGATGACGTGGACGGCGGGAGCGGTGGTGGCGGTCACTTGGCGGACTCCTGGGAGGTGGTGGGCAGGGTGGGACTGTGGTCGGCGCGCAGGTGGGCGGCGATGGAGGCGAGGCTCTCGAAGACCTCCGGCGGGACGTCCATGTCCCACTCGACGGACAGCTGCTCCTCGATCCGGCCGAGGAGCAGGGTGAACGCCCAGGACTCCAGGCCGATGCTGTTCAGCGGCGTCTCGGCGAGGCCCGTCACGGGCAGGTCGGCCCGGTCGGCGACGATTTCGCGCAGCAGCGCGCAGAGGACGGCGAGCAGCGCGTCGTTCTCCTCGGAGACCCCGGATACCTCGGGGGCCCCGGATACCTCGGGGACCCCGGAGGCTCCGGCGACCCCGGAGGCTCCCGCGACCTCGGAAGCTCCGGCGACCGGCGCGGAAGCGTCGCCTCCGGCCGCCTCGCCGCCGGTCTGCGGGGCCACAGCAGCCTCGCGGGCCGCCAGCGCGTCGAGGAAGCGCTGGACCCGCGCCTGGAAGCCGTCGCCGTCCTCCATGTACGGGAGGTGGCCGACGTCGTGCATCCACTCGACCTCGGAGTCCTCGATGAGCCGCCCGGCCTCCGCTCCGAGCGCCTCGTTCCACATGTCGTCCTTGTCGCCGAGGAGCAGCAGCGTCGGCTGCTTGATGGCGGCGAGGTGTTCCGGGCCGTCGGTGACCTGGGTGGCGCACTTGAGGTTGGTGAGCATCGGGTCCGGCGGGTGGATGGCGGTGAACGCGGAGCGCAGCCCGAGGTAGCCGGTGGCGCCCATCTCGCGCATCGCCGCCTCGCTGAAGACGACCGAGTAGAGGTGGTCCCAGAGGGCCTGGGTGCCGCCCAGCTCAAGGGAGTTGATGCAGGCGCGCTCGGTGGCCCGGCGCCGGACGCCGTCCGAGGGCGTGCAGGACGGGCCGGTCAGGATCAGGCCGTCCACGCGCTCCGGGTAACGGGCCGCGAAGTCACGGCAGATGAACCCGGAAGCGGAGGTGCCGAGCAGATGGGTGCGCTCGATGCCGAGGCCGTCGAGCAGCACCCGCAGGTCCTCGACGTGGTCGTCCCAGGTCATGTCCGGGGAGACCGAGGAGGCGCCCTGGTTGCGCAGATCGTAGGTGAGGACCCGGTTCCGCTTGGCCAGTTCGGCGGTGAAGTTCCGCCACATCGGGGCGATGATGAAGAAGTTGTTCACCAGGGTGAGGTGCGGGCCCTCGTCCCCCTGGATCTCGTAATAGAGCTCGGTGTCGTCCGAGACGCGGAGCGTGCGCTCCGCCGTGTAGCGCAGGTCGAGCGTGGGTGCGCTGGTCATGGGGTTTCCTTCCGGCTCAGGCGCGGAGCAGCTTTTTGAGGATCTTTCCGGCGGGGCTGCGGGGCACTTGGTCGATGAATTCCAGCTGCCGGGGACGTTTGTACGGCGCCAGGCGTTCGGTGAGGTGGGCCATCAGTTCGGCCCGGGTGACGGCGGGCGCGCCGTCGGTGGCGGTGTCCGTCGTGCTGTCCGTCGTGCTGCTGTCCGTCGCGCTGTTGTCCGTCGCGCTGTCCGCGGACGGGGCGGGTCCGGTGACGACGTACGCCTTCGGGACCTCGCCGTAGTCCGCGTCCGGGACGCCGACCACGGCCGCGTCGCGCACCAGCGGGTGCGTGAGCAGCGCCTGCTCGATCTCGGCGGGATAGACGTTCTGCCCGGCGCGCAGGATCAGGTCCTTGCGCCGGTCGACGAGGCGGATGAGTCCGCTCTCGTCGAGGAGGCCGAGGTCGCCGGTGCGGATCCAGCCGTCGACGGTGATCTCGGCGGTGGCGGCCGGGTTGTTCCAGTAGCCGCGCATCAGGCCGGGGCCGCGCACGGTGATCTCGCCGACGGCGCCGAGCGGCAGCTCCGTACCCGCGTCGTCGAGGACCCGTACCGACATGCCGGGGATGACCCGGCCCGCGGGCAGCGGCGCGTCGGGGCGGGCGGCGCGGTGGTCGGCCGGGCCGAGGGTGGCGAATGGGCCGCCCACCTCGGTCATGCCGTACACCTGCCGGAAACCGCAGTCGAGCCGCTCGGCGGCCTCGGCGTGCAGCTCGACGGGCATCGGCGCCGCCCCGTACATCACCTCGCGCAGGGAGCCGAGTTCGGTGCTCGCCATGGCCTTGCTCTGCAGCAGGAAGCGGAGCATCTGCGGGACGAGCCAGACGTGCGTGGCACGGTGGCGCTCCATCGCCGCGAGCGCCCGCTGCGGTGTGAAGCCAGGCAGCAGCACGACGGTGGCGCCCGCCGCCAGGTAGGTGAGGATGACGGTCATGCTGCCGTGGTAGAGCGGGCAGCAGTTGACAAGGACCATGTCGTCGGACGGTGCCGCCACGGCGAGCCAGCCCAGCGAGATGCCCCGGAACGAACCGTGGTCGACGGTGACGCCCTTGGCCCGGCCTGTGGTGGCCGAGGTGTGCAGGATCGCGGCGAGGTCGGTGTCGGCCACGGCCGGAAGCGGGAACTCCTCCTCCGCGGCGTCGGTGTTCCCGGTCCGCGCCTCGGTGTTCCCGGTCCGCGCGGCGGTGTCCCCGGTCCGCGCGGCGGTGTCCCCGGTCCGCGCAGTGGTGTTCCCGGTCCGCGCAGTGGTGTTCCCGGTCCGCGCAGCGGTGAGCTCCGCGTACTCCGGACCGTCCACCGCGAGCCGCAGCCGCACCGGCAGATCGGGGTGACGGTCGAGGAGCGCCGCCTCACCGAGCAGCACACCGGCCCCGGTGCGCCGCACCATGTCGGTCACCTCGGGCACCGTCAGGCTGTGGTTCAGGGGGACGAACAGCGCGCCGAGCTTGGCCAGCGCGAAGTACGCCTCGATCACCTCGACGCGGTCCAGGGACAGGATGGCGACCCGGTCGCCCTTGGCGACGCCGCGCGCCGCGAGACCGCGGGCGAGCCGAGTCGTGCGCTCGTCCAGCTCGGTCCAGGTGAGCGAACGGTCGGCGTCGATCAGCGCCGTGCGGTCCCCGAGGCACTGCCGGTTGCGGTGCAGGACCTGGGAGAGCCACATCAGGCGGCCCCCGCCGCCGCACCGCGTGCGGCGATCAGGCGTTCGTAGTCGGCGATGGAGGACAGGTCGTCCATGTCCTCCGCCGTGACCTCCACGCCGGTCCGCTCCTCGATGAGCAGGACCAGGCGGACCAGGTCGCCCGAGTCGACGCCGCTGGCGCTGAGGTTGGCGTCGTCGGCGATCTCGCCGCCGAACTCCGTCATGCCGGTCAGTTCGACGAGCATCTCCCGTACGGTGCTCATGCGTTGCCTTTCGCTGTGGTGCCGCTGAAGGTGTTGTCCCAGGACCCGTCGCCGACGGGGCAGTCGTGCACGGCAAGCGGTTCGCCGGCCGGCACGGACCAGGGCAGGAACCGGCTCGGGACCGAGCCGGCGCAGAAGTCGGAGAACTCCTCGTGGGGCGGCCGGTGCCGCTCGGAGAGGACCGCGAAGACCGGGTCGACGGGTTTGAACACGCCGTCCTCGTCCAGTACTTCGCACCAGGCGTGCTCGGCGTCGAGCACTCCCAGGTAGCGGCCGCGCCGGGTCCGGGTGGTCAGCCCGTCCGCCGCCGCCCTGCGCTGGAGCTCCAGGGAGCAGACCGTGCAGTCCATGATCCCGAGCCGCTTCGTCCAGGCCGGGTCGGTGCGCAGCCGCGGATGCATCCACTGGAAGCGGTACGTACCGTCGCGCAACTCGCCCTCCAGCGCGTCGAAGTGGCGCCGCGCGGTGGCCGAGAGCAGCGGCGAGCGCCACCCGGAGGTGGTGACCCGACCGCTCAGGCGCACCGACGCGGCGTCGCGTACGACGAGCGCGCCGTCCTCGTGCACGGCGGGCTGCTCGCACTCCAGTGAGTCGATGCCGCCGCCGAAGACCTCGGGCGTGGGCAGCGCGATCCGCCAGGTGCCGCCGGGGCACCGGGGATCGCGGCAGCGCAGCCGCCAGTCCAGCGTCCAGTGGCGCGGCGGGGTCCAGGTCTCGGGGGCGCCCGAGGCGAAGCGGAGCATCATCCGCTGCCCGGCCAGCGGGACGCTTGCGATGGCCCCGGAGTACAGAGCTGTGTTCGCCAAGTCGTGGTAGTCGAAGCGGAGTTCGGCACCGGAGCCCTCGTGGGCGAGGCCGCCCGCGGCGAGCCGGTCGAGGAGCTCGTCCTTGCAGCCGAGCAGGGCACGCGCCTCGTCCCGGCCCACCCGCAGCTCCCGGAACCCCTCCGGCATCGGCACCAGTGCGCGCAGCGCCGACAGCCAGGGCCGCAGCGCGGGATCCGCACCGTCGTCCCCCTCGGGGGGCGGCGCGGCAGCGCGTGCGCGGACGTCAGAAGACATGGTGGCGCGGTCCTTCCTGGACAGGGACAGACGGGCAGACGGGGAGACGGGGAGACGGGCAGACGGTGGCCGCCGCGGGCGAGCGGTGGGGCGCTCGGGGGCGGTACGGAAGCGGTACTTCAGAGAGCTACGGCAGAGGCACGGCAGAGGCACGGCAGAGGTACGGAGAACGGCAGAGGTACGGACAACGGCACAAGGCCCGCGCACCGCAGCGGCACGCACATCAAGAGAGTCCGGCGCACCGCCCCCGCAATCCCTCGCCCACCCAGAAAGACGCTGTGGCGTACCCCATACCCCCGCCGTGGATTGCGCGGCCGGTCCGCGACCTCATCACCCACGGGGGCGCCCCGCCCTCAGCCCTGTCACGCCCCCCCGAAAGGGAGTTAGCCAAGTGTTCGGAAGGCTGTTGCACCTGCTGGAGAAGGGACCGAGGCGTTTGCTCTGGACGGTCGGGCTTCTCGCGCTCGTCTGTCTGGCAGGCGGCGGATCCCAGATGAAGTCCATGACCATGGGCGTGGACGACTACGACGACTCCGAGTCGGCCGCCGTCCAGGTCCTCGGCGACGTGGAGAAGGCCACCGGCGCCAGCCTCGAACAGGGCTACGTCGTCCTCGTCGAGCTGGACAAGCCCGTGGACGCCCGCTCCGCCGACCGGCCGGAGCGGCTGCGGCGCGCGGTCGACCTGATCAAGAAGCGCCCGGAGGTCACGGGCGTCGAGGACTTCGTATCGGCCAAGAACCCCGCGATGGTGCGGAAGGACGGCCGGAGCACCTACTTCGTCGCCTCCGTCAAGGGATTCGCGCCCGGTGACGCCGTCACCAAGGCCGTCACCGCGACCCAGGACGCCCTCGACGCGGACGAGAAGCTGGCCGACGGCGTCACCCTCGGCGGCCCGACCGCCTCGAACGTCGAGGCCAGCACGATCTCCAGCGAGGACCTCGGCAAGGCCGAGGCGCTGGCCTTCCCGATCCTGCTCATCCTGCTGCTCTTCATCTTCCGCGGCGTGATCGCGGCGCTGATCCCGCTCGGCGGCGCCCTCGTCTCCATCGCCGTGGCGCTTGGCGTGCTCGGCGCGGTGATGACCGTGCTCGACCTCTCGATCTTCGCCCTCAACCTGGTGATGGCGCTCGGCATCGGCCTGTCCATCGACTTCAGCCTGTTGATCATCTCCCGCTTCCGCGAGGAGCTGCGGGCCGGTCACGACACCCTCGACGCCGTCGGCCGCACCATGCGCACGGCCGGCCGCACCGTCCTGTTCAGCGGCCTGACCGTCGCCGTGGCGCTGGCCTCGCTGCTCGTCTTCCCGCAGCGGTTCCTCTACACGATGGGCATCGCGGGCATCGCCACCTCCCTCGGCGCCCTGCTCTTCGCGCTGCTCGGACTCCCCGCGCTGCTCACCGCGCTGGGCGGACGCATCAACAAGTGGGCGCCCAAGAGCTGGCAGCGCAGCCAGGAGCACGGCACGGGCAGCGAGTCCGGCGGTCGCTGGTACCGCTTCTCGCACGGCGTGATGCGCCGCCCGGTGAGCGCCGCGGTGGCCGCGAGCGCGGTGCTCATCGTGCTCGCCCTGCCCGCCTTCGGCATCAAGTTCACCGGCATCGACTCCGCCTCGATGCCCGCGGACTCCGACGCGGGCCGGGTGTACGCGACGCTGGAGACGGACTTCCCCGGCTCGCTCCAGTCGCCGGTCCACCTCATCTCCGAGGCGCCGAAGGACGCGGGCGGCAAGCTCGCCGCCTACCGCGAGCAGCTGGCCGGGGTCGACGGCGTCGCCGCCGTGACGCAGCCCCGCCCGATCGGCGACGGCATGTGGGAGACGCAACTGGCGCTCAAGGACGCCCCGTTGTCGCTCGACGCCCAGGACACCCTGGACGCGGTCCAGGCCGTGCACGCCCCGTACCCGACCGTGACCACCGGCAACACCGCGCTCTACGACGCGATGATGAGCAGCCTCGGCGACCACCTGCCGCTGAGCATCGGCCTGATGTCGCTCACCACGCTGCTCATCCTCTTCGCGATGACCGGCTCCGTGGTGCTCCCGCTGAAGGCGGTCATCACCAACCTGCTCACCCTCGCCAGCACCCTCGGCCTGCTCATCCTGGTCTTCCAGGACGGCCACCTGGAGGGTCTGTTCGACTTCACGGCCCAGGGCGCGCTCCAGCCGACGATGCTCATCATCCTGCTTGCGGTGGCCCTCGCGATGTCCACCGACTACACGGTCTTCCTGTTCTCCCGCATCAAGGAGGGCGTGGACCACGGGCTGCCGGACCGCGAGGCCATCGCGGGCGGCCTGGAGAAGGTCGGCCGCACGGTCACGCTCGCCGCGGTGCTCTTCTGCATCCCGATGGGCGCCCTCGTACTGTCCCGGCTGATCTTCATCAAGCAGCTCGGCTACGGCACGGCCGTCTCGGTCATCATCGACGCCACCCTCGTCCGCGCCCTCCTGGTGCCGTCGCTGATGGCGCTGTTCGGCAAGGCCAACTGGTGGGCGCCGGGCCCGCTGCGCCGCTTCCACACGCGTTTCCTGAGCGGCCTCCAGGAACGGGACGAGCCGGGCGCCGCCACGGCCGCGGGCACCGCGCGCGAGCCCGTCGGCACCGGACGGGAGGCCTGACGTGACCGCGGACACGGCGGCTCCCGCGCTCGCCGGGCGCCTGGAGGAGCGCTTTGAGGAGCTGCTCCGCGACGACGAACGGGTCGAGCCGCACGACTGGATGCCGGACGGCTACCGCCGCATGCTCGTACGGCAGATCGGCCAGCACGCCCACTCGGAGATCATCGGCATGCAGCCGGAGGGCGCCTGGATCGCCCGCGCCCCCTCGCTGCGCCGCAAGGCCGTCCTCCTGGCGAAGGTGCAGGACGAGGCGGGACACGGCCTCTACCTCTACGCGGCGGCGCAGACCCTCGGCGTCAGCCGCGGCGAGCTGCTCGACGCCCTGCACAACGGCAGCCAGCGGTACGCGGGCACGTTCAACCACCCGGCGCTCACCTGGGCGGACACCGGCGCCATCGCCTGGCTCACCGACGGCGCCGCCGTCATCAACCAGGTGCCGCTGTGCCGCACCTCGTACGGGCCGTACGCCCGCGCCATGCTGCGCATCTGCCAGGAGGAGACCTTCCACGTGCGCCAGGGCTTCGACTCCCTGCGCGCGCTGTGCCAGGGCACGCCCGAGCAGCGGCAGATGGCGCAGGACGCGGTGAACCGCTGGTGGCTGCCTGCCGTCGCGCTGATGTTCGGCCCGCCGGACACCCCGGCGAGCAAGGACCGCGCCGCCGCCTTCGGGGCCAAGCACACCAGGCGGGCCATCGCCTGGGGCATCAAGCGGCACCCCAACGACGAGCTGCGCCAGCGCTTCGTCGACATCTGCGTGCCGCAGGCCGAGGAGCTGGGCCTGAGCCTGCCCGACCCGGCCATCGCCTGGAACCCCGACCGCGGGCACTACGACTTCACGCCCGTCAGCTGGAACCAGTACCGCGAGGTGCTCTCGGACGATTCCCAGTGCGCGCGGCAGCGCCTGGCGCACCGGGTCGCCGCGCACGAGGACGGCGCCTGGGTACGGGAGGCCGCGGTGGCGGCCGCCCGGCGCGAAGCGGAACAGACCGGGCAGGCCGCCGATCTGAGCAGGGGGATACCGGGATGAGTACGACCACAACCACAACCACGAGCACGAGCACGAGCACGTACGCGAGAGCCGAGACGCCGTGGGAGGTCTTCGTCAGAACCCGCCGCGGCCTCGGCCACCAGCACGTGGGCTCGGTGCTCGGCGCCGACGCCGACCTGGCGATGGCCAACGCCCGCGATCTGTACACGCGGCGCGGGGAGCCTTCGTCGATCTGGGTGGTCCGTTCCTCGGACATCCGGGCCACCGCGCCGGACGAGAAGGAGCCGCTGTTCAGCAACGGTACGGGCAAGCCGTACCGGCTCTCCGAGCAGTACGCGGCTCCGGCGGGCGGCAGCGACCATGGCCACTGAGACCCTGACCGGAGCGTTGGACGTGAACGTGAACGTGAATGCGGATGTGGACGTGGACGTGGACGCGGCACGGGACACCGCCGCGCTGGAGAGCGACACCGCGCAGTACGCACTCGCCCTGGGCGACGACGCCCTGATTCTCTGTCAGCGGCTCGCCGCCTGGGTGACGAGGGCGCCCTCCATCGAGGAGGACCTGGCCCTCTCGAACATCGCCCTCGACCTCCTCGGCCACGCCCGCACCCTGCTCGCGTACTCCGCCGAGCTGGCCGGGCACGGCGACGAGGACACCCTCGCGTTCACCCGCACCGAGCGGCAGTTCCGCAACGTGCTGCTCGCGGAGATCCCCAACGGGGACTACGCGCTCACCCTCGCGCGTCAGCTCTGCCTGGCCCACCACACCAGGCTGCTGTACGCCGCGCTCACCGGCTCCGCGGATTCGGCACTCGCCGGGTTCGCGGGGAAGGCGGTCCAGGAGTCGGCCTACCACTGCACGCACGCCGAGCAGTGGACGGTACGGCTCGGCACCGGCACCGAGGAGAGCCACCGCCGGATGCAGGCGGGCCTCGATCAGGTCTGGCCGTACACCGCCGAGCTGTTCGCGACGGACGCGGTGACCGCACGGCTCGTGGCGGACGGTGTCGCGGTGGACCCGGCGGGGCTGCGGGCGGAGTGGGACGCGGCTGTCGGCGGCGTCCTCGTCCGGGCCGGGCTGACCCTGCCCAAGGCCACCTGGCACGCCCGCGGCGGCCGGGAGGGCCTGCACACCGAGGGGTTCGGGCCGCTGGTGGCCGAACTCCAGGCGGTGCACCGGCAGTACCCGGGGGGCACGTGGTGACGGCGGTACGCGAGCGGTCGACGTCCGACGGGCCGACCGCCGAACGGCTCGCTCCCGTGCGGCTCGCTCCCGAGCAGGTACGGGAGCGGGTCGGCGCGGTGGCCGACCCCGAGCTGCCGTTGATCACGCTCGGGGAGCTGGGGGTGGTGCGTCAGGTGACGGCGGGCCCCGACGGGACCGTGGAGGTCACCGTCACGCCCACCTACACCGGCTGCCCCGCCATGGACGTCATCGTGGCGGACATCCGGGCCGAACTCGCCCGCTGCGGGCATCCGGACGGGCGGGTGCGGACCGTCCTCGCGCCCGCCTGGACCACCGACTGGATCACGGCCGACGGTCGGCGCAAGCTCGCCGAGAACGGCATCTCACCGCCGGGCAGCCGCACCGCACCGCTCGACCTGCGGCTCGGCACCGGCGTGGCCTGCCCGCACTGCGCGTCGACGGCCACCCGGCCGCAGAGCCCCTTCGGGGCGACGCGCTGCCAGTCCGTGCTGGTGTGTCTCTCCTGCCGGGAGACCTTCGGTCACATGAAGGCGATATGACACCACGAGACGGAGCGGTCCGTACCCTCATGGAGCGAACGCAGAGCCCAGCCCCAGCCCACGCCCCCGCCCCCGCCCCAGCCCACGCCCCTGCCCCCGCCTCGCCCTCGGCCTCGGCCAGGACCGGGTTCCACGCGCTGCCGGTGCACCGTGTGGACCGGCTCACCGAAACCGCCGTGGCCGTGACCCTCGGCGTCCCCGACGCGCTGGCCGCGACCTTCGCGCACCGCCCCGGCCAGCACATCGCCGTACGCCACCGCATCGGCTCGACGGGCGAGGAGATCCGGCGCAGTTACTCGATCTGCCGTCCGCCCGGCTCCGCGCCACCGGGGACGCTGCGCATCGTCGTCAAACAGTTGGGCCCCGGCGGCTTCGGCGAGTACGCCGTCACGCGGCTCGCTGCGGGCGACACCCTCGAAGCAGGCCCGCCGAAGGGCAGCTTCACGCTCGCGGACCGGCCCGGCGCGCACCACGTGCTGATCGGCGGCGGCAGCGGCATCACCCCGCTCCTGAGCATGGCGGCCGCCGCCCTGGACACGGACCCGCGGTGCAAGGTCTCGCTCGTCTACGCCAACCGCACGGCGCGCTCGACCCTCCTCGCCGAGGAGGTGGCGGACCTCAAGGACTGCCACACCGGCCGGTTCTTCGTCCTGCACGTGCTGTCCGGCGAGGAGCGCGAGTCGGAGGTGCTGTCCGGCCGGATCGACGCGTCGAAACTGCCGCGCCTGCTGACCGGGCTCGGCGCCGCGCCGCGCGACGCCCGCACGCACTTCTACCTCTGTGGTCCCTGGGGCCTGGTCGAGTCGGTGGACGAGGTCCTGCGGGAGCTCGGCGTCGCCCCGTCCCGCGTACGCCGGGAACTGTTCACGACGGACCCGGCGGACCAGGACACGTCGTCCCGTCCGGCCGTGGGTGACGGTGGCGGTGGCGGCGCCCGGATCACGGCCAGGCTGCACGGCCGCAGCACGGAGGCCGAGATGTCCCCGCAGGACCCCTCGCTCCTCGCGGCCGTCCTGCGGCACCGGCCGGAGACGCCGTACTCGTGCCGCGACGGTCTGTGCGGCTCCTGCCGGGCGCGGGTGGTCGACGGCGAGGTCGTGCTCGCCCGGCGCTACGCGCTCACCCAGGAGGAACAGGACGCGGGCTACACCCTGCCGTGCCAGGCCCGTCCGGCGTCGGACCACGTCGGCCTCGACTTCGACGCGTAGCCGTACAGGCAGAAGACAGGGCCGGAACCGCACAGTGCGGTTCCGGCCCTGTCTTGTGGAACGAGTGCCCGATGGCGTGTCCCGACGGGTGTTACGTAACGGGCTCGTGCTCCGTGGCCTCTTCGCTGTCCGGCTCACCCGTGGTGTCGTCGACCGGTGTCCTCACGGAGTCGAGCAGGAGTTGCGCGACGTCGACGACTTGGAGGGTTTCCTTCGCCTGGCCATCGTTCTTTTTGCCGTTGACGGAGTCGGTGAGCATGACGAGGCAGAAGGGGCAGGCGGTGGAGACGATGTCGGGGTTGAGGCTGAGTGCTTCGTCGACGCGTTCGGTGTTGATGCGTTTGCCGACGCGCTCTTCCATCCACATGCGTGCGCCGCCGGCGCCGCAGCAGAAGCCGCGTTCTTTGTGGCGGTGCATTTCCTGCTGGCGCAGGCCGGGGACCT